>DASTYQ010000034.1:0-17310 GCA_035764775.1 Gaiellaceae bacterium
CGCGTCGTCGAGGTCCTCGACGATCTCGCGGACCTCGGCGACGGCGTCCTCGGAGGAGTCCTGCTCGTCATCCATCCGGCGCAGCATCGCGAACGAGATCCCCTCGCGCGCGATGGCGAGCAGGCCGAGCCCGACCCCGCACGCCATCTCGATCGCCTGGAGGGCGAGGCCGTACGCGAAGCCGGTCGCGTACGGGACGCCGTAGTTGCGGAGCGGGATCGCGACGGCCGCCTGGACGAGGCCGATGTTGCCGGGCCACAGGGGGACGATGGTCGCGATGTTCATGAGGACGAGCACGAGCCCGGCGGCGGGCAGCGGCGCATCGATGCCGAACGCCTGCATCGCGACGTAGACCGCGAGGAGCTGCATGAGCCACCCCAGGCACTGCAGCAGGATCGCGGCGGCCAGCGGAACGGGCGCCTTCAGCACCGAGAGGCCCTGCCGGCCCATGCTCACGAGCTCCCGGATCGAGCCCATGCCTTCGCTGACGACCGGCCTCGCGTTCCGTTTGGCGCCGAGCCATGCGACGGTGAAGAGCGCGAAGCCGACCGCGGCCGCAATCATGATCGAGACGACCGCCCAGTGCGGCACCTCGGCCGTCAGGAGCACCCAGGTGACGAGGATCGAGGCGGGAACGAGATCGAAGAGGCGGTGAGCGAAGACCGTTCCGACCAGCGTCGCGCTCGTGCCCGGCGGCGCGTCCGGGAGGTGGCGGCGAAGGGTCGCGACCCGCGCGAGCTCGCCGAGCCGCCCGGGCACGATCGCGTTGGCGAGTAGACCCACGCCGAACGAGGAGAGGACGTGCACGAGCTTCGGCTGATGCTCCGGAGGAAGCGCCTGCCCGACGGTCAGCCGCCACGAGAGCGCCCGAAACAGCGTCGAGACGACGTTGAGCAGGTAGGCGAGCACGATCCAGCTCCAGATCACGAGCTCGAACGCGTCGAGCACGCTTCCCCACTCGGGCCCGCGCCACCAGAGGAGCGTCGCGGCGAGGACGAATGCGACCAGGGCGACCCCGGCCTGGGTCCACCCGCTTCTCCAGATCCGCCGGGCGGATCTCACGCGGCCCTCGCCCTCGCGCGGTCGAGCCCCGTCACGCTCTCGTAGATCCGCTCGAGACGCCCGGCGATCGTCGGCCACGAGTAGCGCTCGATCGCGAGCTCTCGCGCCGCCTCGCCCATCCCTTGGCGCCGCGGCTCGTCCGCGACGAGCTCGGACACGGCGTCGACGAGCGCGGTTGCGTCGTCGGGCGCGACCGCGACCGCCGCGTCGGGCGTCAGGACCTCGCGGTACCCCGGAATGTCGGAGGCAACGACCGGGAGCGCACAGGCGAAAGCGCGCGTCAACACCATGCCGAAGCTCTCCTGCCCGATCGAGGGCGCGATGAGTGCCTTCGAGCGAAGCAGCGTCGCGGTGAGCTCGTCCTGGCTGAGGAAGCCGACCACGTCGACCCCCTCGTCGAAGACGCGGAGCCGGGCGAGGAGGAGGCGGACGGCGAGCGGATCCGCGCCCGCGACCGTGAGCCGCAGCCCGGTTCGCGAGTGGATCTCCGGCCACGCGCGGAGCAGCACCTGGAGACCCTTGCGCGGCTCCTGCCTGCCGGCGAAGACGACGCGGTGCTCACGCTCGCCCACAGGCGCCTCGTCCGGTACGAGCACGCCGTTGGGGATCACCTCGTAGTCGCCCGGCAGCCAGGCGTTCTGGGACTCCCGCGCGCGCTCGGAGACCGCGATCCGGTGGTCGATGCGGTCGACCAGGAACCCCCACAGCGGAGTCGCCCACTTCATCCAGCCGAGGTTGCCCGACGCGTGGAACGTCGCGACGAGCGGGCAGCGGGCACGGATCAGCGCCGTCAGGCAGATCGTGGGCGTCATCGGCTCGTGCAGGTGGAGCACGTCGAAGCGCTCGCGCTCGAGCGTGCGCACCGTGCGGAAGTACGAGCGCGGCGAGAGGACGATGTTGGGAAGGGAGCCGTTCGCAGGGACGATCACCGAGCGCCCCACCGGAATGACGTTGTCCGGAGGGCTCCCATGTCGTCCCATGCGAGGGTGCAGGACCCGCGTGAACTGGCCCGGCGGGTCGTTGCCCATCACCAGGCGGACGTCGTGGCCGAGCGCCTCGAGCGCCTCCGCCTGCAGCTCCGCATGCTCCACGACGGCACCCCAGAACGACCACGAGAACGGGACGACGATCCCGATCTTCACCCGGGGAGCCTAACGACGGACGGCTACGCTGGGCGCGAATGCGCCTTGACGGCATCCATCACGTGACGTGCATCACGGGCGACGCACCGCGCAACGTCGACTTCTACACACGCGTGCTCGGCCTCCGGCTCGTGAAGAAGACGGTCAATCAGGACGACCCGACCGTCTACCACCTCTTCTACGCGGACGAGGACGGCACCCCTGGGAGCGACATCACCTTCTTCGAGTACCCGGGCGTCCGCCGCGGCCGTGCGGGGGCGGGGATGATCCACACGGTCCAGTGGCGCGTCGGATCCGAGTCGTCGCTCGACTTCTGGGAGGAGCGGCTCTCCAAGACGGCGACGCGTGACGCAGGGGGCGTCACCTTCGAGGACCCCGAGGGGCTCAGGCACCGACTCGTCGTGTCGACCGTGGACGACGCTCCGCTGGTCGCCGAGCATCCGAAGGTCCCGGCCGAGCACGCGCTCCAGGGGTTCGACGCCGTCCACGCGTATGCAGTCGCGCCGTCGGCGAGCACGGCTCTTCTCGAGGAGACGCTCGGGTTCACCCGCACCGGGGAGAACTCCTGGGAGGCGCGCGACTCCTCCCGCGGCGGCCTCTACGTCTACGACGAGCCACCGGCCGAGCGAGGCCTCGGCGGCGGCGGAACCGTCCACCACGTCGCGTGGTCGTCCACGCTGGACGAGCACGGCGCGTGGCACGAGCGGGTCACGGCCGCGGGCATGCAACCGTCTCCGATCATCGACCGCTTCTGGTTCCGCTCGATCTACTTCCGCGAGCCGAACGGGATCCTCTTCGAGATCGCGACTCTCGGCCCGGGCTTCTCGCTGGACGAGGACCCGCAGCATCTCGGCGAGACGCTGATCCTTCCACCTGCCTTCGAGCACCTGCGCTCCCAGGTCGAGCCGATCCTCACGCCGCTTCCCGACCCGCGGCCCTGGGCAAAGACCGTCTGACGATCAGCTGTCGTGCGTTTGCGGAGTCGCAGACGCGGGAACGCGCGGTACATGCTTGGTCGCGCTCATCCTGCGGCGACGCGCGTAAGGTGGCCGGTGCCGCCGATCACGCTGGAGCTGCGCCGTGCGGTCGAGTCGGAGCTCCGTCCGGTGCGGCTCGGGCGGCTCGGCAGGATCCTCGCGACCGAGGTCGACCAGTACCTCGAGTTCTTCGCGATCGCGCGCTCGGAAACGCGACCCGTCTCGCGGCTCAGTGGGCGTGACCGTGCGCAGCGTGCGCGCGCGCATGGCCCTTCCCGCGCCTGATCAGGGCGCGGTTCACGACGAACGTCGGCCCCCAGGCAACCGCGAGCGCGATCGCGAGCGAGCCCCAGAACAGGAGATCGTCGAGCCCCGCGTCCATGGCGCCCGGCCAGAGCAGCAGCACCGCGTTGTCGACGATCTCCATCGTCGTGATCGAGAGCGTGTCGGCGACGAGTGCGATGCCGATCGCCGCCGCCAGCGCCGTTCCGGCGCGCAGCAACGGGATCAACGTCAGCGAGTAGCCGAAGAAGAACGCGAGCACGACCGCGAGCGCGATGGATGCCGCATTCCCCCAGCCCCACCAGGTCGCGAGCACCATCCCGAGCACCTCGCCGATGCCGCAGCCCGTCAGGCAGTGATTCGTGGCGCTCGCAGCGAGACGATTCACGTTCACCGACGG
Organism: Gaiellaceae bacterium; assembly: GCA_035764775.1. Classification (GTDB taxonomy): domain Bacteria; phylum Actinomycetota; class Thermoleophilia; order Gaiellales; family Gaiellaceae; genus GMQP-bins7. The sequence goes on from DASTYQ010000034.1 coordinate 3,864, forward strand.
CGAGCCTACCCCGGGCCGCCTTGGGACTGTGGCTGCGGGCGGAACGGAGCGGCGAGCGTCGTCGACTCTCGCGGTCGGAATCCGCGCTAGCGGATTCCGACCTGCCCAGCCGATGTAGCCTCGCTCCATGATCCTCGAGGGCGAAGGGCTCGCGGAGCTCCACACGCACCTCGGCGGCTCGGTCGCCTCCGACATCCTCTGGTCGATCGCGCACGAGCAGGGGATCGCGCTCCCGTGCAAGGACTTCTGGGAGTTCGACGCTCTCGTCACGGTCTCCGACCCCCAGGGCGTCCAGGGACTCGACGAGCTCGACCAGATCTACCACTGGACGGAGATCATCCAGTCGTCCCCGCTCGCGGTCGAGCGCTCGGTGCACGGGGCGATCGGCGGGGCGTACCGCTCGCAACGCATCACGACGCTCGAGCTCCGCTTCAACCCGATGAAGCGCAACCGCGGGGGCGAGCGCGACCTCGACCACATCATCCTGGCGGCGATCCGAGGCGTCGATCGCGCGAGCATCGAGTACCCGCAGGTGCACGCCGGGCTGATCCTGATGATGGACCGGACGTTCGACCTCCGGCTGAACGAGATCATCGTGGAGAAGGCGATCGGCTGGTCCAGCCGCGGAATCGTCGGGATCGACATCGCCGGGCCGCGACCCGGCGGCGGCCGCTATGCGTACGCGCAGATCGAGTCGATCGTCGAGACGGCGCGCGACGCGGGGCTCGGCATCACGATCCACGTCGGGGAGGAGGGAGGCGACACCGGCCGCGAGGAGATCGGCGAGGTCGTCGAGCGCCTCCGGCCGGACCGGATCGGCCACGGCATCCTCGCCGCGCAGGACGCGAGCCTGATGGCCTCGATTCGCGACCTGGGGATCACGCTCGAGATCTGCCCCACCTCCAACCTGCTCACGAAAGCATTGCCGGACGAGGACGCCGTGCGCGACACGATCCGAACGTTCGCGGACCACGCGGTGCCGTTCACGATCGCGACGGACGGGCCGGAGATGATGCGCACACACCTCCGCGACGAGCTCGAGCTCCTGCTTCGGATCGGCGCCCTCGACGAAGAGGGGCTGCGCGAGGCGAACGCGAGGGGACATGCCGCTGCTTTCAGGCGCCCGGTCCGCGTCGTCGTATGAACGACCCCCCCGCAGACGATTTCGCGGAAGATCTGATCCTTCAGGCACAGCGCGAAGAGGAGCTCAAAGCTCGTCTGGAGCGGGAGCACAACGAGCTCCTGCAGGAGCTCCGGTCGCTCATCCCCGGCGCGCAGGTGCTGCTCGGCTTCCTGCTGGCGATCAGCTTCACCAACCAATTCGCCGACCTCACCGACAGCGAGCGGTACGTCTACTACGGCACGCTGGTGGCCACCTCCGTCGCGCTCGTCCTCTTCATGGCTCCTGCCGCTCATCACCGGCTCCGCTTCCGCGAGGGCGACAAGGACTACCTGCTGCGCAAGGCGAATCGCGAGGCGATCGCCGGTACGGTTGCGAGCTCGCTCGCCCTGACCGGCGTCCTCTACCTGGTCACCGACCTGGTGTTCGGTGCCTCCGAGGCGTTCGTCGCGGCGATCGTGTTCCTCCTGTTCGCCGCGTGGCGCTGGTGGAGCTTCGCCTTGCTTCGCACGCTGCGGGCCGAACGAAGACGAAAGCAGCCCTAGATCGACGGGACGCTGTCGACGAGGTCTCGCAGGAACGAGCGGACCTCGCCGGGGCCGACGATGTGGATGTCCTCGCGCCGGCCCGCGGAGCCGCGGAGGCTCGGGAGGAGGCCGCCAACGTGGCCCGCGATCGACCCCGAGGGCAACGCGTCGAGGAGGTCGTGGTCGGTCCGGTCGTCGCCCAGCCCGAGCACGAAGTGGCCAGGGTCCTTCCCGTCCGGGAAGAGACTGCGAACGTATACGCCCTTGTCCACACCGAGTGCCCGCACCTCCACGACCTGATGCCCGGCGAGGATCTCGGCCGGCGCGCCCGCGAGATGCTGGTGGAGGTCGTTCAAGAGTTCGCGAGCGCGCCACGACCCGTACTCGGGCTCCGCCTGGCGGTAGTGCCACGCGACGCTGCACGCCTTCCGCTCGACGTGGGCTCCGGGGACGTCTCTCGCGACGCGCCGTAACAGCCGCTCGATGGGACGCAGCCACGAGAGGTCGAGGTCGAGCAGCGCATGCCACTCGCCGCCCGGTTCCCGTGCGAGGTAGCCGTGCTCGGCGCACAGATGGAGCGGGAGGCGGCCGAGCCACTGCTCGAGGTTCCGGCGCCGGCGACCGCTGACGATGTGCACGCTCGTCGCCGGAAGCGCTGCGAGCGAGCGCAGGAGCGCACGGATCTCGGGGGTCGGCTGCGCAAGGTCGGGGTGCAGCTCGAACTCACGGAGCGTGCCGTCGTAGTCGAGGAGGATCGAGCGCGCGCGAGCGCGGGCAAAGCGACGCGTGATTCGTTCGCGGACCGCCTCGTCCAGCCCGGGCGGCCGCCTCGTCCGGCGATCCCGCTGCGAATAGCGGCCGAGCCGCGTCAGGAAGCCGTCTGCCCAGCGCCGCGTGTCCAAGTCCTCGACCCGCTTGGCCATCGTCTCCAGACGCCGCTGCCGCTCGCGAGCAGTGAGCTGGAGTGCCGTCCCCACGTGCTCGACGACTGCATCCACGTTCCACGGATTCACGAGGAGGGCGCCCGGCAGCACCTGCGCCGCGCCCGCGAGCTCGGAGAGGAGGAGCGCGCCGCGCCAGCGGCCGGGCAGTCCCGGTTCCGACTGGCAGAGCACGAACTCGTGCGCGACGAGGTTCATCCCGTCCCGGAGGGCGGTGACCATCATCACGTCCGCCCGCCGGTAGAGCGCGACGAGCCCCGGCTTCGAGATGTCGCGATGGATGTACTCGACCGGCGTCGACCCCGGCTGGCCGAAGCGTCCGTTGATGCGTGCGATCAGCAGCTCGATCTCGTCGCGCTGCGCCCGGTACTCCGGGCTCTCGAGCCTCGAAGGAACGAGCACCTGGATCATCGTGGTCGTGCGAGCGCGCGAGGGATCCCGCTCGAGGAAACGCTCGAACGCCTGCAGCTTGTGCGGAATCCCCTTCGTGTAGTCGAGCCGCTCGACGCCGAGGACGAGACGCTTCCCCTGGTACTGCTGCTCGAGATCGGCGAGCAGGCGCGCCGTCTCCGGAAGCTTCAGCGTCGCTCTGAACCCCTCCGTGTCGATCCCGATCGGGTCGACGCCGATCCCGACCCGCCGGTTGTCGATCTCGAGCCAGTCGGGGTTCGAATCGACGCCGAGGATGCGGAGCACCGACGAGCGGAAGTGCCTCGCGTAGTCGCCGATCTGGAAGCTGACGTAGTCGGCGCCGAGGACGCCGCGGAGGAGCTGCTCGCGCCCAGGAAGCAGGCGATACACCTCGCTCGACGGGAAGGGCGTGTGCAGGAAGAACCCGATCGACAGACTGGGGTCGCGCTTGCGCAGGAGCTCGGGCACGAGCATCAGGTGGAAGTCGTGGATCCAGACCCGGCTCCCGGACTCCGTGTGCTCCAGGATCACCTCCGCGAAACGCTCGTTCACCTCGACGTAGCGATCCCACGCCTCGGGCGTGATCCGGAGACGATCCGAGAAGTAGTGGAAGAGCGGCCAGAGCGTGTCGTTGCAGACTCGGTTGTAGAAGTCCTCCTCTTCCTGCACCGTCAGCAGGACCGGCGCGAGGTTGTCGCGCCGCAGGCGCTGCCTGACCCGCCGCTCCTGCTCCTGCGGCACGACGGTTCCAGGCCACCCGACCCAGGTCGCATCTCCGCGAACAGCCTGCAGCGCGACCGCGAGCCCGCCGGCACTCGGCGCGACGTCGATGGCGTCGTCGGACACGGCGAGACGGATCGGCAAGCGGTTGCTCGCGATGACCAGGTGACCGCTGTGACGCGCCAGCTTCCCTCCTCACTCGGCAATCGTTCCCCGCGGTCGCGAAGCGCCCGCCTTCGGGGATTCTCGCGGATCGGAGGTTCGCGCCTACGGATCCCCGAGCCTGCTCACGGGTACGGGTAGGTACAACCTACGCGTCCGCGAATAGGTTCATCCATGCTCAAACGGCTCGCCATCATCGGTAACTGCTCGTACAGCGCGCTCCTGAAGGAGGGCTCGGTCGAGTGGATGTGCTGGCCGCGACCGGACTCGAGCTTCGTGTTCGGCCCGCTGCTCGACCGCGAGCAGGGCGGTACGTTCAAGGTCGAAGGCGTGGACGCCACCGACGTCGAACAGGCCTACCTCGAAAACACCAATGTGCTGCGGACCGTGTTCCGCAGCGAGCGCGGCGCGTTCGAGCTCATCGACTTCGCTCCGCGGTTCCAGCTGTACGACCGCTTCTTCAAGCCCTCGATGCTCGTCCGGATCCTGCGCCCGATCTCAGGGGAGCCGCGCGCGCTCGTGCGCTGCCGCCCGACATACGAGTACGGGCTCGACGAGATCGGCCGCTGGCGCGCCTCGAACCACATCGAGTTCACGGGCTTCCCGACGCCTGTGCGGCTCACCACGAACCTGCCTCTGACCTACGTCGAGGACGAGCGGCCCTTCCTCCTCGAGCACGACCGGCACCTGGTGCTGACCTGGGGCGAGCCGCTCGAGGCCGGGCTGGAGGAGACCGCCGAGCGCTTCCTCGAGCGGACGCTCGACTACTGGCGACGCTGGGTGAAGGGGACGCGGATACCGCGTGACTACCAGCAGGAGGTCGTCCGCTCCGCGCTCGCGCTGAAGCTCCACCAGTACGACGACACCGGCGCGCTCCTGGCGGCGACGACCACGAGCATCCCCGAGCACCCCGGGTCGGGGCGCACGTGGGACTACCGCTTCTGCTGGCTGCGCGACGCGTACTTCACGCTGAACGCGCTCGAGCGGCTCGGCCACTCGGAGGAGATGGAGCGGTTCCTCGAGTACCTACGGAACCTGTGCGAGGAGAACGAGGGCGTCCTCCAGCCCGCGTACCGGATCAACGGCGACTCTCACGCGGCCGAGCGGGAGCTTCCGCACCTGAGCGGATTCAACGGCGACGGCCCGGTGCGGATCGGCAACCAGGCGTTCGAGCACGTCCAGAACGACGTCTACGGCGAGATGGTGCTCGGCGTCTCGAGGCTGTTCCTCGATGCCAGATTCTTCGGCGAGGTGCCCCGGCACACGGCCGTCGACATGGTCCAGATCCTCGTCGACCAGATGGATGCACGGCTCGAGGAGCCGGACGCGGGGCTGTGGGAGTTCCGCGAGAAGTCGCGCCTGCACAGCTTCTCCGTCCTCATGCACTGGGCCGGCTCGCGGCGGGCGGTGGAGGTCGCCGAGACGCTCGACGCGCCGGAGCTCGCTGCACACGCCCGCTCGGTGGAGGAGCGCGCGCGCGAGCTGCTCGAGACGCGCTGCTGGAACGACGAGATCGGCGCGCTGACGCAGGTCGCGGGCGAGCCCCAGCTCGACGCGGCGATGCTCCTCGCGATTCACCTCGGCTTCTTCGAGCCCGACGACCCGCGCGCCTCGCGCCACGTCGACGCCACTCGCGCCTCGCTCTCCGTCGACGGCGGCCTCCTCCGCCGGTACACGGTTCGCGACGACTTCGGGCACATGGAGGCGGCATTCACCGTGTGCACGTTCTGGCTCGTCGAGGCGCTTGCACTGATCGGACGCACCGACGAGGCGCGGGCGCTCTTCGACCGGCTCCTGAGCCTGGACAACGGACTCGGCCTCTACTCCGAGGACATCCTCCCGGACACGCTCGAGCAGAGCGGCAACTTCCCGCAGACGTACAGCCACGTGGGGCTCATCAACGCCGCGTTCCGCCTCTCCCGCCGCTGGGACTGAACGAAGGACGGACCGTCCGGAGGCGTTTCAGGTCCCGTTCGTCGGGGAACTCATCGGTACCAATCGAGAGGGAGAAGGCACATGGGAATCATCGCGTTCATCATCCTGGGTCTATTCGCAGGCGCGATCGCCAAAGCGATCATGCCCGGCGACGATCCGGGCGGCTGGATCATCACTGCGGTCATCGGCGTGGTGGGAGCGATCCTCGGGGGCTTCCTGGCTGGGGCGCTCTTCGGCGCGGATCCGATGGACGAGTTCTTCGACATCTCGTCCTGGCTGACGGCAATCGTCGGCTCGATCATCCTGCTCGCGCTCTACCGCGTCGTGGTGAATCGCGGGGGCGGCCACAGAGCCCTTCGCACCTGAGGTACCAGCACACCGTCGACCCAGAAGCCTCGCCGACCAGCGGGGCTTCTGCTCAGAAGGGAGCCTGCAATGACGCCAGCTACCGAATCGGAACGGACGAGCACCGTCGAAGACGATGCCGCGGACGAGGGCCAGGAGTCACGACTCAAGCGCTACGACCAACGGCTCGAGGAGTGGATCACCTCGCTCAGGGAAGGCGCCGAACAGCGCTCACCGGAGGTCCTGAGCGCTCTGGCGACGAAGGCCAAGGACGTGGGTGACTACCTGGACAAGCTCGCCGAGAAGACGCGAGCACGGAACGCGACTTCGTCGGCTGAGACGACGAGCCTCGACCCCTCCGCCCGCGGCGAAAAGGAAGAGTGAGTGAGTTTCCGGCGGCTCTCGCGATCCTCGAGAGCCGCCGGAAACTGTCTGTCTTCGCCACTCCGCGCACGTCGAGGCGCATCGCGGGCGGGGCTCTGCTGCTTGCTCAGGCGGTGGTCTTCGATACGCGACGCGCATCGAGGTTGCGCGCCTCCTCGAGCACCTCGCGGTAGGCGTCGAGGAACCCCGTTTGATCGGGACCGACCTGGTGCACGTACACGTGGTCGAAACCCGCCTCCGCGAAGGACTCGATCTTTTCGAGGTGCGCGTCGAGATCGGGGCCGCAGGGAATCACATCGGCGATCTCGTCCTCCGTCACCGTCGCCGCGGCCTCCTCGAAGTACATGGGCAGCGCCAGCTCCTGCGAGAGCGGTCCCTTCAGCGCCGCGTTCGGCCACCACTCGAGTGCCGTACGGCGGGCATCGGCTTCGGAAGCCGCCCAGCAGACGGTCAACTGGCCGTACCGCGGGCCCCGGCCTCCGGCATCGAGGAAAGCGTCGACGAGCTCCTGCTCGGGAGCCGTGCTCACGAGACCCTCGCCGATTTCTGCGGCCAGCTGGGCAGCTTCGGGTCCACTCGCGGCCACGACGATCGGCACGGCTTCCTCCGGCAGCGTGTAGAGGCGGGCGCGGTCGACGGTGTAGTAGGCGCCCTCGAAACTGAAGAGCTCGCCCTCCCAGAGGCCACGGATGATCTCCACGGCCTCGGCGAGCATCTTCTGCCGCTCGTCGGGGCTCGGCCAGCGGTCGCCGAGGATGTGCTCGTTCAGGTTCTCGCCGGTTCCGAGACCGAGGAAGAAGCGCTTCGGCATCAGCGCTCCCGTCGTCGCCGCCGCCTGGGCGACGAGCGCGGGATGGTTCCGGATCATGGGACACGTCACGCCGGTCCCGAGCTGTATCCGCTCCGTCGAGACGGCGATCGCGCCGATCACGCTCCACACGAACGGGCTCTGCCCCTGGCGGTCGATCCACGGGTGGAAGTGGTCGCTGATCAGCGCGAACTCGAAACCCGCGTCTTCGGCTGCAGTCGCATGCCGTACGAGGTCGAGTGGCGCATGCTCCTCGCTCGAGAGTGCGTAGCCGATCTGCATCGCTGCTCCGCTTACCCTCGTCGTGATCCCGCAAACCGACACGCGTCTTGTGCTCGGACCTGTCAATCTGCAACTCGTTTCGAGGTAGCGCGCTCGCGGTAGTCAGCGGACGAAGCATCTCGTAGGAGATCAGCGGAGGAGTGAGCCATGGCAGGTGCTTGGCTATGACGAACAGGCCCATCGCTCGAACGACGCCATGAGCGGCCGAACGCCTGACCGGATAGCCGACATCTGGGGGGCGCGTACGCCGTTCGGGCGCGGGGATTCCTGGCCGGTTCGCGTCGACGAGCTGCTCGTGGACGGAGTGCGCGAGGAGGAGGTCACCTGGGTTCAGTCCGCCTGCGTCCTCTGTTCGAACGGATGCGGGCTCGACATCGCGGTGAAGGACGGCCGGATGGTCGGCGTACGGGGGCGGGCGGGCGACCGCGTCAATCACGGCCGGCTCGGGCCGAAGGGCCTCCACGGGTGGAAGGCGAACAACGCGCCGGATCGGCTCACAAAACCCCTTGTGAGACGAAACGGTTCACTGGAAACCTCGACGTGGGACGAGGCGCTCGATCTCGTCGTCGAGCGCACGCGCCAGGTGCTGAACGAGACCGGTCCGCTCGGACTCGGGTTCTACAACTCCGGCCAGCTCTTCCTCGAGGACTACTACACGTTGGCCGTTCTGGTACGGGCGGGTCTCGGCACTCCGCATCTCGACGGGAACACGCGGCTCTGCACGGCGACGGCGGACGCCGCTTTGAAGGAGAGCTTCGGGTGCGACGGCGATCCCGGCTCGATCGAGGACTTCGACCTGTGCGACACGCTCTTCCTCGTTGGGCACAACATGGCCGAGACGCAGACCGTCGCCTGGATGCGCGTGCTGGACCGGCTGGCAGGCCCCGATCCACCGACTCTCATCGCCGTCGATCCGCGACGCACGAAGGTTGCCGAGCGCGCGGCCGTGCACCTGCCGATACGCGGCGGCACGAACCTGGCGCTCCTGAATGCCATTCAGCACGAGCTCATCGCCTCCGATCGCATCGACCACGCATTCGTCGCGGCGCACACGGTCGGCTACGAGCAACTCGTCGAGAACGTCGCCGAGTATCCGCCCGAGCGCGCCGCCGACATCTGTGGCGTGCCCGCCGAGTCCATCCGCGAAGCCGCACGACTGATCGGCGCGGCGGAGCGGCTCGTCTCGACCTGCCTGCAAGGCGTGTACCAGTCCCACCAGGCCACGGCCTCGGCCGTACAGGTGAACAACATCCATCTTCTTCGCGGCATGATCGGCAAGCCGGGCTGCGCACCCTTCCAGATGAACGGCCAGCCGACGGCCCAGAACACGCGCGAGACCGGCGCGAACGGCGACATCGGTGGTCTACGCAACTGGCAGAACGAGAAGCATGTCGAGGAGCTCGCGCAGTCTTGGAATGTCGATGCGCTTCAGATACCGCACGCGGGACCGCCGACGCACGTCATGCAGATCTTCCGGTACGCCGAGATGGGCTCGGTTCGCTTTCTCTGGATCATCGGCACCAACCCGGCCGTCTCCTTGCCGAACCTCGAGCGGATCCGCTCGATCCTGAAGCGGGCCGGGCTCTTCGTCGTCGTCAGCGACGCGTTTCTCAACGAGACCGGTGAGCTTGCGGACGTCGTCCTGCCGACTGCGCTGTGGGGCGAGAAGACAGGCACGTACACGAACTACGACCGCACGGTTCACCTCTCCGAGAAGGCCGTCGATCCGCCCGGAGATGCTCGCTCCGATCTGGACATCCTGCTCGACTATGCCCGCCGGCTCGACCTTCGAGATCGCGACGGCAAGCCGCTACCTCCTTGGGATGCCCCAGAGGGAGCATTCGAGGCGTTCAAGGAGCTGACGCGCGGAAAGCTCTGCGACTACTCGGGCCTCAGCTACGCGAAGCTGCGCGGGTCGGAAGGAATCCAGTGGCCGTGCACCGACGCCAGCCCGGACGGGACGGCGAGGCTCTACACCGATCACGTGTTCAACACGTTCCCAGACGAATGCGAGGACTACGGCCACGACCTCCTCACGGGGGCGGCGCGCGAGCGCAAGGACTATGCGGAGCTCGACCCCGCGGGCCGTGCGTTCCTCCACCCCGCCGAGTACGCCCCACCCGCCGAGTCGACGCGCGACGAGTTCCCGTTCCAGCTCGTGACCGGGCGAACGGTCTACCACTGGCACACGCGCACGAAGACGGGCCGCGTCGGCGAGCTGAACGATGCAGCTCCGGACGTCTGGGTCGAGCTCACGCCGGAGGACGCAGTCGAGCTCGCGATCGGCGAGGGAGACGTCGTCCGCGTCGAATCGCCTCGCGGAGCCGTCGAGGGACGTGCGCGGCTCACCGGCGGTAGGCGCGGGGTCGTCTTCGTTCCCTTCCACTACGGGTCGTGGCAAGACCGCACAGACCGCGGACCGAACGAGCGGGCGGCCAACGAGCTCACCATCGCGGCCTGGGATCCCGTCTCGAAGCAGCCGACCGTGAAGAGCTCGGCGGTACGCGTGACGCGGATCGCCGCGTCCGGTGGAGTTCCCGCACCTGCGCCGACGACGACTGCGTCCGAACCGGCTCTGACTCTTCGACGTGGAGACTGCTCGTGAAGCTCGACCTGGCGATGCAGCAAGTCCAGGATGCGGAGTGCGACCTCTTCGAGGAGCTGACGACGTTCGCGGAGCGCCACGCTGCAGACAGCGACGTCCACCACGTCGCGAAGCTGCTCGCGTCGCGCTGTGGGATACAGCTCGAGCTGCTGCTCCCGCACGCCGACAGGTACGGCGCGGCCGGGCGGTCGATCGACGAGCCGACCGACCAGCCGCCCGACGTGATCGAGCGCGCGCGGCGGCTCGCCTCGGAGATGCTGGGCAAGCACGAGCTCGCTGGGATGCTCCTGCTCGAGGATCTCCGGGGTCTGTACCTGACCGCGCATCGCGCGGAGCTGGCGTGGGTCGTGCTGGAGCAGGCTGCAAAGGCCGCACGCGACGTCGAGTTGCTCGCCTCGGCACGCAAGGGTCGTGAGGAGGCCGAACGCCGGTGGAAATGGATTCGGACGAAGGTCAAGGAGGCCTCTCCCCAGCTTCTCGTCGCCGGCTGAGATCAGCTCGCCAAGACTCGTTTACAGGGTGCAGGCCCCGGGAAGCATTCGGCATCACTCGGAAAGGAGGAGCGACATGAAGACGATCGAGGAATCGATCGAGATCGAAGTTCCCGTCTCCAAGGCCTACAATCAGTGGACGCAGTTCGAGACGTTCCCGAAGTTCATGGACGGGATCGAGAGAGTCGAGCAGAAGGACGACAAGCACCTGCATTGGACCGCGGAGATCGGCGGCGACACGCGCGAGTGGGATGCGGAGATCACCGAACAACACCCGGACCATCGCGTCGCGTGGCGCGCGCTCGACCAAGACGGACCGAACGGCGTCGTGACGTTCCACAAGCTCGACGAAGGCCGGACGAAGGTCATGGTGCAGATGGCCTACGACCCCGAGGGCGCCTCGGAGTCGCTGGGAAGCGCGATCGGACTCGACAGCCACCGGGTCAAAGGCGACCTCGAATCGTTCAAGGAGTTCATCGAGGGTCGTGCCCACGAGACCGGAGCGTGGCGAGGAAACATCGACGAGCAGTGAGAGACGGCCTTTCCCCGGACGCTGCCGCGAGAGAACCCGCCGAGGTGGCGGCGAACTCGATGACCGGCGGTGTCCGGGGGCGCGTGAATCCGGGCGTCCCGCCGCAGCGTCTCTCAGAGTCACGAGCACCCAACCGGCAACACAGCGCGCGGCCCCGTACGCGAGCCAGGACCATTCCGGCTGGCGACGATGCGGTGACCAGCGCAACATCGCCGCGAGCGCGAGCCTCGCGACGACGAGCCCGAGCGGCCAGCGAACGAATGACCACGACGCCCGTAAGGCACCCTCGGAGCGCAGGAGTCGACGTCGTCGCGGCTGAGCAGTCGGCGCAAAGATGGACGCAGTCATCGATGACGTTTCCCCCCAGCCCGTCGAGGGAAACTCGGTGGCGTCACCCTCCATGCCACTTCTAGTCCTCCTCCTCGTAGCTTTCGGCGCCGCGGCAATCGTGGCCTTCGCCGCCTGGCACTACCCCGCCGGGATCGCGCCGCCGTCCCCCAGCGTCGCCGCCGCCAAGGTCGTGGGTCGTGAGATCGGACATCACAACCGGCTCCGGGGCGTGCTCAAGAGCAGGCTCAACCCGGAGGTCGCAACCGGGCTCGCACTGACGCTCGCGCTCGGTGCAGTCCTGGTGGGAGGCCTGGTCATCGGCGCGCTCGCCTACCTCGTGCGCACGAACTCGGAGCTCTTGCGGCTCGACGCCAGTGTGGCCCAGTGGGGCGCGGATCACGCAGGCCCGGTGTCGGAGCGAGGGCTGAGCCTCATCACACAACTCGGTGAAACCTGGTTCGTAGTGCTACTCGCGCTGGTGGTCTACGTCGTGGCCTACCTGCGCCGACCCTCCCACTGGATCCCAATCTTTCTGGTCACCGTGCTCGTCGGTCAGTGGCTCCTCACCAATGGCATCAAGGAGCTGCTGGACCGCGTGCGGCCGACCTTGAACCCCATCGCAGAGACGCTCGGACCCTCGTTTCCGAGCGGTCACACGACGACGGCTGCGGCCTTCTATGCGGCTGCGGCACTCGTTCTCGGGCGGGGGGTGAGGCCACACGGACGGGCGCTTCTCGCAGGTACCGCAGCAGGCATCGCCGTCGCGGTGGCGTGCACGCGGATCTTTCTCGACGTGCACTGGCTCACGGATACGGTGGCCGGCCTCTTCCTCGGCTGGGCCTGGTTCGCCGTCTGCGCCATCGCCTTCGGCGGACGCTTCCTGCGCTTCGGAGCCGTGGCCGAGGAGGCTGTGCACGAGGCGGATCTCGAGAAGCAACGCGTCGCCGCTCGCGCTGCGTAGACGTTTCCTAGGAACGGGCGGGCGGGTACCAGCAGACACACCATTCGAAGGAGGTAGAGCGTGCCAGTCTGGTTTCTCGTCGTACTGCTCGTCGTCGTCGCGGTCGCGGTGCTCCTGGCGATCACCATGCGGAGCCGATACTCATCCGGCGGCCAGAACACGACCATCGTCGAGCGCCGGCCACAATCGGATGGCCGGAACACAACCGTCGTAGAAGGCGACTGAAGCTGGCGCAGCGGCTTTCGCTGCGCACGTGGGGGCCTGCGCTCTTGGCGGGCAGTGGACGGCGCTGACGCACGCGCTAGGTTCCACCCGGCCATGGCGCAGGTCTCACGAATCTCCAGCAAGACGAGCGAGCAGAACTCGGAGGACTCCGAGTTCGTCGACCTCCTCGTCGGTCCGCTCCTCCGGTACGTCGGGACCGAGACGGCGACCATCTGGGTCGAGACGACGAAGCCCTGCGAGGTCAGTGTGCTCGGGCACCGCGCCCGCACGTTTCACGTCGAGGGGCATCACTACGCACTGGTCATAGTCGACGGTCTCGAGCCGGGGACCTCGTCGACGTACGAGCTCATGCTCGACGACGTTGTCGTCTGGCCGCGCGCTGACGACGAGCGGCCGCCGCCCTGCATCCGGACGCGGAAGGATGAGCCCAGTGCCCGCCTCGTCTTCGGCTCGTGCCGCGTCGGAGCACCCGAGAAGCTTCCCTACACCCTCGCCTCCGAAGAGCACGAGCACGGCGTCGGGGTCGACGCGCTGTGGGCGTACGCGAAGAATCTCCGGCAAGGCGTGATGGACTGGCCGGACGCTCTGGTTCTGCTCGGTGACCAGGTGTATGCCGACGAGGTGCCACCCGATACCGCGGCTTTCATTCGGTCACGACGCGACGAGGG
>DASTYQ010000035.1:0-18155 GCA_035764775.1 Gaiellaceae bacterium
TCGACCCCTGGAGCGATCTCGACCACCATGTCCTTGAGCGTCATGTGGACCTTGACGAGATCGGCCGCCGGCACAGCCGGAAGAGACGCATCGGTCGCTGCGTGCGCCTTCGCGAGCGCCTCGGCGTCTTCACCCGTCACCCCGGCGAAGCTCTGGAGCGGCAGGCTCACGGAGCTCGCGTCGTGCGCATGCGACGGCGTGGCCGGCGTGGCCGCGGTCGCCTCGTCGCGCGCGTCGTCTGCGACGCGCACGAGCACTACCGCGAGAACCACGAGCACGCCCACGGCGATCCCGAGGAAGAGCGCCAGCACCTTGACACCGGCGCCGGAGCCTCGGTCGGGGCGTTCGTAGCGTGTCGAGGATGTCGCTGGATACGTAGCCATCGTGGGAAAGCCTCCTTCGGAGCGATTTCGCGCACCGTAGGGTCCGATCGTGCTGGTCGAATCGGCGAAAACCGTCGAGGCGCCTGCGGGTTATCCGCGACGCGGGCTTCGCTACGGCAGCTCGAGCGTCATGCCCTCGCACGCAGCAACCGGCCTGTCGCCCGAGTCTTTCCCCCACAGCTCCCCTGCACGTTCGACGATCCGATCGATGCCGTCGTCCGTGCGGTCCGGATCGTGGTGGAACAGCACCAGCCGACCGACGTCCGCCCGCCGCGCGAACTCGACGGCGTGCGCGACGCTCGAATGACCCCAGCCGACCCGCGACGGGTACTCGTTCTCGCTGAACTGGCAGTCGTGAAGGAGAAGATCGACGTCCTCGGCAATCGCGTGCCCGGAGATCCACTCGGGCTCGAGGTCTGCGAGCTCGACTCCGAGCACGGGCTCGTGGTCGGGTATGTACGCCAGCGCCGCCCCGTTGGTGGACAGGCGGTAGCCGAGTGTCGGCCCCGGATGCGACACGGTCCGGGCTTCGATCCGGACGCCGCCGATCTCCCACGGCTCGTGGGGTACGTCGTGAAACGTCACGCTCGCCGGCGTGTCGGCGAGCTCGATCGGGAAGAGCGGCGGCGAGAAGGCACGCGTGATGCGCTCCTCGAGCGTGTGCACCGCAGAAGGCGGCCCCCAGATGTGGAGCTCACGGCCCGCATGCCAGAAGGGCTCGAAGAACCTCAGCCCCTCGATGTGATCGAGGTGGAGATGCGTGACGAGCAGGTGGAGCGGGCCGTCGCCCTCGAGCTGCGCGCCGAGCCGGCGGAGCCCGGTCCCGGCGTCGAGGATGAGCAGTCCTCCGTCATCCGTTCGCACCTCGACGCACGGCGTGTTGCCTCCGAAGCGCACGGTCGCCTCGCCGGGCGTTGGGATCGAGCCTCTGCACCCCCAGACCGTCAGGCGAAACGACACGTCAAGCGTCGTCCGGCGCCGATTGCCAGAAGAGGGCGATGATCCCCACGCACTCGGTCGCCGACGCGAAGAGCGGCACTGCCGTCACCGAGAGCTGTCGCCGCTCCCCGTCGAGACCCGTCATCCAGAGCGCGCCGTGGGCCGGCCGCTGCTCGAGGAGGGCGATGCCCGCCGGCATGCTCTCGAGCGACATGGGAGTGCCGTCGAGCTCCTCGAGCTGGAACTGAGTCGTCCAACCCTCGGCGGGCATCGAGCCGGCTTCGGCGAACGTGCGGCCCAGAATCGACTCGGCGGCCTCGTTGTAGAAGACGAGATTCCCGACCGCGTCCGCGATGAACGTCGCCGTTGCGAGCTGCGACGCGAGCTCCCGGGCGATGATGAGAGCGAGGTGCTTCTGCGCCCGGCCTTCCATCGCCCGACACCCTAGTACCGCACGACCAGGAACGTCGGCGGTGCCCGACGAGCATGTCGCCGTGAGCTAAAGGAGCGGCGAGATCGCGGCGAACGCGGCCGCTCGGATCCGGTTCTTCGCACCGGTCGCCGCGATGCCCGGCCGCGACACGGCGACCGCCGGTGCCGAGAAGCGCTCCTCGAACTGGGCAGCAAGCTCCGACGAGCGGACGAGCACGTCGATCTCGAAGAAGCGGCGGAGGCTCCAGGCCTCGAGGTTGCACGTGCCGGCGAGTACGTCCTCGCCGTCGCGGACGAACGCTTTCGCGTGCAGCATCGTCGGGTACTCGAGGATCTCGACCCCGGCCTCGAGGAGACCGCGGTGATGGAAGTGCTGCGCGGCGGCGCACGCCCAGTTGTTGGCGTCCGCCGGGACGAAGAGCCGGACGCGCACGCCGCGTCGCGCAGCGTGCTTCATCCGTCCGACCATTCCGCGATCGGTGACGTAGGGGTTGACCACGTCGAGGGTCCGCGAGGCTCCGTCGATCGCCGACGCGATTGCGTCGGTGATCGGCCGGTACCGCCCCGGGGCGTTGTGCAGGACGACAGCGGGCACGTCGCGGGCGGTCACCCCGTGCTGCGGGAAGAGCGCATCGAGCTCACTCGCGTCCACGTCTCCTCCGAGCCAGCGGAACGTCGCGATGAAGACGAGCTGGAGCTGCGAGACGACACTGCCCTGGAGACGCAGGAACAGGTCGTGGAAGCGGCCATCCAGGAAGTGGTCCTCGACGCCTGCACCTCCGACCCAGCCGATCCGCCCGTCGACGACGACGACCTTGCGGTGATCGATGTGTCCGAGCTGATCGAGGTTCCAGCGGGCGCCGCTGCCAGCGCCGAGTCGCCCGTGCGGCCCGCGAAGCTGCGCAGCGCGGACGACGTAGACCTCGATCCCGCCCCCCGTGAGGCGGTCGTAGAACGCCCGGCTCGACCGGTCGGGATCCGACCCCTGCCGGTCGACGACCATCCGCACGCGAACGCCCTCGGCAGCCTTCGCGAGCAGCGCAGACGCGAACGCCTCGCCGATCTCACCCGGCCGGAACCCGAACTGGTTGACATGGATCGAGGTCGACGCCGAGGAGATGTCGTCGAGCATCGGCGGGTAGAAGTTGCGACCCTCGACGTGCACCTCGGCTGACGACGCGGTGGCCTCGGGAAACGCCAATGCCAGTGCCGACAGCGGAACGGGCTGCGCCAGCAACCGCGCAGCGTGGACGGCCGGATCGGCGATCACGTCGGGGGCGCCCGTCCTCATCGAGCGCACGGCATGCGTTCGGCTAGCCCGCCGCGGCCTGCGACTTCGCGTACTCGATGTAGCCGCGGACGTCGGCGACGGGCTCCGAGTAGGCATCGCCGAGCGCGCCCTCCATCCGCTCGAGGTACTCCTCCGCCCAGGCCGGGAACTCGTAGTCGATCGCGTGGAGGAACTCGAGGGTCGCCGCCCACCGCATGTCTGCGATCGACGGATGCTCTCCGCCCACGAAGGGCCTGCCCGCGAGGAAGAACGAGTCGAACGCCTCGAGAGGCGTCGCGAGCGCGGCTTCCGCATCGGCGCGCGCCCGCTCCTTCAGGTCGTCCGATACGTCGGCCGTCGCGACCTCGCCGGGGTACTGGCCGAAGCCGAGCGCGGGGTACGTCGCGCGCGCGAGCAGCGGATAGAACGTGCCGATCAAGTAGAACATCGCGCTGTCGACCATCGCGCGCTCGCCGGGATCGGCCGGGTAGAAGCGCTCGAGGCCGTGCTTGTTGCAGAGGTACTGCATGATCGCGCAGCTCTCCCAGAGCGAGCCCTTCGGCAGGCCTTCCTCCTCGAGGAGCGGCGTGAGATCGGCAGGATCCTTCGCGAGGAAGTCCGGCGTCGACTTCTTGCCCCAGACGTCGACCTCCTCGTAGTCGAGACCCGCCGCCCGCACGAAGATACGGACCGTCAGGTTGTTGACGCTCGGCTTGAGGATGCTCAGGGTATTCGTGGCCACCAGTTCCTCCTTTCAGGCGCAAGATCGTGAATCGCCAAGCGGCGGATTCACGGTCGCGCAAAGATCCCTTAAGAGGCCGCTTTGCGGCCTTGTCGGTGCTGTCACTGAACGCCTCGGTCGTATGGATTCCTGGGTGAGCGGTCCGCGGACAGCGACGCCTGCGAGCGCGTGACGAGGCGCTCGATCGCGTCGGCGAGATGGACGCGGTCGATGTTGGGGTCGCTGCGCTCCACGCGCAGCTCGTGCGCCTCGAGCAGGACGTCGGTGTGCGTGTGCCCGTGCGGCGGCTCGAACCGATACGACGCGAGCTCCACCAGCAGGCCGAGCGGATCCTCGAAGTAGATCGAGTCCATGAAGCCGCGGTCCTTCACGCCCGAATGCCGGATGCCCCGCTCGTCCAGACGCTCCACCGTCTGCGCGAACGTCGCCTGCGAGACCGCGAACGCGAGGTGGTGCACGATCCCCGGCTCCCGTGGCGCGGTCTTCTGCTCCGGCACACGCTCCTCGTTGGTGAAGACCGTGATGAGTCGTCCGTCGCCGGGGTCGAAGTAGAGGTGACTCTCGGCGGCGTTGTCGAGGTTCGGCTGCTCGAACACGAACGGCATGCCGAGTACGCCTTCCCAGAAGTCGATCGACGTCTGCCGGTTCGCACCGTTGATCGTGATGTGATGAACGCCTTGGGTCTGGATCTTCCTCATCGACCTACCGCTCTACGAGCCTCCCCTTGTACTCGGATCGCTCGAGGCTCCCCCAGGGAACGAGCTCCACGCGCGTCTGCACCACGAGCACGGCGCGGATTCTCTCACGGATCGTCTCGGCGAGATCGGCGTCCGGCTGGACGCCCTCTGCGAGCTCGACGGCGACCGGGAGCGGCGGATCCTGCTTGACGCCTTCGGCCGCAGGCCGGACGCGGATGTGGCCGCTCACGCGCGGCGCAAACCCGCCGACGACGTCGCGGACCGCCGACGGGAAGACGTTCACGCCGCGCACGATCAGCATGTCGTCCGTACGACCGAGGCAGCGCACGCGCGGCCCGGTGCGACCGCAGGGGCACTGGCTCGTCCGCACGTGGACGTGATCACGGGTACGGAAACGCAGCAGCGGAGCGGCCTGGTGTCGCAGATGCGTGAGCACGAGCTCGCCGGACGCCCCGTCCTCGAGCGGAATGCTGTGACCCGTTGCGGGATCGATCAGCTCGGGATGGACGAACCCGCGCGCACCGAGGTGCATCCCGTCCTGCTCCTCGCACTCGCCCCAGAGCGAGACCCCGATGTCCCCGATGCCCATGGCCTCCGTCACACGTGCGCCCCAGCCGTCCTCGAGCCGCGCCCGCAGCGCCGGTTCGCCGCCGCCCGGCTCCCCCGCGACGAGGACCCGCTGGACGCTCGAGCTCCGCAGGTCGAAACCACGGCTCGACGTCCACTCCAGGAGATGGGCCGCGTAGGACGGCGTGAGCACGGCCGCCTCCGGTCGCAGCAGCTCGATCGCGCTGACGAGCCGCTCGGTGTTCCCCGTGCCGACCGGGATGTGGCAGAGGCCGATCAGGTCGAAGGACGCAAGCGCGGCGCCGGCCACGAACGGCCCCGCGTTGTACGTCGAGACGATGCGCTGCCCGGCCACGATCCCGGACGCCGCGTAGCTGCGGGCGGAGCCTGTGATCCAGTCGGCGAGGTCGCGGGCGGTGAGCGGGACGTAGCTCGGAGTCCCGGTCGTGCCGCTCGTCGAGTAGATCCGGACGATCTCCGAGCGAGAGACGCACAGGTGCGCGCCGACCGGGTTCTCCTCCGTCACGGTCGCCTTCAGCTCGGGCTTCTCCGTCAGAGGGAGGTCGGCGATCTCGGCGAGCCCTCCTGCCTCGCCGGCCGACTCGAGGTCGAGCTTCTCGCGGTAGAACGATGAACGCTCGAGCAGGTACGCGAGGTGCGCGCGGTAGGTCTCGTCGTCGAGCGCGAGCTGCTCGTCCCACGGGCGTGCCTCGACGCTCGGATCGAGCATCAGCCGAGCGGAGGCTCGTACGCGACGGCCTCCTCGGCCTTCCCGGCGAGGAAGAACCCGAGCGGGTTCTCCTGCTCCTCGGCGAGGTGCGCGAGGAGCCCGGCCGTCCTTGCGAGGATCGGAACGGCCTTCACCGTCGAGATCGGGTATCCGAGGTCGAGCAGCACGGCGGCGATCGGGAGCGAGACGTTCACGGGCAGCGGCTTTCCCCACTCCGCCACCACCGCGTCAGCGAGCTGCCGCGCGAGCGCGACGTGCTCGCCGCTGACCGCGTGCTCGTCGGCCAGCTCGAGAATGCGCTCGGCCCGCGGGTCGACGGGCTCGTGCACCGGATGGCCGAAGCCGGGCACCTTGCCGCCCGCCTCGCGCGTCGTCCGCACGACGTCGGCGATGACGTCCTGCGCACCCTCACCCGCCTCCACCCTTCGCCGCGCGTCCACGAGCAGGAGCGCGCACTCCCCGGACGTCCCGAGGACGACAGGCCCCGCGCCCAGGATTCCCGCCGCAACCGCGCCCTGCAGGGCGGTCGGGTCGGCGGCGAGCGTCATGCGCGCAGCCACGTTGGTCGGCATCATCCCGTGCTCTGCGATCGAGACGAGCAGCAGATCGAGGAAGAAGCGCTGCTCCTCGGTCGGCTCGTCGCCGGTCAGCAGGAGGTGCACATACTCGGTGAACGACAGGCGACCCATGAGATCGCCCGTCAGATCGCGTCCGCGCACTTCGACACGGTCGGCGTAGGCTTGCGCGATCCCGCTCACCGGCGTGCCGAACTTGCCGATGGTCACAAACCGACTTCCTCGCGGACGAGTCTCGCACCCTCGACCATCGCCTCGAGCTTGCGGTAGGCCAGGTCGCGCGGGAGGTACTTCATCCCGCAGTCCGGCGCGACAACGAGTCGCTCCGGTGGAAGAACGGTGAGCGCGCGTCGGATTCGACCGGCGACGATCTGGGCCGTCTCCGCCTCGGGATCGCCGAGGTCGAGGACGCCGAGGACGATCACCTTGTCCGGGACCTCGCGCAGCACCTCGGGATCGAGACCCGGCTGGGCTGCCTCGAGTGAGAGGTGCGTCGCGATGCAACCCTGCAGCTCGCGGAGGAACGGATAGCCGGGAAGGCGGTCGTGGACGATGTGCGCGTAGCCGAAGCAGGTGTGGAGCACGGTGTCCCCGTCCACCCCTTCCAGCGCGCGGTTGATCGCCTCGATTGCATACTCGCGTGCCGGCTCGGGCCGGGCCTGCAGGTACGGCTCGTCGATCTGGACGACGTCGGCTCCGGCGGCCTTGAGGTCCCGGAGCTCCTCGTTCACCGCCTCGGCATACCCGAGAGCGAGCGTGCGGGCATCGGCGTAGTGGTCGTTCTGCGCTTGCTGCGTCATCGTGAAGGGACCCGGCACCGTGATCTTGATTCGCCGGTCGGTGATCGAGCGCAGGAACTCGACGTCTCGCACCTCGACGGGTCGTGCGCGGCGGATCGGGCCGACCACGCGCGGGACCGGGTTCTCGTGCCCGGTCCGGTCGAGCGCCACGCCCGGGGTGTCGAGGTCGACGCCTTCGAGCGCCGTCGCGAACCGGTTCGAGTAGCTCTCGCGCCGCATCTCGCCGTCGCTGACGATGTCGACACCCGCACGCTCCATATCCGAGACGGCGAGCCGCGTCGCATCGTCCTGGGCCTCCTCGAGGTGCGACTCCGAGACGCGCCAGAGCTCACGGGCTCGCACTCTCGGCGGCAGACGCGAGCCGAGCCGCTCACGATCGATCAGCCATTCGGGCTGGGGATAGCTCCCGACCACCGTCGTCACGAGTGCCTCACCCATGGGTTGGGAACATATCGCCGCTCCGCGGCAGCTTCTGCATGAACGTGGAGGCTAGACCCGGCCCGTGAACGTGTCGCAGCTCTGCGGGCCGGAGCCCTCGATGCCGCGGACGAACCAGCTCTGGCGCTGCTCGGCCGAGCCGTGCGTCCAGGACTCGGGCACAACGCGCCCCTGCGTTCGCTCCTGGATGCGGTCGTCCCCAACCGAGGCTGCGGCGTCGAGCGCCTGGTTCACGTCTTGTCGGGTCAGGTCCTCGATGAAGCCTGTCTCGACGGCGTTCCCGACCCAGAGCCCGGCGTAGCAGTCCGCCTGCAGCTCGACCCGGACCTGACCTCCCTGCGGCCCGGTGTCGCGATCGGCGCTCGAGAGGACGCCCGTCAGGTTCTGGACGTGATGGCCGTACTCGTGGGCGAGGATGTACGCCTCTGCGAGCGGGCCACCCTCCGCGCCGAGCTGCGACTGGAGCTGGTCGAAGAAGCCGAGGTCGATGTAGACGTAGCGGTCGTTGGGACAGTAGAACGGCCCGACCGCCGACGACGCCGCGCCGCAGCCGGTCTGGATCGACCCGTCGAACAGCCTCGTCGCTGTCGGCTCGTACCCGCGAAACGCCCTGTTCCAGTACGCCTGGATGCTGTTGATGCTCGCCAGAATCCGGCAGTCCTCGCGCTCGTTCGCGTCCTGGCCGGTCCGACATTCCTGCGCGAGCTCGCCCGAGGGCTGCCCGGGTCCGACTGTCTGACCCGCTAGGGATCCGAGATCGCCGAGGCCGCCCCCTCCACCGAGGAACATGAAGGCGAGGACGACGAGCAGCACCACGATTCCACCGCCGCCTCCGAGCTGGAGCGGGATCCCGCCCGGGAGGCCGCCTCCCCGCCCACGGTAGTCCTCGACCTGCGAGGGGTCGAGCTTCGCGTCCTTGCGAAAGCGCATGGAGCGGGTCTACCCACGGAGAGCGCATCCGGAACCCGTGCGAAACGGGTTCCGGATGCTCCGAGCGTCGATCAGCCGGCCGTCTCGAGTGCCGGCTCGGCGGCCGGCACCTCCTGCTGCTGCAGGTCCCGGCCGCGGACCAAGAAGACCGAGACCAGCACGCCTGCGAACATGATCGCCGCAGCGGCCCAGAACGCCGCCCGGAAACCGTCCGTCAGCGCCTCCGGAACCGCCGTACCGCTCGCGACCGCACCGTCGGTCGTGGAGACCGCGATCGTCGAGAGGATGGCGATGCCCACGGCGCCGCCGATCTGCTGCGACGTGTTGATCAGGCCGGAGGCGAGACCCGCCTCCTGCGGCTTCGTTCCCGCGACCGCCGCGATCGTGACCGGGACGAACGCGAACGGGAGTCCGAGCCCGATGAGCAGGAAGCCAGGGAACAGGTCGGACCAGTACGAGCCGTCGACCGAGACCTGCGTGAAGTAGACGATCCCGACCGTCATGACGGACATCCCGAACACGAGCGCGGGCTTGACGCCGACCCGGGTGACCGCCGCAGCGGCGACGTTCGCCCAGATGATCGCCGTTCCGGCGACGGCCAGGTAGCCGACCCCGGTCTTCAGCGGCGAGAACGCGAGCACCTGCTGCATGTAGAGGGTGAGCATCAGGAACATCGCGAACATCCCCGTCCCGAGAAAGAGGCCGACGACATTCGCCGCACTCAGCGTCTGCAGCCGGAAGATCGAGAACGGCACGAGCGGATCCTTCTCGCGCTGTTCCCAGACGACGAACGCTGCGAGCAGCAGCGCGGAGACGATGAAGACGCCGATCGTCTCGGGAGAGCTCCAGCCCCACCCGCGCCCCTGCGTGATGCCGAGGACGAGCAGCGAGAGGCCCGAGGTGACCAGCACGGCACCTGGAACGTCGAAGCCCTGACCGTGCTTGTCCAGGCTCTCCGAGAGCAGGATCGGAGCCAGGATCAGCGCAGCAACTCCAACAGGGACATTGACCCAGAAGATCCATTCCCACGAGAGGAAGTCGGTGAGGACGCCGCCGAACAGCACACCGGCTGCGGCGCCGAACCCTCCGACTGCTCCCCAGGCGCCCAGCGCGATGTTCCGCTCACGGCCCTCCTGGAACGTCCACACGAGGATGGACAGCGCAGCCGGAGTGATCGTCGCGGCGCCGAGCCCCTGGAGCGCTCTGAATGCGATCAACGACTCGTCGCTCCACGCGAAGCCAGACAGGAGCGAGCCGAGCGTGAAGACGATCGTTCCGAAGATGAAGATGCGCCGACGGCCGAGAAGGTCGGCGGAGCGGCCTCCGAGCAACAGGAAGCCACCGAAGACGAGCGCGTATGCGCTGATCACCCACTGCAGGTTCTCCTGCGAGAACCCGAGGTCCACCTGGATCGACGGGAGCGCGACGTTCACGATCGCGACGTCGAGGATGACCATGAACTGCACCGCGAGGATCAGCGCGAGTGCAAACCATTTCTTGCGATCGGCAGTGACCATGTGTACGTCCCCTTCGTGTCGTTTCTCACGTCAGACGAAGAGCCGATCGTATAGAAGACACTTTCAATTTGCAAGTTAAGCCTTCCATTTTGATAGTCCCGTGTCTACAATCACGGGCATGGCGAAGTGCTACGACCAGTACTGCCCCGTGGCGCACGCCCTGGACCTCGTGGGCGAGCGCTGGTCGCTGCTCGTCGTACGAGAGCTGCTCGAGGACGGCCCGCTCCGCTACTCCGACCTCCACGCACGGCTCGACGGCTGCGGTACGAACATCCTCGCCGCGCGCCTGAAGACGCTCGAGCAGGGAGGCGTCGTTCGGCGACGCCGCCTCGATCCACCTGCCGCCTCGTGGGTCTACGAGCTCACCGAGTACGGCGAGGGGCTCCGCGAGGTTCTGCATGTGCTCGCGCACTGGGGCGCACGCTCGCTCGGACCGCCTGTCGCACGCGACGATCTCGAGGCCGGCTGGCTCCACGGCGCGCTGCGTATCGCGCTCCCGGCCGACTGCTCGGGCGCGCGGCTCGAGTTCCGCATCGAGGACGAGCACGCATCGCTCGTGGAGGGAAAGGTCGTCGAGGGCGGGATCGAGGATCCCGAGGCGGTCATCGTCGGCGACCCTCCGGGCTTCTATCGGCTCATGGTCGACCGCGAGCTCGACGGCGTGTCAGTCGAAGGCGACGTCGAGGTCGTGCGCGCGATGCTGGCGGCGCTGCCCGTGGCGGCCAAGAGCGCGTCGGCTGCCGCCTAGAGCTCAGGCGCCCAGCGGGAGGTCGATCGCGGCGACATCGTTGCCGCCCAGGCCGAACACCGACCCGTCGAAGTACGGCGCCGACGTGAAGGTGCCGCTCGTCGCCGCACCGAGCGCGGTGGGGTTGAACACGAACACGTCTTCGTCCGCACCGCTCACGCCGGCGGCCGTGAAGTTGCCCGTCGTCGACAGGTACACGCGCCCGGCCGCGTCGACCGCGGCCGCGTCGACGTTCTCGTTCGATGTCGAGATGCCGACGTCGGAGCCGTCGAAGTACATCGCGTACGTGCCGCTGGTCGTCGCGCCGAGCGAGCTCGGCGTGAACACCAGGAGGTCCTCGGAGCCGGCGGAGACCCCAGGCACGCTCGCGGAGCCGCCGGTGGAGAGCACGATCGTCCCGTTCGCGAGCAGCTCGAAGGCGTCGACGTCCTCGCCCGAGGTCGTCAGAGCGACGTCGGAGCCGTCGAAGTACACGCTGAAGGTCCCGCTCGTCGTCGAGCCGAGTGAGGTCGCATCGAAGCGGACGACGTCGGAGTCGTCGATCGTCCCCGCAATGCCGGGAAGCGTCGCACCGTCCGCATCGAGCGAGAAGACGAGCGAGTCGGCGTCGAGCCAGCCGAAGGCATCGAGCCGGCGACTGGCGAGCCCGACGTCGGATCCGTCGAAGGCGAGGGTGAACGTGGTTCCGTCGTACGAGACCACGTCCTCGTTGGCGACCGCCACGCCGCCGACCGTTCCGTCGTTCTGGAGCGAGAAGAACAGTGGCTTCGGCGGGCCGAGCGTCGTCGCCGAGGACAGGTTCGAGAAGCCGCTCAGGTTGTGGGCGGGAGCGTTGTCCTCGGCCCGCACACGGTAGGTGTAGGAGGTCGAGGCGCTCAGGCCGGTGTTCTGGAAGGTCGTCTGGTTGCCGGGGACGGTCGCGACCTCCGAGAAGTTGCCGCAGCTCGGACCCGAGCAGCGCTCGATCCGGTACAGGTTGATGCCCGAGGCGTCGCTCGAGGCGCTCCAGGAGAGGTCGATCTGGGACGCGGAGACCGCGCTTGCCTGCAGGCTCGTCGGGTCGCTCGGAGCCGTCGTGTCGGGCGGCTGGCCCCCGAGCGTTCGCGCGCCGAAGTCGTCGACGCGACCGGTCGTCCCGCGCAGACCCACGCCCACGTAACCCGCGGCGGCGTAGGTCGAGTCCTGGACGACGCCGAGGCGCGACCAAGAGCCTCCCGACGGCAGCCGCCACGCCTCGATCGTTGCGCCGTTCGCGCGGAGGAGCATCGTGTCGCCGCCGGCGAGCTCTTGCGGAATGGTCAAGAGACGGGTCAGGCCGCCGTTGAAGCGCTCGAGCCAGACTTCGTCGACCCCGCTCAGCTGGTTCGTCCGTAGCACGTAGCCGGTCGTGCCCAGCAGCCGAGCATAGAGCCGAAGCTGGTTGCTTACGCCCGGCAGCGTGGTGAGACGCGCCCACACCTCGACGTTGGGGCCGAACTGGAGGTTGTTCCGCCTGGCAGTGCACGTGGTCGTCACCGAGCAGGCGAGCTGGTTCGAGCTGACGACGAAGCCGCTCTCGCCTCCGATGATCGCGTTCGTCCAGTTACCGCCGTCGGAGAGCGTCTCGTTCGGGCGATTGAAGTTGTCGAGCGGAGTGGACAGAGACATCGGAGCGACCGCGGCTATGGGCGTCGCGCTCGCCTCGTTCGACTTCGCCCCGAGGCCGTTCACATTCGAGGCGGACACCTTGTAGTAGTACGTCGTCCCGTTCGCCGCAGTCTGGTCCACGTAGCTCGTCGGGGTGGGCGGCAGAGTGGTCAGCTCCTGGTTCGGGTCGGGACTCGTGTCGCGGTACACCGTGTAGCCCGTGAGCTGTGTGCCGCCGTCGAAAGCGGGCGCCGTCCACGAGAGCGCGACCTGTCCGTCGCCCGCGACGGCGCCGAGACCGGTCGGAGCGCCGGGCGGACTCGTGGCGCCGGTGCTGCGCGCGCCGAAGTCGTCGACGCGGCCGGTCGTCCCGCGCAGCCCGACGCCGACGGAGGCAGCAGCGGGATAGGTCGAGTCCTGCACGACGCCGAGCCGCGTCCAGGTACCACCGGACGGCATGCGCCACGCCTCGATCGACGAGCCCTTGGCCCGCAGGAGCATGGTGTCACCGTTCGCGAGCTCCTGAGGAATCGTCAAGAGGCGGGTGAGGCCGCCGTTGAAGCGCTCGAGCCACACCTCGTCGGTGCCGCTCAGCTGGTTCGTGCGCAGGACGTAACCGGTGGTTCCCGGCAT
The DNA here is from genome assembly GCA_035764775.1 of Gaiellaceae bacterium. Lineage (GTDB taxonomy): Bacteria > Actinomycetota > Thermoleophilia > Gaiellales > Gaiellaceae > GMQP-bins7. Next base: position 13,029 of record DASTYQ010000035.1, read on the forward strand.
CTGCAGCCGCGCGTACAGGCGAAGCTGGTTGCCGACACCCGGCTGGACCGGAAGCCGCGCCCACACCTCGACATCGGGGCCATACTGGCCGGTGTTGCGCCACGCGGTGCAGGTCGTGGCGACCGAGCAGGCGAGCTGGTTGGAGCTGACGACGAAGCCGCCCTCGCCGCCGATGATCGCGTTCGTCCAGTTACCGCCGAGTGTCTCGTCCGGGCGGTTGAAGTCGTCGAGGGGAGCCGGAAGCGCGGTGGGCGCGACCGCCGCGATCGGCGTCGCGCTCGCCTCGTTCGACTTCGCACCCTCGCCGTTCGCGTTCGAGGCAGACACCTTGTAGTAGTAGGTCGTGCCGTTGACGGCGGAGGCGTCGACGTAGTCGGTCGTCGTGCTCCCCGTCAGGAACGTCTCGGCGCCTGGGCTCGTCCCGCGGAAGATGTTGTAGCTCGTGACCGCCGAGCCGCCGTCGAAGGCGGGCGCGTTCCACGTAAGTGAGACCTGGTTGTCGCCCGCGGCGGCCGTGAGGCTCTGAGGAGCGGCGGGCGGGCCCTGCGTCGGAGGGCCGCCCTCGATCGTGACGTTGAAGCGCTGAAGCACAGGGATGATCGGGTTGCCGATGGTCAGCTGGCCGTCACCGGCAAAGAGGAGCGCGACCGGCTGGTTGCCCCCCTGCGTCACCATGAGCGAGCCCGAATCTCCAGGCGCGCTGAAGGTGCTTGGCGAGACGGCGATCTGATTGACGAAGCGGGCCTCGAAGCCCGGGAAGCAGAAGTCCTCGAACCCGACGTAACAGACGTCGACGGCGAGATTGACGTCCTGCACGGTTCCCTGCTGCAAGCCCGTGGTGCGTCCGTACTTCTGTACGCCCATGCCGATCGTCGCAACTGCCGGAGTCGTGCTCGGAGCGCCATAACCGTCTGGAGGCGTCGCGGTGCCGACGTCCCCGATCGACGTGAGTGCGATCGCGGCGTCCATGGTGTTGTCGCCGCCCGAGAAGTCGATCTCCTGGTAATCGGAGAGAGTGGCGATGGTGTCGCTCGAACTGGAGCCCCCGTCGTCGGGCCCAGGCTGCGTGATCGGGTCGCCGATGCTCGCAGTGTTGACGCCCGCGAAGACGTGGTTGTTGGAGAGGGCGTACACATGCGTCCCGTCGGTGACCCGAGCCCCGAGCGTCCCGGTTGCGAAGTCGGCGAGACCCGACGACACCCCGATCGGCACCGGGCGCGGCCAGCGGTCTGTGGGCGCTGCACGCGGGTCGATCCGACCCGTAGCGAGCTGAGCGACCGCGACTCCGTCGACATCGGACGGAATCCCCTCGTCTTCGTCCTTCACCTTGTAGACGTGGATCACGGCCTTGCCGGCCTCGTTCTCGCCAATGCCGACGCCGACCACATTGCGCTTGTCGAGCCACTTGTCCGCGTGCTTCTCCATCGCGGCGACGGCCTTGTCGAAGTCCGCAGGCTTTGCGCTGCCCGCGCCCTGGCTCGGCGACGACGCCAGCGCGAAGGCAACGAGTACGGCAAGCCCCAGAACGACCTGCGCCCTTCGTACCACCCGTGCCCTCTCTTTCGGTCCTCGTCCCCTCGAGCGCGCACACACTAGTACTGAAATGCACGAAATACCAGGGTGTTAGGCGAAATCCCTCAGACGAGACCGCCGGGATAGCTCCACGGCCCGGGCTCGAGCTTGATCCCGCGCTTGCGGCAGAACTCCCGCACGGAGTCGAGGACGACGCCGCCGCTGCCGTGCACGCGGCGCCCGAGAAGGTCGATCACCGCGACCCCGTCCGGGACGTCGCCGCGTACGTCGAGCGCGAGGACGACCGCGGCACCTTCGACACCGCCCCGGTAGCTCGTCATGAAGACGACACGCGTCCCCTCCACCTCGAAGCCGTCGTCCTCGATGGCGGAAACAGGGTGGCCACGAAGCGCGAGGAGCTCGTGCAGATCGTCGACGAAGCGCCGCGCGAGATCGCGTCGCCGTGAGTCGGAGAGCTTGTGGCTCGAGCTGCCGGTGGCCTTCGCGGGGACGCCGATCGCGAACGAGCCGGCCGGAATCTCCCCGACGACGTACGAGTTCGACGCGACGATCGACTCCCCGCCGATCCGAGCGCCGGCGTAGAGGACGGCCCCGAGACCGACCTGCGAGCGGTCCTCGAGGACGACCGGCGCAAAGCGGTTCTCGAACCCCTCGAGAATCGAGTGGCCGATGTTGTGCGTGACGATGAGCGAGCGCATCGTCAGGAAGACCTCGCGGCCGATCAGCACGGGGCGGCAGACATTGACGAATGCCTCGTCTCCGACGAACGCGAGATCACCGACCGTGAGCGTCGCCCACGGGTCGCGATGGCCGCCGCCGCCGAAGCGCACCGACCGCCCACCCCAGATCCCCGCACCGAGGAAGGCGCGCCGGCAGCGCAGCTCGAGGTCCGGTCCGAACTGCGTGAGCTCTCCGATCGCGACGACCTCCTCGCAGACGACCGTGGCACGCGGACCGAGTCTCACGCCGTCCTCGAGGACGATGCGCGGCGCGACGACGAGCGACCCTTCCCCCAGTTCGACTCCCTCGCCGATCCTGGCACCCGCGTCCCGCAGCGCTGAGATCTTGTCGGCCGGAGACAGCGCGCGGAATGCGTCGTGCTCGAGCGACTCGAGGTACGCGGGATCCAGCACGCCGTCGCCCTCGTCGACGTCGAACGTCGACGGCAAGGAGACGCCCTCGGTCGAGACACCTGCGAGGACCGGGCCGGGTGCGGGCGCCGCCGCCGCCTTCTGGCGCGCGATCAGCTCCTCGACGTCCTTCTCAGTGATGAACCCGCGCTTGTCGATCTCGGCAAGGTCGAGGCCGTGCAGCTCGGAGAGCTCGACGGCCTTGCGCGTCGCCTTGCGGTCTCCGGCCGCGGGCTTCGCGGCAGGCTTCGCCGTGCCCTCGGCGTTTAGCGACGCCAGCTCGTCGGCGGACTCCGCGACGTAGGCGATCGTCTTCCCCAGCTCGACCTCGACCTCCTCGCCGTAGAGCTGGACGAGCGTGCCGTCTCCCGGGGCCTCGACCTCGACGGTTGCCTTCGTCGTCTCGACGACGCAGACCGGCTGCCCCGAAGCCACCTCGGAGCGGTCCTCGACGAGCCACTCTGCGAGGAGCGCGTACTCCGTGTTGGCGTCCTCGCGCGTGAGGACGATCTCGAGCACTACTGCGCGCCCTCGAGCGACATCACCGCGTCGACGACGTCCTCGACGCTCGGAAGCATCGCGTCCTCGAGCGGGCGGGCGGACGGGATAATCGCGTCGCGCGCGGCGATGCGGCGCACCGGCGTGCGCAGGTCGCTCCAGGCGGCCCCCTGCACGCGGGCGGCGATCTCCGCACCGAAGCCGCCGGTGAGAGTCCCTTCTTCTGCTGTCACGAGCGCGCCGGTTCGTGCCACGGACTCGAGCACCGCGTCGAGCTCCATCGGCAGGAGCTGGGAGAGCGCCACCAACTCGCAGAAGATCTCGTGCTCGAGGACGAGCTCCGTCACCGCATCGAGCACGATGGGGAGCATCCCGCCGTACGTGACGATCGTCGCCGAGCCCTCCGTGAAGTCCGTCGCCGAGAACGTGAGTGCCGGATACGTGTCGCTCGACTCGCGCACCGCGAGCTCGCCGATGTGCCCGTCCTCGGGGCGACGGAGCGCGCGGCCGTAGAGCAGCTTGTTCTCGATGAAGAACACGGGACGCTCGTCCTCGACGGCGTCCGCGAGCAGCGCGCCGACGTCGTGGCATTCGCTCGCGGCGATGACGACGATGTTCGGAATACCGAGGAAGAGCTTCTCGAGCGACTGAGAGTGCGTCGGGCCGTAGCCCCGGCGCGCCCCCATGGGCGCACGCACGACGAGCGGCACCGTCACCTGGTCGTCGTACATCTCGCGGAACTTCGAGATCCCGTTCACGACCTGGTCGAGCCCGAGGGCGACGAAGTCGCCGAACATGATCTCGAGGATCGGACGCTGGCCTCGCAGCGCCATCCCGGCGGCGACGCCGAAGAGCGACGCCTCGCTGATCGGAGTCGTGAGGACGCGGTCGGGATACGCGTCCGAGAGACCGGCCGTGACCTTGAAGGCGCCGCCGTAGGGGTCGAGGACGTCCTCGCCGAAGAGAACGACGTCGTCGCGCTCCGCGAAGATCGCATGCAGCGACTCGTTGAGAGCCTGGACGCCGCGCTTGCCGGAGGCGACCGAGCTCACGCTGCCACTCCCGGCGTGGCCGCCGGCGCAGCGTCCGCAGCCTCGACCGTCTCGGCCAGCCTCTCCTCGCAGCGCTCCTCGATCGCCGCGCGCTCCTCCTCGGAGAGCCGCGCCCCCGCGACGACGAGCGGATCCCGCGTTCGGCGCTCCTCGATCTCGGCCGGGTCGCGCTGGTCGTCCGACTTCGAGTGCGGGCTGAAGCGATACGTGTTGAGCACGAGGAAGAACGGGGCGCCCGTCTCGCGGATTCGGGCGACCGCGCGACCCGCGGCCTCGTCGATCAGCTCGACATCGGTCGTGTCGAGCTCGTCCACCTCGATCCCGAACGCCGCCCCGCGCGCCGCGATCGATCCCGCGAGCTCGAGCTCGACCGGGGTCGACTGCGCGTAGTGGTTGTTCTCGACGACGAAGAGCACCGGCAGCTGCCAGAGCGACGCGATGTTGAGCGACTCGTAGGTGACCCCCTCGCCGAGCGTGCCGTCCCCGAGGAAGACCGTGGACACCGCGCCGGTGCCCTTGCGCTTCTCCGCGAGCGCGATCCCGGTGGCGACGGGGACGATGCTCCCGAGGACGCCGTTGGAATAGAAGTTCCCCTTGCACAGGTGCTGGCTGCCGCCCTTGCCGCCGCAGACGCCCGGCGCCTTGCCCATGACCTCGCACAGGAGCCCGAACGCGTCGTCCGTGAATGCGAGGTAGTGCCCGTGGCAGCGGTGATTCGAGAAGATCGTGTCGACGTCGGGGTCGAGATGCTCGATGAGGCCGACGGCGTTCGCCTCCTGCCCGATGTAGGTGTGCGTCGTGCCGACGAGCTTCCCGAGCGAGAAGAGGTCGAGGAGCGTCTCCTCGAAGCGGCGGATGAAGAACATCCGCTCGTAGAAGGTCGCGAGGCTCGTCATCAGAGGTAGCCGAGATCG
>DASTYQ010000036.1:0-4277 GCA_035764775.1 Gaiellaceae bacterium
GATTCCTCACCCGCGCGGACTTCGAGGAGCAGACTCCGGCCATACTCGTCGAGTCGCCGCTCGCCTTCGAGGACGTCGCGAGCCCCCTCCAGGTCACGGGCACGGCGAACACCTTCGAGGCGAACTTCGAGTACGAGCTCACGGATACCGACGGCAAGATCGTCGACGAGAGCTTCGTCACCGCGACCTCGGGCACGGGGACGCGCGGGACGTTCGACTTCACGACGGATGCGTTCACCGTGCCCTTCGACGGTGTCGGGGCGCTGATCGTGTTCGAGCGCTCGGCGGAGGACGGCTCGCGGATGAACCTCCTCGAGATCCCGCTTCGGATGACGCGGTAACCCCGCGCGCCTCTCTATCCTCGGGTCATGCCCGACGCTCCGTGGCGGTGCTCCGAGTGCGGAACGGTCAACGAGCCGGTCGCGAACTCGTGCCGCACGTGCGGCAGGTGGCCGAGCCTGTTCGACCTCCAGGACAGCCTCGTCGAGGACGTCGAGCGTGAGGATGCGCGCGCGCCCGCCCCGAGCGCGACCTTCCCCGCGGAGGCGACCGTCCTCGAGCCGGAGACCTTCGAGCCGGAGGTCTTCGAGCAGGACGCCTACGAGGAGCCGGAGCCGCTCGAGGCGGATCCGTACGAGTCCGATCCGGACGCAATCGAGAGCGACGACGATGGCACGCCCGAGCGCTCCCGGGGCCGCCGGCTGGCGTCCTTCATCGTCCCGATCGCCTTCGCCATCTACGTCGTGATCTCGGTCGTGTTCGGCGACCGCTGACGGCGCCTACGCGCCATAGCGCACCTCGCCCGACTCGAGCGTTCGCACCTCGCCCGAAGCCGTCTCGACCTCGAGGCGCCCGTCGCGGAGGACCTGCAGCGCGAGCGCGGCCTCGCCGTCCACGGTGATCCGGCGACCGCGAAGGAAGTCTCGCGCTCCGAGCTCGCTGTAGAGATCGGCGAGGCCACCGTGGCGCCAGCCGTCGTAGATGCGCTCGAGGCGGAAGAGCAACGAGCCCAGGAGCGCGGCACGATCGTGCTCACAGCCCGTCACGGTCCGCAGCGAGCCGGGAGGGGTCGGCGCGTCGAGCGGCAGCTCCTCGCGCGACTGGTTGACGTTGATGCCGATGCCGACGACGACCGTCCCGTCGGACAGCTGGGAGATGATCCCCGCGACCTTGCTCCGGTTGACCATGACGTCGTTCGGCCACTTGACCTGCGCCGTCAGCTCGGTCGCGCCCTCGATCGCCTCGGCGGTCGCCAGCGCCGCGACGAGCGAGAGCTCGGGCAGATGGCGCTCGCGGGGCGGGTGCAGCATGACCGACACGAGGAGCGAGCTCGTCCGCGGTGCCTCCCAGCGCCTGCCGAAGCGGCCGCGGCCACCGGTCTGGTGGTCGGTCGCCGCCACCGCTCCCTCGGGCAGCCCGGAGCCGAGCAGCAGGAGCTGCGTCGATTCGCACTCCTCCTCGTACACGTACGGCTTCCCGAAGCGGCCTCGGAGATGCCGGTCGACCGCCTCGAAGGCGAGCGTGTCCGCCGCCGTCGCGTTCATCGAGCGGCGGCGCGCACGGCGGGGCGGATCGGCTCGACCCGCACCGCGCTGACCTTGAACTCGGGGGTGCCGATCAGCGAGTCTCCGACGTCGTGCGTGAGCCAGTTCACCTTCTGCTCCGCGAAGTGCAGCGCCATCCACACGAGGCCGGGGTACACCCGATCCGTGACGTGCGCCTCGGCCTCGAGCACGCCCCGGCGTGAGACGAGCCGCGCGAGGTCGCCGTGGGTGAGCCCGAGCGCTGACGCGTCCTCGGCGGAGATCTCGAAGAACGGCGCCTGCTGCTTGTCCGTGATCCCGGACTCGCGCATGGTCATGTTGGCCGAGTTGTAGTGGTACAGCGTGCGGCCGGTCGAGAGGACGAGCGGGAACTCCGAGTCCGGCTCCTCGATCGGGAGCTGGTACTCGACGGGATAGAACTTCCCGCGCCCGCCTTGTCGGGCGGGTCGCGGGGCGTGCAGGAACGGCGTCCCGGGATGCCCGATCTCCGGCGCGGGCCACTGGATCCCATTCTCCTCGAGCCGGTCGTAGCGGATGCCGTACCAGGGCGGAGCCAGGTCGGCGAGCTCATTCCACACGTCCTCCGCGCCTCGGTACTCCGGCCAGTGGACGCCGAGTGCCTTCGCCAGCAGGATCACGATGTCGAGGTCGAGCTTCGCCTCGCCGGGAAGCGGCGCGGCCGCGCGCACGCGGCTGACGCGGCGCTCCGTGTTCGTGAACGTGCCGTCCTTCTCCGCGAAGCTCGAGGCGGGGAGGACGACGTGGGCGTGCTTCAGCGTCATGTCGTGGAGGAAGATGTCCTGGGTGACGAGGAAGTCGAGCTTCCCCAGGCCCTCCTCGACGTGGCGGGCGTTCGGCTCGGTCTGCGCCGGGTTCTCGCCGACGAGCACGAGCGCTCGCACGCGCCCGTCGTGGAGCCCGCTCATCATCTGGTCGAGCCGGTAGCCCGGGGTCTCGGGAACCTCGGCCCCCCACGCCTCGGAGAACTTGCGGCGCAGCTCCGGATCGTCCACGGACTGGTAGCCGGGGAGGTACATCGGGTTCGCGCCCGAGTCGTTCAGCCCCTGCACGTTGTTCTGGCCGCGGAGCGCGTTCAGCCCCGTGGACTCGTACCCGAGGTGGCCGGTCATGAGCACGAGGTTCGAGAGCGACCAGACGTTGTCGACGCCGCACGCGTGCTCCGTGATCCCGAGCGTGTAGAAGACCGCCGCGTGCCGCTCCGTCGCGTACTCGCGGGCGGTCGCGCGAATGTCCTCGGCCGGGACCCCGGTCACCTTCTCCGCGTCCTCGGGGGTGTAGCGGGCGAGGACCTCCCGCAGCGCCTCGAAGTCCTCGGTGTGGTCACGGATGTACGTCTCGTCCTCGAGGCCTTCGGCGAGGATCGTGTTCATCATCGCGTTCAGCAGCCACACGTCCGTGCCCGGCCTCAGCTGGAGGTGTCGGTGCGCGATCTTCGTCAGCCAGATCTTCCGCGGGTCCACGACCACGAGCTTCGCGCCGTCGCGCACGGCCTTCTTGATCCTCAGCGCGAGCACGGGATGCGCCTCGGTCGTGTTCGACCCGATCACGAAGAGGAAGCGGGCACGCTCGATCTCGGCGATCGAGTTGCTGCTCGCTCCTCTGCCCAACGACCTGACCAGGCCGTAGAGAGTGGGACCGTGTCAGGTCGACTCGCAGGAGTGGACGGAGTTCGTCCCCACCCCCGTTCGCGCCAGCTTCTGGACGAGGTAGTTCTCCTCGTTGGTCAGGCGTGAGCTGGTGAGGAAGCCAACCGACTGGGCGCCGTGCTCTGCGACCACCTTCCGGATGCCCGCGGCCGCGGTCTCGAGCGCGTGCTCCCAGGTCGTCCGATGGAGCTCTCCGTCCTCGCCGCGGACGAGCGGATGCGTCAGGCGGTCCGGGTGGTGGACGAAGTTGAACGAGAAGCGGCCCTTGACGCAGAGGTTGCCCTCGTTCGGGAGGTACTCGTCCTTCGACGTCACCTTCACGACGTGCTTCGTCTCCGGATCGAGGTTGAGGTCGATCTGGCAGCCGACGCCGCAGTACGTGCACGTCGTCCGGACCTGGTCGAGCTGACGCTCCGGCGTCCGCGTCCCCTGCTCGAACTTCTCGTAGATCGCCCCGGTGGGGCAGACGGACAGGCAGCCGCCGCAGAGCTCGCACTCGGTGTCGAGCCAGGACCGCTCCCAGGTTGGGACGATCCTCGCCTCGCCGCCCCGTCCCTCGAGCGAGAGCGCCGAGCACTGCATGACCTCCTGCGTGTAGCGGACGCAGCGGTTGCAGAGGATGCACGCGTCCGGGTCGTAGCCCATGAGCTGATTGCGATCCTCGTAGGGCGCACGCTTCGCGTCAGGGAGCACGAGGGGCGTCGTCGCGCCGAGCTCGTTCGCGAGGTCGAGGAGCTCGTTCGGGCGACCGCCGGGCGATGCGTTCAGGTGCTCGGAGAGGAGCATCTCGGTCAGCGTCCGCTGGAAGCCCGTGATCGGACCGTTCGTGGAGACGGCCATCCCCTCGGTGACGCGGGTCGCACAGGCAGGCAGCGGCCGCGGCGCGCCCTCGACCTCGACGACGCACATCCTGCAGCCGCCGTACGGGTCGAGCTTCGAGTCGTGGCAGAGCGTCGGGATGAACGTGCCGTGGCGCGCGGCGGCGTGGACGATGAGCTCGCCCTCGGCTGCTGTGACTGCGTGCCCGTCGAGCGTGAACTCGACCGTCTCGCTCATGAGCGCCATC
>DASTYQ010000037.1:0-5618 GCA_035764775.1 Gaiellaceae bacterium
CGCTGCAGGTGCTCGCGCCCGACGGCACCCTGCTCTCCGGGACGCCGAGGACGGAGGAAGGCGGCACCGTCGTGGTCGCGCCGGTCTCGCGCCTCGCCGGCGGGACGGGCTACACGGTGCGCTGGCGTGTCATCGGCGACGACGGCCACTCGCCGGCAGGCGTCTTCACGTTCGGCGTGGGTGTCGCCGCGCCTCCGCCCACCGAGGCCGTGGGCGCGTCTGGCACGACCTGGCGGGACGATGTCGCACGCTGGTCACTTTTCGGCGCTCTGGCGCTGCTGATCGGCCCGCTCGTGGTTCGCCTCCTGATCCTTCGCGGCGCGGTGCCCGCACCCCTCGAGAAGCGCTTCCACCTCGTCTCCGTCGTTGCCGCGTTCCTGGCGATCGACGTCGGGATCGTCGCGTTCGTCCTGCGCGCGTCGAACGCGCTCCAGCTGCCCGTCTCCGATCTCCCGTACGGCGACCTGCAGCCGTTCGCCGAGAAGACTCGCTTCGGTGTCGCCTTCCTCGTCATGACCGTCGGGTTCGGGGTGGTCGCGGCACTCCTCCTGGTCGGCTGGGTCTTCGATCGCCTCGAGCTCCGCTGGCCGGCGCTCGCGATCGCGGTCGCGCTCGCCTCCGGGCTGTCGCTCTCGGGGCATCAGGCGACGGAGCCGAACGCGTCATGGGTAGCGGAGCTCGCGGACTGGCTTCACCTCGTGGCTGCGTCGATCTGGGTCGGCGGCGTCGCCGCGCTCGCGTTTCTCGTGTGGCCGCTCGCACCGTCGCTGAGGCGGAAGGCGTTTCTCGGCTTCGCGCGGCTGGCCGTCCTGCTCGTCGTGGTGATGGTGCTCGCGGGCGGCTATCTCGCGGTCGTCCGACTCCCCGAGCTCAGCGACTTGTGGGAGACGCTGTACGGCCGCCTGCTCGTGATGAAGATGGCGATCGTGGCGCTTGCGCTGATCTGGGGGGCCGTCCATCACTTCGTCGTCCGGCCTCGACTCGAGGCGGGCGAGGAGCCCGACGTCCATCCGAGTCTCGTCGGCGAGGCGATCGTGGCCTTCTCCGTCCTGCTGGCAGCGGCGATCCTGACGAACGTCGCGCCTCCTCCGGTCGACGCGGCCACGCCGACGACCGCCCGCTCCGCGCGGTAGAACGTCGGCGTGGCGCACGACCACGATCACGGCCGAGTCGAGAGCCGGCGCGCACTCGCCGGCGCCCTCGCTCTGACGCTCGCCTACACGGCGATCGAGGTCGTCGGCGGCATCGCAGCCGGGAGCCTGGCGCTACTCGCGGACGCGGTGCACATGCTCTCGGACAACGTCGCGATCGCCCTCGCGCTCGTCGCCGTGTGGCTCGCGGCCAAGCCGGCGACGGCGGGGCGGACATACGGCTTCAAGCGCGCGGAGGTTCTCGCGGCGCTCGCGAACGGCGTCCTGCTCGTCGCGCTCGCGATCTGGATCTTCGTCGAGGCGATCATGCGGCTCCGAGACCCGGGCGAACCGCTCGGCGGGTGGATGCTCGCGATCGCGCTCCTCGGCCTCGCCGTGAACGTCGCCGCCGGCCTCGTGCTCTCGGGCGCGCGTGGCCAGAGCCTCAACGTCGACGCCGCGTTCCGGCACGTGTTCGCGGACGTCCTCGGCTCCGTCGGCGTCGCGGTCGCCGCGATCGTGATCCTCATGACGGGCTGGGTCGAGGCGGACGCGGTCGTCAGCGTCCTGATTGCGCTGCTGGTGCTTGCGAGCGCGTGGTCGATCCTCCGCGACTCGACGGAGATCCTCCTCGAGTCGACACCGCGCGACCTCGACGTGGAGGTGCTCGGCCGGCGACTCGCCGCAGCGTCGGGGGTCGTGGAGGTGCACGACCTCCACGTGTGGACGATCACGTCGGGCTTCCCGGCACTCTCCGCGCATGTGCTCGTTCGCCCGGGAGAGGACTGCCACGGCCGCAGGCGCGAGCTCGAGCGCCTCCTCCACGACGAGTTCGGGATCGAGCACACGACGCTGCAGGTCGACCACGCCGCCGAGGGCGGCCTCGTCGAGATGGCGCGCTTCGGGTAGGAGCGGAGCTCCCGCCCCTACAGCGCGAAGACGTGCGCGTCGATCGGCGCGTAGTGCTCGTGGCTCTCAACGACCTGGATGCAGTCGTCGAGCGGGATCTCGAGCTCGGCCGCGGCGGCGCTGGTGACGAGGGCGAAGCCGGTGCGGCCGGCGAGCTCCGGCGCGCTCGCCTTGAGGAGACGATGCGCGATCACCACCTCCGGTCCGACGAGCTCACGCTGGCCGGCGATCTCGTGCATCACGAACGGGCCGGAGTGGAGGACGAACTTGAGGTCGAGATTCTCGATGTTCGCGCAGGCGTCGCACCAGCACGGCCAGACCTCCTTCGCCGATCCGACCTGTTGGCGGAAGTTCGCGTAACAGCCGCCGAAGCACGTGAGGATCTCGCTGCCCGAAGGCATCCCCTCGGAATCCGTCGCGAACGCGAAGACGGCGTCGCCCTCGAGCTTCGACAGCATGAACGGAGGAACGAGCTGCGCGACGATGCCGTCGAGCAAGCGCGTGAGGATCGCGTAGGCCTCGGGAACGTTGCCGTCGGCGAACGCGTCGTCGCGATGCGCGAGCGCGACCTCCTGCAGAAACGAGGTGTACCCGCTGATGTCCGCGAGGACGAGTGGGCCGCTCGCGGCGGTGGGAGCATTGACGGTCGTCACGGCACCCCCGCTATTACCAGAACCGCCGAGCCGCGGAGCGCGCCACGGCGCAGACGGTCGAGCGCCTCGTTGGCGTCCTCGAGCGGGAACGACTCGACCTCGGTGCGGACAGGGACGGTCGGCGCGAGCGCGAGGAAGTCCTCGCCGTCCGCACGCGTGAGGTTCGCAACCGAGCGGATCACGCGCTCGCCCCAGAGCGACTCGTACGGGAACGCCGGGATGTCGCTCATGTGGATCCCGGCGCAGACCACGGAACCGCCCTTGCGGACATGACGGAGCGCCGCCGGCACGAGCTCTCCCGCCGGAGCGAAGACGATAACCGCGTCGAGCTCGTCCGGCGGGCCTGCGATCGCGTCGCCGGCCCACGCCGCGCCGAGCGAGCGCGCGAAGGCCTGGGTCTCGTCGTCGCCGGCCCGCGTTCCCGCGTAGACGGTCCGGCCCTGGGCGACGGCGACCTGGCAGATGATGTGCGCCGAGGCGCCGAAGCCGTACAAGCCGATCCTCTCCGGGTCGCCGGTCAGGCGCAGCGAGCGGAACCCGATGAGCCCGGCGCAGAGGAGCGGGGCGGCCTGCTCGTCGGCGTAGCCGTCGGGGATCGGGAAGCAGAACCGCTCGTCAGCGACCGCGAGGTCGGCGTATCCGCCGTCGACGTCGTACCCCGTGAAGCGAGCGCGGTCGCAGAGGTTCTCCGAGCCGGCGAGGCAGAAGCGGCACTCCCCGCAGGTCCAGCCGAGCCAGGGAACGCCGACGCGAGCGCCGACCTCGAACCGCTCGCCTCCCGAGACGACCTCGCCGACGATCTGGTGACCCGGTACGAGCGGGAGTTTCGGGTGCCGGAGGTCGCCGTCGACGATATGAAGGTCGGTGCGGCAGACGCCGCAGGCACGCACGCGCAGCAGGATCTGGCCCGGTTCGGCGACGGGTTCCGGCAGCTCGGTCACGCGGAGCGGCGTGCGCGGTGCGTCGAGCAGCTCTGCGCGCACGGCTACAGAACGAGCTCGGCGCGAACCGTGCCGGCGCGCTCGTGGCGAGCCACGACGCCGAGCCTCGTGCCGGCAGCTGCCTCGACGACCCACTCGACCTTCGTGCGCTCCGCCGTCGAGTGATCCGTGTTCCACCAGATCACCTGGCGCCTCTCGACGCGCCCGCCGAGCTGGCCGGCATCCTCGCGCTCCTGTCCGGTGGCGATGCGTGCGCCGTCGGGAACCTCCAGCTCGACCTCGATCGGACGAACCGCCTTCCGCTCGAGCGCCTTCACGGTGACGTTCGTCGGGAGCCAGCCGGCGTTCTCGAGGACGAGCCGGATGCGATGCGCGCCGTCGCCGACGGGCTCGGCTTCGAACGAGCGGATCTCGAGCAACGGCGAGACGAGCGCGAGGTAGACGGCGAAGTCGGCGTGCGGCTTCACCTCCGCCTCGAGCTGCGAGAGAGGGGGGTTGAACCAGAACCGGACGAGGTCCCAACCGCCGATCTCGACCGGGCCGAGCTGGGGGTGCTCGAACGGATACCAGTCGACGTAGCCCTCGCCGAGCTCGTCGGCGACCTTCAAGACCGCGAGCTCGTCCTCGGGCGAGTGCTCGCGCAGCCACTCGATGAAGTGGTAGTCGGAGATCCCCGCGCGGCGTTGCGGGCTCCAGAACTCCGTCACCCATGCGTACACGCCGAGGTGGTCGTAGACCCAGTCGACGTCCCCGCCCTTGATCACCTGCTTCGGGTGGTACTTGAAGTCGTGGAAGATCGAGATGGCCGGGTATCCCGTGAGCCGCGTCGCCTCCTCGCCCATGAGCTTGAACGCGCGCAGGTCGGGGACCGGGAAGTCGTCGTCCGGGTGTCCCGACCAGGGACGGAGATGCACGCCCGAGAAGGTGTGGTACCCGACGTACGACGTGATGTTCTTGCGGGCCACGATCGCCTCGACGAGCGCGCGCACCTCCGGCTCGGAGGTCGGGAACGGCCCGGCGCCCTGCTGCTCCGCCTCGGGCGCCCAGTCGGCCGGCCAGTTGCGGTTGAGATCGAGGCCCTCGAGCGCCGGCGCGATCGGGATCGTGACGCCGTCCCAGTTCCGGATCGTTCCCTCCGGGAGCACGCGGTAGAAGTCGCCCTCGACGTCGTCGGGAGCGCGGGCGATGAGTGCGCGCGGATCCTCGGGGTGGGGTTTCCAGGAGCCGTTCGGGTCGCGCATCCGCATGTAGAGGACGCGACCGTCGCCGTCGACGTCCTCGCGGTGGAGCCCGTCCTCGGGCTCCTCGCGCGGGTACGGCCTGACGCTCGACCGCCGGAAGCGCCCGTCCTGCAGGCCGGCGTCGGCGCCGTCGGGGTTGACCCGCGGCACGACGTAGAACGTCCGCGTGTCGACGGCATGACGCACGCGCACGTCGTCCGAGTGGAGGAGGTGGTCGAGGAGGTTCAGCGCCGCCGTCGTTCCCGTGAACTCCATCGCGTGGATCTGCGCGTGCACGAACACGGCCGGCTTCTCGCCCGCAGGGCCGGATTCCGAGTTGGTCACCGTGCACAGCCAGATGTCGCGTCCTTCGTACGAGTGCCCGATCGACTCGAGAGCGAACAGCTGCGGGTGCTCGGCGGCCCACGCCTCGAGCGTCTCCGTGAGCTCCGCGTAGCCGTAGAAGCGGTCGAAGCGGACGCGCATCTCGCGCGAGCCTAGTGCAACCGGATCAGCGGGCGCGGAGGACGAGGCGCCAGGCTTCGGGGGTCGCCGGCGCGCCGCCCCAGCCACCGAATGCCTCGACCTCCTCGAAGCCTCCCGCCATGAGCATCTCGGTCCACTCCTTCACCGAGTACACGTGGAGCAGGTACGGGCGCTCGACCCGTTCACCCGTAGGCGACACGATGACGCGGTAGGTGTCGATCGTGCCGGCTGCCCAGTCCGGCGTCCGCTCCTCGAGGTAGAGGGAGCCGTCGGGCAGTC
>DASTYQ010000038.1:0-2387 GCA_035764775.1 Gaiellaceae bacterium
GCTCTCGAAGAGGACGCCCGGTGCTCCACCTGCGTAGAGATGCCCGTCGTCCTCCGCGGGCACGACCGTCCAGAGGCGCTCGAGGGGCTTCTCGGCGTCCTCGGGAAGCTCGACGCCGCCCGCCTGTTGCCACTCGGCGGAGAGGTCGTCGGTGTAGAAGACCTTCGGCCCGTAGAACGCCGACGTGACGCACGCGAGGGTGCGGCCGGTCCGCGGGTCGCGCGTCGCGAACTCCACGGGCTCGCCGGCGAAGTGGCGCGAGGTCACCTCGAAGGCCGCTCCCGGCTCGCCCTCCAGTACGAACAGCCCCTTCTTCGTTCCGACCAGCAGCTGAGTCACCGCTCAACCTCCCGAGATCGCGGGGAGCACGTGCAGGCGGTCGCCGGCCGTGACGGCCGTGTCCTCCCGCCCGTACTCCTTGTTGACGAAGACGTTGATGTGCTCGCGGATCGAGCCGCGCTCGTCGAGAATCCAGCCCCTGACGTCCGGGTGCCTGCGCTCGAGATCCTGGAGCACCTCGCGCACCGTCGCGCCCTCGAGCTCGAGCTCGCGCTTCCCTCCTGCCAGCTCCGAGAGCGGAGCGCGAAGCCTTACGACCGCCACGTCTCGATCCTAGATCGCATCACTGCTTGGACGACGAACGGGACCGGAAATCATCGACGCGGTCGTCGATGCTCGCAATTTCGTGTCGATGCGTTGCCGATACGGCGACTTTCATGTGGTTTCTGTAAGGACCGGCGCGCTGCCAGTCGGGGCTCTGACATGATGGGCCGCTCAAATCAGGGGCCGCGGCACGGGGTTTCGTGCCGGAGTGGGTCCGGAGAGCCGGTCGAGCGCAGAGGGGCGCCGCCGGGAAGGGGAGTCGACTCGAACGAGTCGTCGTCGTTCCCGCTCGTCCTCCGCCGCGGTCGGCTGTCCCCTCCACTTCGGGCCGAGCTTCGGTCGCGGTCGAACTGCGGACAAGCGGCCGCTGGCCGCATGCGGAGGTGATCAGACGGATGGAACTCGTCGATCTCATGAGCGAACTCGCGCGATTGCTGTCCAGGCGGTCGTCGACACCGCGACGCGATGCGCTGCGCATCGCGCACCGCCGGATCCGTCGTTACGCGGGCGAGCGAGGGCTCGAAGAGTCGTGGTGCGACGCCGTGCTGCTGCAGTTCCTCTACGAGGAGCATGCGCGGGGTGCGGCATGAGCAACGCGAGCATGCCGATGCGGCTCCTTCGCCTTCGGACGGAGGACACGACCCTCACCGACTGCGAGACGCAGGTCCTGCGACAGATCGCGATGGGCGACACGCAGGTCGAGGTGGCGCGCCGTCTCGGGAAGTCTCTCGAGACCGTGCGGAAGCAGACGAAGATGGCGAGAGCTCGGCTGCGGGCGCGCACGAACGCACACGCGGTGGCGATCGCCGTCAGCCTCGATCTCATATGAAGCTCCCCGTCGCTCCCAGGTCCGAGGTCGCGCTGGCGCGGTTCGAGCTCGACGAGTGGCGTCGGCGAGCCGAGTCGAGGCTCGGTGACGAGGACTCGCCCGCGCACTCGACCCGTCTGGCTCGACGCAGGTCGCGGGCGCGCAGGCTGGGCTCCTTGCTGGCTGCCGTCGTCGCCACCGGGTCGGTGGCTCTCGCGTCGTTCGCGATGCCGGGGCGGACACACAGCGCCTCGCCGGACGTCCCGGCGTGCATCGGGAAGGCGCGGTACGAGAACCCGATCCACGGCAACCAGTACCAGGAGCTCGTGAACGCCCTGTACGCCTGCGGCGTCTACCGGTCTCCGTGAGGTCGAGCAGTGTGGCGCGCCGTTACGGTGTCAGCTCGAGGACGCCGTGCGGCGCGCCGTACTCGGCGAGCTTGTCGAGGTACGGCTGAGGCGGAAACGCCTCCGGCCCGAGGACGCCCGCGCCCGACCACTCGCCGTCCGCGAGCAGCTCGAGGGCGATCACGGGGTTGATCGCCGTCTGCCAGACGACAGCCTGCGATCCGTAGTCGCGCATCGACGTCTCGTTGTCGGCGACGTGGTACAGGTAGGTCCTTCGCGGGTTGCCGTCCTTGCCGAGGCCGGTGACGAGCGTGCCCGCGCACGTCTTGCCGGTCATGCGCTCGCCGAGAGTCGCGGGGTCCGGCAGGGTCGCCGCGACGACGTCGCGCGGCGCTACCTCCGCGCCCTTGACCCGAAGCGGCTCCTTCGAGTCGAGCCCGAGCTTGTGCAGGGTCTTGAGCACCTCGATGAACTCGTCGCCGAGCCCGTACTTGAAGGTGACGCGCTTGCAGTCGATGAAGCGCGGGACGAGGAGCACCTCCTCGTGCTCGACATTCACGCACTCCACCGGGCCGATGCCCTCCGGGAACTCGAAGACCTCGGCCTCCGAGAAGGGCTCGGTCGTGAAC
>DASTYQ010000039.1:0-22477 GCA_035764775.1 Gaiellaceae bacterium
TCTTCGCCTGTGCCTCGGCCTTTGCGAGTGGCGAGGAGACCGCGATTGCGATGCCGGGAACGAGCACGGCGACAACGGCGGCGACGGCGATCCAGCGCCGAGCGACCTTTGCGGTCGGGGTCGGCTCGACCCGGTGTCCGAGCCTTCGCGCGAGCGTCGGCACGAGGAGGGGGATCGATACAAAGAGCAGCAGGTACGCCGGCCACGCCGGCATGAGGAGCCGCCAGAACGTGTTCGCCTGGATATCTGCACGGGGGGAGAACCCCTTCACGACGAGGAATGCGCCGAGCCACCCGCCGAGCAGTGCTGCTATCGCACCCCGCCGGACTCGGATGACGGCGATCAGTCCGGCGAACGGTGCCCACTGCACGAGCCGCTGACTCCAGAAGAACTCGCGCAGCTGGTCCATCTGCGTGCGCCAGTGGTCCAGGTCGAGGTCGATATAGCGATCGAGGTTCAGGTCGAGCGCGAGCGGGTCCGACCCCGCGGCGATCCGAGCCTGCTCGAGCGCAAACGCCGGAACCGTGCCGAGCCCGCGCACCTTCCACAGCAGGAGCACGACGAGAGCGGGCGCGATCGCCACGCCGCAGGCGAGCCCCTCGCGCCAGCGTTGAGCGACGACATAGGCGAGGACCGCTCCGCCCGCGACCAGGAGGTTCGGTGGCTTGAGCCCCGCCGCGGCGCCGATGAGGACACCGGCGAGGAGCGCGTCCGGCACTCGGCCCGGCTTCAGCGAGCGGACGACGAAGAGCGCGCCGGCCAGCACCAGGACCATCGACGGAAAGTCCGCGAGCGCTGTGAGCCCCAGTGCTTGTGGGACGAACTGCTCGTACCAGCGCTCCTGGTAGCGATCGACGAAGAGCGGGATCGCGGCAAACGGAGCTACCACCCAGAGGAATGCCGCCCAGTAGCCGAGGAGCCGTCCGCCGATCTCCCGCGCGATCGCGTAGACGCAGTACAGCGCGATCGGGCCGAGCACGAGGACCTGCGCGACGACGAGCACGGGCAGCGCCTGAACGTACGTCGGCCCGGTCGCCCACGTGACCGGCGCCTGTGCTGCCGCCCAGAGGTACCCGAGTTCGGTGGGCGCAAGGTTGCCCTGGCCGAGCACCCAGCCGGTCGTCGTCATCCAGATCTGGTCGCCCCCCTGGAACCACACCCAACCGTTGTGCTCGACGGAGAGCGCGAGGATCCCGACGAGGACGATCTGGCAGACCATGAGCGTCCCGACGACGGCGCGCGGCTGTTCGAGGAGGCGGTCGATCGTATGTCCGCCCAGGCGCGCCGCGCCGACGGCGGAACTATGGACCGACACCCGCGACCGCCGAGCGGTACCACGCGACGGTGCGCTCGATGCCCTCGCGCAGCGACGTCTTCGCCTCGAAGCCGAAGAGCTCCCGCGCCCGAGCCGCGTCGACGCTTCGGCGTGGCTGGCCATTCGGCTTCGACGTGTCCCACACGACCGCTCCCTGATACCCGGTCACGTCCGCGATGAGCTCGGCGAGGTCGCGGATCGAGATCTCGCGCGCCGCTCCGAGGTTGACGGGCTCGGGATCGTCGTAGCGCTCCGCTGCGAGGACGAGCCCTTCGACGCAGTCGTCGACGTACAGGAACTCGCGCGTCGGCGAGCCGTCTCCCCAGAGGACCACCTCGTCGTCGGCCTCGACCATCTTCCGGATGAGTGCGGGGATCACGTGCGACGTCTCGAGGTCGAAGTTGTCCCGCGGGCCGTAGAGGTTCGTCGGGAGGAGGAAGATCGCGTCGAGGCCGTACTGCTCGCGATAGGCCTGCGCGCCCACGAGCACTGCCTTCTTGGCCACTCCGTAGGGCGCGTTCGTCTCCTCCGGATAGCCGTCCCAGAGGTCCTCTTCGCGGAACGGGACGGGCGCGAACTTCGGGTACGCGCACACCGTCCCGACGATGACGAGCTTGGGCGTCGAGTGGACCCGCGCCTGCTCGAGGACGTTCGCCCCCATCGCGAAGTTCGCGAACCAGTAGCGCCCCGGATTCGCCCTGTTCGCACCGATGCCGCCGACTTCTGCGGCGAGATGGAAGACGAGCTCCGCGTCGGCGTCGTCGAACAGCCGCGCCGTGTCGGGCATCGCGGTCAGGTCATAGTCGGCACTGCGCGCGACGACCACGTCGTGGCCGTCGTTCTCCAGCCGTTCTACGAGATGCGAGCCGAGGAAACCTCCGCCGCCGGTGACGAGCGTACGCACCGGCGCAGGGTATCGCGGTCTTCGGCTTCCGTCGGCGGCTTTACGATGCCCCCGTGAGGTCGCTCGTCGACCGACCGGCGCTGCTCCTCGGGCTCGGTGCGATCCTCGCGATCGTTGCGTTCCAGCTGTGGATCTCGCCCTCGAACCCGCCGGGCTACCACCGCGACGAGGCAGCGCTCTCGCTCAACGCGTACACGCTCTCGCAGGGGCTCCGCGACGAGGACGGCGCCCGTTTCCCGCTCTTCTTCCGCTCGTTCGACGACTACAAGAGCCCCGTCTACCCATACGTGCTGGCCGGGGTCTTCAAGGTGACGGGGCCGAGCCAGAGCGTCGCGCGCGGGCTGTCAGCGGCGCTCGTGCTCGCTGCGATCCTCCTCCTCGGGCTTCTCGCGTATCGCCTGACGCGGAGCTACGTCGTGGCGACCGCGGTCGTGGTGCTCGGTGGCCTGACGCCGTGGCTGTTCGAGCTCGGCCGCATGGCGATCGAGGCGACGACGCAGCCCCTCCTCGTCGTCCTGCTGCTGCTCTGGCTCGAGCGCGTCGCTCGCTCGCATGCGTACGGCGTGTCGCAAGGCGTCCCGGCCGGCGTCCTGATCGGTCTCGTGACTTACTCGTATACCGGGAGCCGGCTGCTCGGGCCGCTGCTGGTCTTGGCGCTGGCCGTGTTCGCGGGGAAGGGGCGCTGGAGGTTCGTGCTCTCGGCCTGGGTCACCTTCGCGGTGATGCTCGTCCCGATCGGCCTGTACGCGATCCGTCATCCCGGGAACCTCACTGCCCGCTACGACGCGACGACGATCGCCCGCGACGGGCTCTCCTGGCCCCGCGTCGCGCTCCAGGCCGTCGGGAACTGGTTCCGGGACGTCAATCCGTGGCACTGGGCCACTGCGGGTGACCCTGCCCCGTACATCCACAACGGCGGGTACGGGGCGCTGTTCGGCGCCGTTGCCGTCCTCGCGCTCGCGGGCGCCGCACTCGTCCTCGCACGTCAGCGGTCGGACCTCTGGTGGCGGTACGTCCTGCTCGCCACGCTGCTCGTGCCGATCCCGGCGGCGCTCACGGTCGACCGCTACAACGCCATCCGCCTCGCGACCCTCCCGGTCTTCGCGCTCGCCCTCGCGGTTCTGGCGCTCGACGCCCTGCGCACCGCCGCCCGCACGTCGTGGGCGTCCCGCGCTGCGGTTGGCGTGCTCGCTCTCTCGGTCGCGGTCCAGTACGTCCAGTTCCTCGACATCTACAGGTCGCGCGGGCCTGCCCGCCTCGTCCTGTTCGAGGCCGGAGTCGAGCCGCTCCTCCACGCGCCGCTTGAATCGGGCGACCCGATCCATGTCGACTTCGACGACCGCGGCGCGCAGGCCATGGCGCGCTGGCGGGCAGCCGTCGCCGGCGTCCCGCAGGATCGGATCGTCATCCTTCCCGACGGCGGCGTCCCGCCCCCCGGCTCGCTCGTGTTCCTCCGCTTTCAGGAGTGCGACTTCGAGTGCCACGAGGTCGCGAGCTGGGGCGACTACCGCCTCATGCGCTCGGTCGGCTGATGCGCCCGGCTTTGCTGCTCGCGCTCTCTGCGGTTTGTGGGGTCGCGGCTTTCCAGCTCTGGGTCTCGTCCTCGAACCCGCCCGGCTTCTTCCGCGACGAGGCGTCCATCGCATACAACGCGCACACGATTGCGACGGACGGGCGCGACGAGTACGGCGCTCGCTTCCCGCTCTACTTCACGTCGTTCCGCGACTACAAGAGCCCGCTCTTCGTCTACGGGCTCGCCGGCGTGTTCCGGATCACAGGCGCCGATCGCGAGGTCGCACGCGGGTTCGCCGCAATGTGCATGCTCGCCGCCGTCTTCCTCCTGGGCTGGCTCGCGTACCGGCGCACGTCGCACCCGTCCGTCGGCGTCGCGACCCTCGTCCTGGCCGGCACGACGCCGTGGCTCTTCGAGCTCGGACGGGTCGCGTTCGAGGTGGCGCTCGAGCCGTTCTTTCTCTGCCTCGCGCTCCTCAGCGTCGAGCGCGCCGCCCGCCTCGACCGCTGGACGACTGCGACTGCGATTCCGGCCTCGCTCGCCCTCGGGGCGATCACGTACGTCTACGCCGGCGGGAGGTTGTTCGCCCCGTTGCTGGCCGTCGCGCTCGTCGCCGTTCTCGCCCGGGCGCGGTTGCGCTGGCTCGCCTCCGTGTGGATCGGCTTCGCGCTCACGCAGCTCCCGCTCCTGATCTATGTGCGCGCCCATCCGGGCGCGCTGTCACGCCGCTACGACGCGACGACGTTCGTCACCGACGACATGCCACCGTGGGAGATCGCCGGGCGCGGGGCGGTCAACTACCTGCAGGACCTCCAGCTCTGGCACTACGTCGTCTCGGGCGACGTGAAGCCGTATGCGCACACGCCGGGAGCGAGCGCGCTGCTCGCCGCGTCCGTCGCGCTCTCAGTCGCAGGCCTCGTCCTCATAGCCCTGCGGCATCGCGCTGACCCGTTCTGGCGCTACGCGGTCGCCGCGCTCCTCGTCTCGCCGATTCCGGCTGCGACGACGGCCGACCGCTTCCATGCGCTCCGCCTCGCGCCGCTGGCGGTGCTGCTCATCGTCGTCGCGATCCCTGCTCTCGACGCGATTCGAGCCGGCTGCCTCGCGCGAGATCGCCGCTTTCAGGGTGTCGCTGCCGCACTCATCATCCTCGCGGGAGTCCAGTTCGCGGTGTTCGTGAACGACTACCGCAGGGACGGCCCTCGCCGGACCGGACGATTCGAAGCCGGGGTCCCTGGACTGCTCGACACGGCGTGGGCAGACGGCGGGACCGTGTACGTCGACTACGACGACCTCGAGCCGCTCGGGCTCGCGCGCTGGTACGCGCTCGACCGGGGCGTCGACCAGTCGCGCGTCGTTCGCCTTCCGGACGGAGGCGTGCCCCCGGCCGGCGCGGCTGCCTTCGGCCGAACGCAAGAGTGCGACTACGTCTGCGACCGACTCGCCGAGACGGGCGACTACTGGATCGCGAGAGTCGTGGGGCCGCGGGCCTAGTGTCCTGAGTCGTCGTCCGCGGGGACCTGCTGATTGGCGCCGAATGTCCTCGTCGTCAGCGGCCGCCCTCGCATCCCCATCGCCCACAATTGGCAGCCGAGTCGGAGACTGGAGCGGTCTGGCGCTTTGCCTAGAGTGCGCGACCTGAGTCGAATTCGGCGACCCGAGCTCACTTTCTGGCGAGTCATGTTCGTCGTCGCGGCGGCTGTGGGTCTCGTGCTGCGCATCTGGGTCTACCGCGCAACGCTCGGGACTCCGAACGCGGACGAGGCGGTGGTCGGGTTGATGACTCGTCATGCCGTCGACGGCGAGCTCACGACGTTTTACTGGGGTCAGGCCTACGGCGGGACCCAGGAGGTCCTGCTGACCGTGCCTTTGTTCCTCGTCGCGGGCAGCAGCTGGCTCGCGCTGCGCCTCATCCCGATCGCGCTCGGCGCCGTCACGGCCCTCCTCGTCTGGCGGGTGGGGCGGCGGACGATCGGCGAGCCGGGAGCCGGCGTGGCGGGCGCCGTGTTCTGGCTCTGGCCACCGTTCAACGTCTTCCAGCTCGCGCACCAGCAGGGCTTCTACGCGAGCAACGTCTTCTACTGCGCACTCCTCCTACTGCTGGCGCTCCGCGTCTACGAGTGTCCCGATCGGACGCGCGTGGGTCTCCTCGGGCTCGCGTCGGGACTCGCCTTTTGGCAGACGCCTCAGATCGTCCCGGTCGCGGCGGGCGTGATCGCCTGGACGATCTGGAAGGAACCGCGATCCGTCCGTCAGCTCTGGGTGGCCGTGCCGCTCGCGGTGCTGGGAGCGCTGCCGTGGCTCGTGTGGAACCTCCAGCACGACTTCGAGTCGCTGGCCATCCCCGAGTACGGCGACAAGGTACGGAGCCTGCGGCTGCTCGTCTCGCCCGTCCTGCCGATGATGGTGGGGCTGCGCGCTCCTTTCTCCGCGGAGCTGCTCATCCCGTCGACTCCAGTCACGTTCCTGGTCTACGCAGTCCTCGCCGGGCTCTTCGCCTACGGGGCGTCGATGACGTGGCGTCGCCCCGTGTCGATTCTCTACGTCGTCACTGTGGTCTTTCCGTTCGTCTACGTCATCTCGCCGAAGACGACCTGGGCCGTCGGCACGCCGCGCTTCATCGTCGTCCTCACGCCGGTGCTCGCGCTGCTGCTCGCGCAGCTCGCGACGACTCGCCTGCGCGCGGTCGCAGTTCTCACGCTCGCGTGCTTCGTCTCCGTCGTGACGCTCCACCGGATGGACGACTGGTTCCGCGACGTGCCGGGGCAGACGACGAACGCGAAGGCCCTCGGCCCGCGCCACGCAGTTCAGTGGGTGCCCCGTGACCTCGGTCCGGTGATCTCGACCCTCGACCGGCTGGACCTCGATCGCGTCTACGCCGATTACTGGCTCGCCTATCGGTTGACCTTCGACTCCGCGGAGCGGATCATCGCCGCGCAGAACGAGTTCAGGGACGTGAGGTTCGAAGGCGGAGTCGCCATCCCGTCGTCTCCCGTAGGCCTTCGCTACGAGCCCTACGAGCGGCAGGTGGAGCGGGCGCGGCACGGGTTCGTCTTCTACAGGGAGATCCTCGAGTCCATCCCGATCGTCGACGAGCTCGAGCGGAAGGGATACCGCCGGCACGACGCCGGGGACTACGTGATCCTGGCCCCGGACGGATAGCGCGGCTCGAGCACCCTAACCGCGCGTCCCGAGCGGGGCGCCGGTCGCGAGCCAATCGACGCGGCCGAGCCAGCGCTCGCGATTGTCCGCGTACCAGCGGATCGTCTGCAGCACGCCCTCCTCCCAGGCAACGCGCGGTTGCCAGCCCGTCTCGGCCGTGAGCTTCTCGTGCCCGACCCGGAGTGCCATGACCTCGCTCGATCCCGGTCGGTGCCGCGAGGCGGACGTGACCACCTCTCGGCCGGCCGGCCAGAAGCCCTCGGCCTCCCCGACGCGGAGGATGAGGTCGACCCAGTCGCGCATCGAGATGTTCTCGCCCTGCCCGTACACGTACACGTCGCCGGGCGTCCCCTGCTGGGCGACGGTGAGATGGCCGCGGACGCCGTCCGTGCAGAAGCAGAAGTCGCGGAGCGGATCGAGCGCGCCGAGCTCGATCGTCTCGCGGGTCAGCGCCTGCGTGATGATCGTGCCCGTGACGTAGCGCGGGTTCTGCCGCGGGCCGTAGTTGTTGAACATCCGCGTGACGACACCCGGGACGCCGAACGCGTCGTAGTAGTTCATGGTCAGGAAGTCGGCGGCGACCTTCGCGGTCGCGTACACGGACTTCGGGTTGATCGGCGAGCGCTCGTGCAGGATCAGTCCGCCGTCGTCGTCGAAATCGTGGTGGTCGGAGACGGACTCGCGGACGTTCCCGTACTCCTCCGACGTCCCCGCCGTGTCGAACTTCTCCAGCTCGAGGCCGGCGTCGACGACCGACTGCAGGAGGTTGAGCGTGCCGAGCACGTTGGCGGCAACGGTCTCGTATGGCCTGTGCCACGACTCGCCGACGTGCGCCTGCGCGCCGAGGTGGAAGACGTACGGCCGGTCGCTCGCGGTCGCCTTCAGCTCCCGGACGAGGTAGTCCACCGACGTTCGGTCGGTGAGGTCGGCGAAATGCACTTTCAGGCGGTTGCGGAGGTGTCCGATGTTGTTCAGGGCTCCGCTCGAGGTCGCGCGAACGAACGCGTGCACGGTCGCGCCGAGCTCGACGAGCGCATCCGTGAGGTGCGATCCCATGAACCCGTCGGCGCCGGTGACGAGCACGGTACGGCCGGCATACGCGTCCCCGAAATCGCGAAGCAGATCGTCGAGCGCGGCGTCTGTCCAGAGGGTGTCGTTCGGCATCGTGCGTACGCTTGCGCGTCGGTGAGCAAGCGTACAGAGTCGCCCGGCTTGGGCTCACTGGCGAGCGCGGCGCTCACCGCCGTATCGACGCTCGTCGTGACCGGGTTCGCGGCGGTCGTCGGCGTGGTCATCGCGCGCGAGTTCGGCCGCACCGAGGAGACCGACGGCTTCTTCGCGGCCTACGGCGTGTTCATCGTCATCGTGCTCGCGTCGCAGGCGATACGGCTCGCGGTGCTTCCGCCCCTCGCGATCGCGCGTCGAGAGGGGCGCCTCTCGGGAGAGCTCGTGGGCTTCGCGCTCGCGCTCGCCGTCGCTGCGCTGCCGCTCCTGGTGCTCGGCGAGGCCGCCGCGGAGCCGCTGGCCGACCTGCTCACGGGATCGGGCTCCGCGACCGCGCAGGACGTGTGCGCGGAGGCGCTCAGGTGGCTCGTTCCCGCCGGAATCGCCTACCTGTTTGCCGGTCTCGCGGCGAGCGGACTCGCCGCGCACGATGACTACGCGACGGCGGCCGTCGGGTACGCGCTCGGGGGCACCGCGGCGTTGATCGAGATCCTGACCCGCGTCGACGCGGACGGCATCGCGGCGCTGTACCGAGGAGTCGCGTTGAACGGCGCCATCGCGCTCGCCGTTCCTGTCGTCGGTCTCGCGTGGCGTGCGGTGCGCGCCGGCGTACCACGGCATGCGCTTCGCCGGGACAGCTCCTCGCTGCGCTCGCGACTCGGCGTCTTCGCGACCGCCGCTGCTCTCCCGATCGCGCTGCAGCTTCTCTACGTCGTCTGCCTCCCCTTCGCGGGGAGGGTCGAGCCGGGAGCGGTGACGAGCTTCGGCTA
This sequence comes from Gaiellaceae bacterium, assembly GCA_035764775.1. Lineage (GTDB taxonomy): Bacteria > Actinomycetota > Thermoleophilia > Gaiellales > Gaiellaceae > GMQP-bins7. Next base: position 8,889 of record DASTYQ010000039.1, read on the forward strand.
CGCGTACCTCGCCGCCGCGAGCTTCGTCTCGATCACCGCCTTCTCGATCGGGCTCGTGTCCTCCGTTCCATTGACCCGCGCGGGGCTCGATGCCCGGGCTGCAGAACGGCACGTCACGGCGGCGACGTGGGTGGCGCTGACGGTGATAGGCGCGGCCGTCGGCGCGTTCGTGGTCGCGGGAGGCGACATCGTCGAGTCGCTGCTCGGGGACGCCTACGGCGGGGACATCGGCGAGGAGGTGAGCCGGATCGTCGTCGTCCTCGCTCCGTGGATGGTCGCCTCGGTCGGCGTGAACGTTTCCTTCCCGCTCGCCTTCGTCGCCGGACGTCAGCGCCTGCTGCCCGTGATCGGCGCGGGTGCGCTCGCGGTGCAGATCGTGCTCGCGTGGATCGGCTCGGAGCTTCTCGAGCTCGACGGGCTCGCCGTTGCGCTCACGCTCTCCACGGTCCTCGTGCTCGCCGCGCTCCTCGCGCAGCTGGGGGCGCTCGTGACCGGGCTCCGCGGGATCGTGCGGGCTGCAGCGGTCATCGCCGCGGTTGCCGTCGTCGCGTTCGTCCCTGCGAACCTCGTTCTCGGCACCCTCTCCGCGGCGTTCGCGGGAGTGCTGCTCTACGGCGTGATCGTCGCGGTCTGGCGCCCGCGCGGGCTCACGCAGTCGTGGGGCTACCTGCGCGCCCTGCGCTGAGCGCCGCGCGGTACACGTCCTCGTGCCTGCGGGCGGTCTCGTCCCAGGTGAACTGGGCGGCTCGCTCGAGTCCGAGCGTCTGGAGTTCCTCGCGTCGCTCGTCCGCCTCGAGCATTGCGGCGGCCATCGCCTCGACCTCCGTCGGGTCGAAGAGGACGGCCGCGTCGCCGCACACCTCGGGGATTGCCCCGGCGTTGGAGGCTGCCACCGGACAGCCACACGCCATCGCCTCGAGCGGGGGGATGCCGAAGCCCTCGTACAGGCTCGGGTACACGAGGCACGCCGCGCGGCGATAGAGCGACGCGAGCTGGCTCGGTGGGACCTCGCCGAGGATCTCGACGCCCTCGGGCACCGGCTCGAGTCGTTCCACCCCGCCTCCGGTGAGGATGAGCCTGAGCTGCGGGCGCGTCTCGCGCAGCGAGGTGAAGGCCTGGAGGAGGCGCGCGTGGTTCTTGTGCGGCCACCCCCGCGCGGGGTACAGCACGATCGGCTCGCGCTCCTCGCTCGCAGGACGGAAGACGGTGTGGTCGATTGCGAGCGGGACGACGTGGATCCGTCCCGGATCGAGGTCGAGTGCGTCGCGGGCTCGGCCTCGCACGAACTCGCTCGTCACGATCACGGCCGCCGCCGAGCGCGCCGCGCGGTCGTACGCGAGTCGCCGGAACGATCGTCGCGCCGGGCCGAAGAACTCCGGCAGGTCGCGGTGCTGGATGTCGTGCAGGGTTACGACGGTCGGTGCGTCGACGTGCGGCATCGGCACCGTCAGCGGGTAGTGCACGACGTCGAACTTGGCCATCTGGTCGCCAACGCCCTTGGTCCGCCGAGCCTGCAATGCCATCGCCGCGATCCGCAGCGGCCCGCGCTTCGCCACCGGAGGATCCTTCACCTCGATCGCGTGAAGGCCGTCCGCGGCGTCCTTCGCCCGCGCAGGCACGAGGACGGCGTACTCGGCGGTGCCGACCTTCGCGAGCGAGCGCACGAGTTGCCTCGCGTACGTCTCGGATCCACCCAGATCCCCGGGCGAGAAGGTCAGCAGGGAGAGGCCGACGCGCACCGCATCTCAGCCTACTGGCGGATCCGGCCAGGGCCATGCCCCGGCCTGTGCCCCGGCTAGAATGCCCCGATGCCCTCTGATGACGCCAAAAACGGCGATTCTGCAGGGGTTTCTTCCACGGGCTCCGTCGACGTCGAGGAGCTCTTCCGGGCGCTCCGCGAGGAGGTCCGGCGCTCGGGCGCGGATCCGGGAGCGAGCGGCGACGAGGACGAGCGCCGGATTGCGCGCGCCGAGGCCGAGCGCCTGTGGCCGGTCTCAGCGGACCGCTCACTTCGACTTCGTCCGGGTGTACGAGGGGGCATCGGCACGCCGGTCAAGGCGGTTCTTCGCAAGCTCATGCGGTGGTACGTCGAGCCCCTCGCGTACGACCAGCGATCGTTCAATGCCGCTGCGCTTCGGTTGATCGACGACCTGCAGGAGCAGGTCGATCGCCTTCAGGCCGAGCTCGACGCGACGCGCAGGACGCCATGAGGATCGCGGTGTGTCGGCCCCAGGTGCCGTTCGCATGCGGCGGCGCCGAGATCTTCACGGACCGCCTCGCCGCGGAGCTCCGTGCGCGCGGGCACGAGGCGGACGTCGTCTCGGTCCCGTTCAAGTGGTATCCGGGCGCACGCGTCCTCACGCAGGCGTTCCTCTGGCGCCTGCTCGACCTCGAGGAGGCCGACGGACAGCGGATCGACCTCGTCATCGGGACGAAGTTCCCGTCGTACCTCGTGCGGCATTCCGAGAAGCGCGTCTGGCTCGTGCACCAGTTCCGGCAGGCGTACGAGCTCGACGGAACCTCGCTCGGCCAGTTCGGGGACGCTCCGGAGGAGCGGGCGACACGTCGAAAGGTGCAGGCGCTCGATCGGGTCGCCCTCGGGGAGGCGTCGCGACTCTTCGCCATCTCCCAGAACGTCGCCAACCGCGTCCAGGCGTCGACGGGCTTGAGCGCGGAAGTGCTCCCGCATCCCCCACAGGCGCTCGCCTATCGCTGCGAGGACTACGGCGACTTCGTCCTCTCGGTCAACCGCCTCGACCGGGCGAAGCGCATCGACCTGCTGATCGAGGCCGCAGCCCGCGACGGCTCGCTCGAGATCGTCATCGCCGGTGAAGGCCCTGACCGCCAGCGGCTCGAGCAGCTCGCCCACGCGCGCGGGCTGAACGGTCGCGCGCGCTTCACCGGCCGCGTTCCCGACGAGGAGCTCGCCGACCTCTATGCACGGTGCCTTGCCGTCTACTACGCACCGATGGACGAGGACTACGGGATGGTCCCGCTGGAAGCGTTCCTCTCCGAGAAGCCCGTGCTGACGACGACCGATGCCGGGGGGCCGCTCGAGATCGTGTCCGACCGCGCTACCGGTCTCGTCGTGACGCCGGACGTCGAGGAGATCGCCCGCGCGCTCGGCTGGCTCCGCGAGCATCGCGACGAGGCGGCGTCCTACGGCCGCGCGGGCGCGGCGATCGCGCGTGAGGTGACGTGGGATCGCGCGATCGAGAGACTGCTCTCGTGAGGCTCGCCTACTTCTCGCCGATGCCGCCCGAGCAGTCGGGGATCGCCGACTACAGCGCCCTCCTCCTGCCGGCTCTCCGCGAGCGGATCGACGTCACCGTGGTGCGCCGCGGGAAGAAGTCGGCGCCACGCGGAACCGACGTGGCGCTCTACCACGTCGGGAACAACCCCGACGCGCATGCCTGGATCGTCGACGCCCTGCGGAGGCGGCCCGGCGTCGTCGTCCTCCACGACTTCGTCCTCCACCACCTCGTCGCGGGAATGACGGTCGGCCGACGGGACGGGCACGGCTATCTCGACCTCATGGAGCGCGAGCACGGAGTCGTCGGCCGCCTGCTCGCGCACGGGGTGCTCGACAAGCGCATCCCGCCGCTCTGGGAGTCACGGCCGGCCGACTTCCCGCTGCCGACATTCGTGCTCGAGCACGCGACGGGGCTCGTCGTCCACTCGCGCTACGTTCACGACCGCGCGCGCGCCGCCGGGTTCGGGGGGCCGATCGCGATCGTCCCGCATCCGGCCTGGCCCTCGCCCAGCGTGGAGTCCGAGCGCGTCTCCGCGGGCACGGTCGTCGGCTGCTTCGGCGTCGTGAACGCGAGCAAGCGGGTCCCGGAGCTCCTGCGGGCGACGGCCGCGGTCCGGAAGGAGCATCCCGAGTTGACGCTGCTCCTCGTCGGGTCGAGCTCGCCGGGCTTCGACCTCGACCGGCGGCTCCAGCGGCTCGGACTCGACGATGCCGGGCTCGTTCGTGAGGCGTGGGTCGACGAGTCGCGGCTGTGGGCGCTCATGGCAGGGAGCGACGTCATCGTGAACCTGCGGCATCCGACGATGGGGGAGACGTCCGGCAGCGTTATCCGCGGGCTGTCGCTGGGAAAGCCGCTCGTCGTGAGCGACGTCGGTTGGTTCTCGGAGCTCCCGGACGACGTCGCGCTCAAGGTGGCACCGGACGACGAGGAGGTGTCGATGCTGACCACCGCCCTCGAGCTGCTCGCCGCCCGGGCCGACGTCCGCGACGCCATGGGAGCGAGCGCCGCGGCGCTCGCGCAGCGCGAGCACGACGTCGAACGCGTCGCCGATCTGTACGTCGCCGCGCTCGAGACGGCGGCGGGCGGCGCGTCTGTCGACGACGCTGTCCTGCGGGACGTGAGCGTGGCGGCGGCGGACGTCGGTATCTCGGCGGAGACGGCCGAGGCGAGGGAGATCGCCCGCCGCCTTGCCGAGGTCGAGCTTGGGTAGAGCGCTCGCGCGGGTTCCGACCTGGGCGTGGCTGACGGCGATCGTCGTCGCCTCGGTCGCGCTCCGCGCGCTTCTGGCACGCCGGCTGGTCGCTCCCTTCATCATGGTCGACGAGCTCATCTGGTCGGAGGTCGCGCGTGGGATCGCCGATGCGGGAGAGCCGCTGCTCCGCGGTCGGTCCGATCCCGGGTACAGCGTCGTCTACCCGCTCCTGATCAGTCCCGCGTACGTGTTCTTCGACAGCCTGGTCGACGCCTATGCGGTGGTGAAGACGTGGAACTCGGTGCTCATGTCGCTCGCCGCTGTCCCTGCGTTCTTCCTCGCGCGCCGCGTCGTGGGGAGGGAGTACGCGCTCCTCGCAGCGCTGCTCGCGGTCGCCGTTCCGTCGCTCGCCTACACCGGCACCGTGATGACGGAGAACGCCTTCTACCCGCTGTTTCTCGCACTTGTGCTCGTGTTCGTGATCGCGCTCGAGCGACCGACACCCGGCTGGGTCGTGCTGTTGCTCGCGCTCGTCGGGCTCGCATACGCGACGCGGGTCCAGGCGGTCGCGCTCGTGCCGGCGATCCTGCTTGCGCCCGGTGTGCTCGCGCTCTTCGAGCCCTTCGGCTTCCGCGAGTTCGTCTCGCGTTACCGGTGGCTGTACGGCTTGACGTTCGGGGCCGCCGCCGCGGCTCTCGCCTTCCAGCTCGCGTCCGGAGGTCTCCTCGGGGCGTACGAGCCGGTCGGCGAGCGCGGCTACGACCTGGGCGAGGCGCTCAGGTACGTCTGGTGGCACGTCGCCGAGCTGTCCCTGTATGTCCTCGTCGTCCCGCTCGCGGCGACGATCGTGCTCGTCGCGCGCGCCCGCTCGCTCGACGCCCGGCTGCAAGCGTTCCTCGCGGCGACCGTCTCCTTAACGGTCTGCCTGATCCCGGTCGTCGCCGTGTTCGCCTCGCGCTTCTCCGACCGGATCGAGGAGCGGAACATGTTCTACGTCGCGCCGCTCCTCTGCATCGCGCTGCTCGCCTGGGTCGAGCGCGGCGCACCGAGGCCCCGCATCCTCGCGACGGTGGCGGCCGTCGTGTCCGCGCTGCTCGTGGTCGCCGTCCCGTTCGACCGCTTCCTCACGACCTCGGCGATCACGGACACGCTCATGCTCCTGCCGCTGTGGTCGCTCCAGGACCGCATCGGCGAGGATTGGATCGCGCTCGCCGCGCTCGGCATCGCGGCCGGTCTTGCAGCCGCGTTCCTGTTCGTTCCGAGGCGCTACACGGTGCTGCTGCCGCTCCTCGTCCTCGGGGTCTGGATCCTCGCGATCCGGCCCATCTGGTGGGGCACGCACGGCTTCGAGCGCTTCTCGCGTGGAGTGCTCTTCCAGGGGATCCGCATGGCCGACCGCGATTGGGTCGACGAGGCGCTCGGCCCCGGCGAGACGGCGGCGTTCGTCTGGACGGGGCGGACCGACCGACTGACCGTGAACCAGAACGAGTTCTTCAACCGGAGCGTAGGCCCCGTCTACTACGTGACCGATCCGACGCCCGGCGGCCTGCCCGAGAAGCGGGTCCGGATCGACCCGAAGACGGGCCGCGTGACCCTGCCTGACGGCAGCCCTGTCCGCGACGAGTTCCTCCTCGCCGACTCGTCGTTCGAGCCCGACGGCAGCCGCGTGGCGCAGGACAAGGGCTGGGGTGTCACGCTCTGGCGCGTCGTGACTCCTCTGGTGTCAGTCGTCGACGTCAAGGGCCTCTACCCCAACGACACCTGGTCGGGGCCTGCGGTCACGTACCTCCGGCGCCTGTGTAAGCCGGGTCGGCTCTCGGTGGATCTCTCCAGCGACGACCGGCTGTTCTCCGGGCCCCAGACCGTCGTCGCGCGGTCGAACGGCGCCGTCGTCGGTCGCGCTCCCCTGCAGGGCAACACACACGTTCTGCTCAACGTTCCGGTCAAGCCCGCGCCCGGCACGACGGATTGCCGCGTCGTCTACTCCGTCGCGCCGACTGCCGTGCCCGGCGACGGAGACGACCGCGTGCTCGGCGCGCACTTCAACCGCTTCGTCTACAAGCCGACGCAGTGAGGATCGCGTTCGACGTGAGCCCCTTGAGCCATCCGCTGCTCGGGATCGGGTACTACCTGCAAGGCTCGTTGGGCGGGCTCGTCGAGGCTGCTGCCGGCGCGCACGAGATCGTCGCGTTCGCGCCGACGAGCGTTCGCGGTCCGGGTCGGATACGCGCTGCGCTGGCGGGGATCGACGTGGAGGTCCGCACCTGGCCGCTCCCGTTCTCGCACGCCGTACGCACCGCCTGGAGCCGACTCGGACGTCCGGCGGCCGAGCGGCTCCTCGGCGGGTTCGACGCCTTGCACTTCTCGGACTGGATGTACCCGCCACAGCACGCCGGCGTGCGGGCGACGACCATCCACGACCTCGTCCCGCTTCACCACCCCGAGTGGACGACCGCCAGGACGCAGTCGATGCACTCCCGCAAGTACGCGAACGCGGCAGCGACGTGCGACGTCGTCTTCGTGAACTCGGCGTTCACGGGTCGCGACGTCACCGCGACATTGGGCGTGCCGGCGGAGAGGATCCGCGTCGCTCATCCGGCAGCCAAAGCTGTGTTCTCGCCCGACGGGCCGGTGGCGGATCTCGGCGGGCCGTACGTCCTCACCGTCGCGACGCTCGAGCCGCGCAAGAACCTGCAGGTGCTGGTCGAGGCGCAGCGGCTCCTCGGCAGTCTCCAGCTCGCGGTCGTCGGAGGAGAGGGCTGGGGCGAGCAGCCGCTTCTCGACGGTTCCGGAGTGCTCCGCCTCGGCTACGTCTCCGACGACGAGCTCGCGCGCCTGTACCGCGGCGCGACCGTCGTCGCGTATCCGTCGCGCTTCGAAGGCTTCGGGATTCCGGTGATCGAAGCGATGGCGTGCGGAGTGCCGGTCGTCGTCTCCGACCATGAATCGCTCGACGAGGCGAGCGGCGACGCCGCATTGCGCGCCGATCCTGAGGATCCCGAGGCATTCGCCGCAGCGATCGAGCAAGCGACCTGCGACCGCGAGCGCCTCGTCGCGCTCGGCCTCGAGCACGCGTCGACCTTCTCCTGGCGTGCCGTCGGCGAGACGTTCCTCCGCGGCTACCAGGAGGCGGCAGCTTGAGGGGAGACCAGGAGATCATCGTCGTGGTACGTCGAGACGGCGAGCTCCTCGTCATGCGGCGTGCGCCCGAGCGGCTCGGGTACTGGAGCCTCGTCTCCGGCGGCCTCGAGCCCGAGGAGACGTCGTGGCACGCTGCGGTCCGGGAGCTTCGCGAGGAGACCGGGCTCGAGGCGCAAGTCCGCAAGCTCCCGATCTCGCTGTCGTATTCGTTGCTCGACGATCCACCCGCGATCAGAGCCCGCTACGCACCCGGCGTCGAGCGCGTCACCGTGCACGCCTTCGTCGCGGACGCCCCCGAGGGCTGGGAGCCGACGCTCGACTCGGAGCACGACCTCTACCGCTGGTGCGACCTCGACGCGGCACTCGAGCTCATGAAGTACGACGCGACGCGCGACGCATTGCGTGCCGGCGCGGCTGCTCCGTGAGGGTCGGCGTCGACACGTCACCGCTCGTCCAGACGCGGGCCGGCACCGCGCGAGTCGTCCGCGGTCTGCTCGGAGCGTTGCGCGACCGTCCCGGAGTCGACCTCGAGCTCCTCTCGTTCGGTGGCGACGGGCGTGCGTCGAGCGTCGTCCGCGACGCCGTCTGGTACCCGTTCGGCCTCGGGCGCCGAGCTCGCGCGCTGGACGTCCTCCACTGCACGACGTTCCGCGGGCCCGTCCGGTCCTCGGTCCCGACGGTCGTGACCGTCCACGACCTCGCGATCCTGCGCGCGCCGGAGGTGTTCCCGCGCTGGCACCGTCTCTACGGACGTGCAGGGCTCGAGCGGGTGCTGCAGGCCGCTGACGTGATCGTCGCGGTGTCGGAGTTCACGCGAGGCGAGGTGACGGCTCTCGTCGACGTGCCCGACGAACGGGTCCGCGTCGCGCCGAACGGCGTCGACGCGCTCTTCACTCCGGACGGCCCGCGTGCGGAGGGTGACTACGTGCTCGCGGTCGCGACCCTCGAGCCGCGGAAGAACCTCGCCCGGGCAGTCGACGCCGCGCGGGAGGCGGGGGTCGAGCTGCGCGTCGTGGGCGCGGCCGGATGGGGTGGAGTGGACGTATCCGGCTGGGTGGGCGAGGTGCCTGACGCCGAGCTCGCCGCGCTCTACCGCGGCGCCCGCTGCCTCGTCTATCCGTCCCTGTACGAGGGCTTCGGTCTGCCCGTGCTCGAGGCGATGGCGTGCGGGACTCCCGTCGTCACGTCGCGGGCGACCGCAATGGAAGAGGTCGCAGGCGCCGCGGCCGTGCTCGTCGACCCGCTCGACGTGTCGGCGATCGCGGCGGGCATCCAGGAGGCCGTGACGCGTCGCGAGGACCTCGTGCCGGCAGGTCTCGCCCGCGCTTCCGAGTTCACCTGGGAGCGTGCGGCCGACGCTGTCGTCGAGCTGTGGAGGGAGCTCGCGTGAGCGTCGTCGCCTTCGACGCCGACGTGCTCGGGCGCCAGCGCACGGGCGACGAGACCTATGCGCTGAACCTCCTCCGCGAGCTGGGGCAGCTCGCCTCCGCCGCCGGCGTCCGTCTCGTTGCAGTCACGCGGCACTCCGAGCTCGTACCTGAGGGAGTCGAGTCCTATGAGCTGCGAGCGCGCTCGCAGGAGCTCCGCATGGCCTGGACGCTTCCCCGGACGCTGCGCCGCCTCGGAGCCGACCTGTGCCACACGCAGCATGCGCTTCCGCTGCGCCCACCGTGCCCGTGCGTGGTCACGGTCCACGACGTCTCGTTCGCGCGAGAGCCCTCGCTGATGGGCTGGAAGGACCGCACCACGTTTCGCCTCGTCGTGCCGCGCGCCGTTCGCAATGCAATCCGCGTCTTCACCGTGTCCGAGCGCACGAAGGCCGACATCGCCGAGCTCTACGGCGTCCCTGCCGATCGCATCGTCGTCACACCGAACGGCGTCGACCCGGCGTTCTCGCCCGGACCGGGAGCACACGACTTCGTCCTCGCGGTCGGCGCGATCCAGACGAGGAAGAACCAGCTGGTCGCGCTCGACGCTGCCGCCAGCGTCGGTCTTCCGCTCGTCGTCGCAGGCCCGGTCAAGGACGAGGCGGTCGCAGCTGAACTGCGTGGCCGCGGCGCGCGGCTCGAGGGCTACGTCACGACCGAACGTCTCGCCGAGCTCTATCGCGGCGCCGCCTGCCTGGTGCAGCCGAGCCGCTACGAGGGGTTCGGGCTCCCAGTGGTCGAGGCGATGGCGTCCGGTACGCCGGTCGTCGCCGTTCCCGACCCGGCACTCATGGAGGTCGCAGGTGATGCGGCCGTGCTCGTCGCGGACGACGATCTCGCAGCAGGCATCCACACGGCGCTAGCCGACCGCGAGCAACTGGTCGCGGCCGGGCTCGAGCGAGTCAAGGCGTTCAGCTGGCGCTCGAGCGCGGCGCGGACGCTCGCCGTCTACCGGGAGATACTCGGGACGTGAAGGTCTCCGCGGTCGTCGTCTCGCACGGACATGCCGACGACCTCGCACGCTCGCTTCCGGCCATTCTGTCGCAGGTCGACGAGGCGGTCGTCGTCGCGAACCTGCCCGGCTCTGCCGCTGGTGTGCCGGACGACGTTCGAGTGCTCGAGAACCCGCGGCCACTGTCGCTCGCCGCAAACGTCAACCTCGGCATCGCGGCCACGGGCGGGGAGTACGTCCTGAACGTCAACCCGGACGCGATCGCAGAGCCGGGCGCCGTGGCGACGCTCACCGCGTTTGCGGACGCGCACGAGCGCTGCGGGATCGGGGGACCGCAGATGCGCTGGCCCGACGGCACCTGGCAGCCCTCGCGCCGAAGATTCCCCACCGTGCGCGGCACCGTCGTGCGCCGCACGCCGCTCCGGCGCCTGCGGCCGCCGTACGAGACGCAGCGGGAGCACTACGCCCTCGACGAGCGTTCCACCGAGCCCGTGCCGGCGGACTGGATGCTCGGCGCGTTCCTCCTCATGCGACGCACGATGCTCGACGAGATCGGCGGCTGGGACGCGGGCTTCCGCCACTACTGCGAGGACATCGATCTCTGCTACCGGGCTGCGCAGGCAGGGTGGGAGCGCTGGTACGTGCCCGACGCCGTCGTCACGCACGCCTATGCGGCCGTCATCGACGAGCGGTTCCTGTCGCGGCACACGCTCTGGCACGCGCGCGGGATGGCCCGGTTCGTACGCAAGCACCCGGAGCGCCTGCTCGCGTTGTGAGCTCCAAGGAGGACCAGTACGCGCGCCAGGCCGCCGAGTGGACGGAGGCCGCGTACGCCGACGTCGGCGCCTATCTCGACCATCGCGCGGAGCTGATCGTGTCGCTCGGGCCGCGGCTCCAGCCGGGCGACACCGTGCTCGATCTCGCCTGTGGCGACGGCGGGCTGGGCGAGGCCTTGCTCGCGCGCGGGGTGGGGTACCACGGTGTCGACGCGACGCCCGAGATGGTCGACGCCGCTCGGCGGCGCCTCCGAGGCAGAGCCGAGATCGTCGCCGGCGACCTCAACGACTACGCGCCGCCGGAGCGCGTGGCGGCCACCACCGTGTTCCGCGCCATCTACTACGCCCGCGACCGGGGCGCCTTCTTCGCGCACGTGGCCGAGTACACGGAGAAGAAGCTCGTCTTCGACCTCAACCCGCGGCAATACCGCGTCGACGACGTCGTGGCCGATCTGCGATCCGCGGGCTTCGGCGAGGTCGCGCTCCGCCCGTTCTTCGTTCCGCAGACCGTCTCGCTGCCGGGTCCTGTCCTGGCGGTCGCGAAGACGCTCGAGCGCAGCGGCCCGCTCGCGCAGGCCGCGCTCCGGCTTCGCTTCACGTATCTCCTCGCCGCGTCGCGCTAGCCGAAGAGGGGCCTGAAGCCTGCCTCCTCGATCACCGCTCCCAGGAAGCGGCTCTCGCTCTTCGACGGGTCGATGTCCTTCGGGCGGAAGGTCGGGCCCACCGTGATCTCCATACGCCACGGAACACTCGGAGGCGTGAGCGTGACACCGCCCGCCCGGCAGTCGGGGACGTCGAAGCGGCGCGTCTCGGTCACGCGCTCGATCCGCGGTTGCTTGTCGGGGCCGATCCCGACCGGTCCGATGCGGACGGTCACCTTCCCGGTCTGACGGAGCCCGGGCCTTGGACACCAGCCGACCCGGGTCAGCTGGACCTTGGCGAACCCAGGCTCGTCCTTCGAGACGTCGTAGCGGGTGTACGAAGCACGCGCGACATTCGGCTCCTCGCGCGTGCCGACCATCCAGCCGTCCGTCTGCCGTCCCACAACGGCGTCCTGCAGTTTCAGCGGCTGCCCGTCGATGCCGTAGAGGACGTCGTCCTTCCGGCGCAGGACGACGGGTGCCTGCAGCCTGACACCGTTCACCGCGAGCGCGTATTTCGTGTCCGGATTCGGCGTGAGCGTGCCGTCGACCGCGTTCAGGTCGGGCGTGAGGATGGGGCCGCCGACGTTGACGGCACTGCCGTCGAGCGACCAGATCTTCTTCACCGACGGGTTGAAGAACTCCGTCAGCCAGAGGCCCGTCGGCGTCGTCGGGATCTGCTGCCCGAGCACGACCACGGGCTCGCCGCCTGTCGCCTGCTGCACCCAGTCGTAGGGCTCCGGGTAGCCCGTGCGGCTGAACTGCGAGAAGTGCCGCTCGCCCGCGGCCGCGTACACCTGTCCCGTCATTCCCCACGCGACGACGACGAGGGCTGCCGCCGCCGTCACCGCCGTGAAGGCGCGCGATCGCGGGCCGAGCAGCTTGAGCGCGACCACGACGACGAAGGCGACGACGCAGACGGCGATCAACGCACCCTCGACCCAGCCCTCCGACATTCCGAGCTTCCGGTTCGCAAGCGTTGCTATCGAGAAGCCGTGCGCTTCGTAGTACGGGAAGTCGAGGTGGAGCGGCGTCAGCGCGATGACGGTCACCGTGAAGATCCCCGCTCCGGCGATCGCCCAGCCCTGTCCGATCCCGCGCGCGAACGCGAGCGCCGTCGCGATGAAGAGGAGCGGGCACAGGTAGATGAGGTTCCGCTCGACGACATACGTTCCGAAGACCGTCGAGATGTAGGCGCCCTTCACGCCCGCATAGGCGATGAAGACGAACAGCGATGCAGCGCAGGTGATGACGAACGCTCGCGTCTTCGCGTCGCGCTCCTCGCCGGCCGGACGGGCGAGCGCCGAGACGCCGGCGATCACGGGGAGGATCCCGATCCCGATCGCGAGCGCGCCGAGCGCCCACGCTGCGTGGTCGACGATGCGCTCCTTGTAGATCAGGGTCGTCTCTCTCCAGGCCGTCGAGAGATGTCCGAGTGCGGCAGCGAAGAACAGCGCGGCGCCGACCGCCAGGGTCACGGCTCCAACCCAGTCGCGTCGGCTCCACTCCGAGCGCCAGCGGCGTGCGGGCTCCGACTGCCACGCAAGCCACAGCAACCCGAGCCCGAGCACCAAGAACAGGATCGCCAGCTGGGTCCGCGTCAACGTCGCGACGGCTGACACGGATGCCGCCGCGGCCAGCCGTCCCCACGTGAGCGATTCCAACGAGCGGGCGATCAGCCAGAGCGCGGCAGTCGAGATCGGATACGCGAGCGGCTCCTCGACCAGGATCGGCGCGTAGGCCAGCGCGGGCACCGCGACGGCGGCTCCGGCCGCGGCGAGCGCGTACCACTTCGGCACGACCAGCCGCGCGAGCCCGTAAGCGGGGAAGATCGTCGCGGTCATCGCGAGCACGAGGACGAGCTTCGCCGTGGCCCACGACTCGGTCGCGGAACCGAGCCACCAGACCGGCGCGAGCACGTACGCGACGAGCGACGCGAGGCTGTCGTACGGCACGCCGCGGCGAGCGGGCTCGCCCGTATCCGCGATCGCTCGTGCGAGCTGCGTCAGCTCGAGCTCGTCGGTGAAGATCGTCGGCACCGGCCGCCGCGACGCCTGCCAGGCGTATAGCGCCGCGAGTGCGAAGTAGACGACGAGCAGCGGCACCGCCGAGAGGAAGCGCGCGAGGAAGTCGGGGCGGCGTTCGCCGCCCGCGGGATTCGACGCCGTGCTCACGTCCGCGCGGCCTCGACCGTCTCGGCCGTCGC
>DASTYQ010000040.1:0-7458 GCA_035764775.1 Gaiellaceae bacterium
CGGACCGAGAGCGTGACGGGACGCTCGGCGAGCCACGTCCAGAACCAGGTCGCGCTCCAGGCGAGCAGGAAGCCGACGCCGACCACACCAAGCGGTCGGGATCCGGAAGCGACGGCAGCGCCGAGAGCGACGACTCCGAGACCGAGACCTCCGCGCCAGGCGCTCATCGAGGAACGAGTGCGTCGGCGAGGGCTCGGTCGATCGCATCCTCGCCGCGAGCGCCCGTCGCCCGAGCCTCCGGCGCGACGATGACTCGATGCGAGAGCACGACACGCGCGATGCCCTGGACGTCCTCCGGGACGACGTAGTCGCGGCCGAGCGCCGCCGCCCGCGCCTTCGCCATGCGCAGGAGCGCGATTCCGGCACGCGGACTGGCTCCGAGAGCGAGGAGTGGGCTCTCGCGCGTGTGCCGCAAGAGCGTGACGACGTAGTCCCCGACACTCTCCTCGACGAACACCGCCCGAGCCGCCTCGATCGCGGCGAGGAGATCGTCGCGGCTCGCCACGGGTGAGAGCCGATCGAGGGGAGGGTTCGTGGTCTGCTCGGCGAGCATCTTCGCCTCCTCGCCGTGTGGCGGATACCCGAGCGAGAGCCGCGCCGTGAAGCGGTCGAGCTGCGCCTCGGGCAACGGGTACGTCCCCTCGTACTCGATCGGGTTCTGGGTGGCCACGACGAAGAACGGCTGCTCGAGCGCGTAGGTTGCGCCGTCGATCGTCACCTGCGCCTCCTGCATCGCCTCGAGCAGCGCCGACTGCGTCTTCGGCGACGCCCGGTTGATCTCGTCCACGAGGAGCACGTTGGCGAACACAGGGCCGGAGCGGAACTCGAACTCGCCCGAGCGCTGGTTGAAGACGTTCACCCCGGTGACGTCCGTCGGGAGCAGGTCCGGCGTGAACTGGAGCCGCGAGAACGAGAGGTCGAGGGAGCGCGCGATCGACTTCGCGAGAACCGTCTTCCCAACCCCGGGGAAGTCCTCGATGATCAGGTGCCCTTCCGCGATCAGACAGAGGACGCACAGCTGGAGCGTCGTGCGCGGCGCTCGGACTGCACGCTCGAGGTTCTCGACGACGCGCTCGACCACCTCCGCAGCCGACCGCGCTGCGACCGGCCTCTGCGCCCGCGCGGCATCGGTCATGTCGCCGAGAGTAGCCGCTCCACTTCGTCGAGAACAGCCGCCGCCACCAGGGGTTTCGGCGCCTTCGCGATCGCGCGCTCGCCGTCCGCCGACACGACCACGACCTCGTTCTCGAGCGCGTCGAAGCCGATGTCCGGGCGGCTCACGTCGTTGAAGACGAAGAGATCGGCGTTCTTCGCGACCCGTTTCCGACGTGCGCGCTCGAGCCCGGCCTCACCGTGGTCGGCGGCGAAGCCGACCAGGACCTGGCCGTTACGTCGTTGTGCACCGATCGCGGCGAGGACATCCGTCGTCGGCTCGAGGCTGATCTCCCACTCCGCGCCGTCCTTGGGCCGCTTGTCCTCGAGCGGTGCAACCGGCCGATAGTCGGCCACGGCCGCGGCCATCACGACGACGTCGGCGTCGGACCGTTCGAGTGCCTCGCGCTCGAGGTCCGCGGCTGTCGGGGTCTCGACGAGCGTCACGCCCGGCGGAGCCGGCACCGAGAGATTTGCCGCAAGCAGGGTGACCGCGGCGCCCCGTCGACCCGCTTCCTCGGCCAGCGCGACCCCCATTCGCCCCGAGGAGCGGTTTCCGAGGTAGCGCACCGAATCGAGCGGCTCGCGTGTCCCCCCGGCCGACACGACCACGGTCTTGCCGGCGAGCGAGCCCGTGCCGGAAAGGAGTAGCTCCTCGACCCGCCTCTGGATCTCCTCGGGCTCGGCCATGCGGCCGACTCCCTCCTCTCCCTCGGCCAGCTCGCCTTCGCTCGGGCCGACGAAATGGACGCCACGCGCACGCAGCTTCGCGACGTTGTCCTGCGTCGCAGGGTGCGCCCACATACGCGTGTTCATGGCGGGCGCGACGAGCACGGGGCCTGAGTGAGCGAGCGCCGCCTCGGTCAGGACGTCGCCGGCGAGACCATGCGCGAGCCGCGCGAGCGTGTTGGCCGTGAGCGGGGCGACGACGAGGAGGTCGAACCGGCCCAGATGCGGGTACGCATCGTCGCCCGACACGTGACGCGCCAGGGCGTAGAACGTCTCGGCCGCGACGAAGCGCTCGGCGCTCGCCGTGAGGACGGGGTGCACGTCGTGTCCGGCGCGGACGAGCAGCCGGACGAGCGTGCAGGCCTTGTAGGCCGCGATCCCGCCGGTCACCCCGAGCAGGATGCGCGCCATGCGCCGCTGCCTCAGCTCGCGGGCGCGAGCTGTCTGATCTTCCCGTTCGCGACTTCCTCCATCGCCATCGTGAGGTAGTTCTTCGAACGGGACTCGATCAGCGGGGGCGGCGCTTCCTCGAAGCCGATGCCCTCACCGAGCTGGTGGTGGTAGTTGTTGATCTGGCGGGCACGCTTGGCGGCAATGAGAACGAGCGCGTAACGCGAACCGCCGACCTGGTCGAGCAGATCGTCGAGACGTGGGTAGATCATGGTCGCGAGATGGTACCTGTACGTGCCAGCTCGCACTCGACCAGGGCGGCAAGGGCGCTCGTCGCGCGCTCGACGTCGTCGTTTCGCACCATGTACCGGAACTCGTGCGCGCGCTCGAGCTGCGAGCGCGCGAGCGTGATGCGGTCACCGATCTCGCCCGTGCTCTCGGTCGCGCGCTCGCGCAGCCGGCGTTCGAGCTCCTCGACCTCGGCGGCGATGAAGATCGTGATGCTCCCGGGGACGTCGCTCTGCACCCTGAGCGCCCCTTCGAGCTCGAGCTCGAGGATGCAGATCGCGCCGTCCCGCGAGATCCGCTCGATCTCGGAGCTCAAGGTGCCGTACCGCCTCCCGGAGACGTACGAAACCCACTCGAGGAACTCACCGCGGTCGACCCTGCGGGTGAACTCCTCGTCGGAGAGGAACCAGTAGTCGTGTCCGTCGACCTCGCCCGGGCGCTGTGGCCGGGTCGTCGCAGAAACCGCGACCTCGAGACCGTCGACGCGCTCGACGAGCCCTCGGATGAGCGTCCCCTTGCCAGCCCCGGACGGGCCCGTTACGACGAACACGGGCCTGGACGGCAGCTGCGCCTACCCGCGGTGGTTGAAGAGCTCGACCAGCTCGGTCCGCTGGCGCTCCGAGAGGCCGCCGACCGTCTTCGACTGGCTGATCCGGCACTGGTTGAGGAGCCGTGCCGCCTTCACGCGCCCGAACTTCGGGACCGCCATGAGCATGTCGAACACCTTCGCGGTCTCGACCCACTCCGGCGGGTCGAGGAGGATCGCCTCGATGCTCTCGCGACCGGCCTTCAGATCTCGCTTGAGCTGCGCGCGCCTGACCCGGACGTCGTTCGCTCGCTGGAGCGCTTCCATCCTCTGGTCGAGCGAGCGCGCCGGAGCCTGCGCGTGCGACTTCGTCGTGACCATGAGCCGCACGAGTCTACCAATGTTCCCCCTTCGGTCAAGCGGAACTGTTTTACCGGTTTTGCAGGGGTTTTGATGTTTGCTGACCAGGCGACGCATCCGGCGACAGCGCCGATTGTCGCCCGATTGCGTGACGGTCCTGCGCCGGACGGGCGCGTTCCTCCCGGAGCTCGGAGCGGATGCGAGCGGGCGCCCACGGGTCGACGAAGAGCACCGTTCCGAGCGCGATCGCACTCGCACCGACGCTCACGAGGTCGGCGGCGTCCTCCCCCGAGAACACTCCCCCCATGCCCACGATAGGCAGCTCCACCGCTTCTGCGCAGGCGTGCACGCAGGCCAGGGCGATGGGCTTGAGCCCTGGTCCCGAGTAGCCGCCGGCGCCTCGTGCCAGGGCGGGCCGCCGCGTCGACGGGTCGATGGCGAGACCACGGATGGTGTTGACCAGCGACAGGCCGTCGGCGCCGGCGTGCGCCACCGCGCGCGCGGACTCGCTGATGTCCCAGGTCGCCGGGGAGAGCTTCGCGTACAGCGGCTTCGTCGTCGACGCTCGAGCGGCCCCGACCAGCTCGGCGGCGGTCTCGGGCGCCTCCTCGACGTTCGGGCACGAGAGGTTGAGCTCGATCGTCGCCACCGAGCGGTGCTCGTCGAGGCGCGCGCACGTCTCCGCGTAGTCGGACGCCGAGAATCCGCCCACCGAGACCCACAAGGGAACGCCGAGCGCGGTCAGACGAGGCAGATTCACCTCGAGGAAGCGGTCGATACCCGGGTTTTGCAGGCCGATCGAGTTCAGCATCCCCGCGTCGGTCTCGGCAATGCGCGGCGGAGGGTTCCCTTCGCGGGGATGCGGCGTGACGGTCTTCGTCACGAACGCGTCCAGGGTTCGCGCGACGTCGGGCGCGGTGAGTGCATCGAGACATCCGGAGGCGTTGAGGAGCGGGATCATGCGGCGTCCCTCAGCACCGGTCCTTCGACGCAGAGCCGCACGTAATGGCCCTCCCGCTCGATGACGCAGCCGAAGCAGGCGCCGTAGCCGCATGCCATCGGCGCTTCCCACGCGAGCTGTGCGTCGGGAACGCGTCCGCGCACGGCCTCGAGCATCGGCTCGGGGCCGCAGGCGAGGAGGTCGTGCGGCTCGTCGGGAATCAGCTCGGTCACGAGACAGGGCTCGACGACGACCGTCGCGCTCGGGAGGAGGCGTGCGGCTTGCGCGTGGTGGTCCGTGCGGAAGCCGAGGATCACCGGGGCACCGCCTCCGAGGGTCTCGTGCAGGTACGGCATCGGCGCCATCCCGATACCGCCTGCGACGAGCAGCGGCCGCGCGACGTCGAGATCGAATCCGTTCCCGAGCGGGCCGAGCACGTGGATCGCGTCGCCGGGCTCGAGCGTGCACAGCGCGCGTGTTCCCGGACCGATCGCCTCCATGAGGAACGCCAGCTCGCCGGTGTGCGCCTGACAGAGGCTCATCGGCCGTGGGAGCACTCTCCCGGGCGCCTCGAGCATGAAGAACTGGCCCGGAATTCCCGGATCGAGCCCCCCACGCTCCAGTCGAAGCAGCGTGTACGGCCCGACCGCCTCGGTCGCGACGACCGGCAGCCGCTGGCGCCGGGCGTTCACGCCTCGATTCCGATGCGCTCCTGCAGCGAGAGCGCCGACTCGGCCCGTGCGTTCGCGATTGCGTGCACGGCTGCCGCCGCGCCCGAGATCGTCGTGACGCAGGGCACGCGCGCGACGAGAGCCGCCTCACGGATGAGGTAGCCGTCCGCGCGGGCGCCGCTGCCCTGCGGCGTGTTGATCACCAGGTCGCAGCGGCCGTTGCGGACGAGATCGACGACGGTCTCCTCCTCGTCTGCGGCGTCGGCCACCTTCGCGATCTCGTCGATCGCGAGCCCTGCGGCGCGCAGCGTGCGCGCCGTGCCCTCGGTGGCGACGAGGTCGAAGCCGAGGCCGGCGAGCGCCGCCGCGACCGGGACGGCGGCCGGCTTGTCCTCGTCGCGGACCGAGAGGAACGCCGTGCCCGCTGTGGGCAGCGGCCGCCCTGCCGCGCGCTCGGCCTTCGCGAGCGCCGTCGGGAGATCGGCGGCGCTCGCCATGACCTCGCCCGTCGAGCGCATCTCCGGACCCAGGACGGGATCGGCCCCCGGGAAACGCGCGAACGGGAGCACGGCGGCCTTCACGCTTACCTGGCTCGGACGCGGCGTCGGGAGCTCGAGCTCCGCGAGCGTCGCTCCGGCTGCGAGACGGCACGCGGCGTCCACGAGGTTGACGCCGATCGCCTTGCTCGCGAACGGGACCGTGCGAGATGCGCGCGGATTGACCTCGAGGACGTAGACGGTCGACTCGGCGATCGCAAGCTGCACGTTGAGGATCCCGACGACGCCGAGCGCCGGCCCGAGCCGCTTCACGACGTGCTCGACCTCGAGCGCGGCGGCCAACGTGAGCGACGGCGCCGGAAGCACGCAGGCCGAATCTCCCGAGTGCACGCCGGCTTCCTCGACGTGCTGCATGACGGCTGCGATGTACACGTCCGTCCCGTCGCAGAGCGCGTCGACGTCGAGCTCGATCGCGTTCTCGACGAACCGGTCCAGGAGCACGGTGCCCTGCACCGCAGACATCGCGGCCTCGAGCTCCGCCTCGTCGTAGCAGACGCGCATCGCGCGACCGCCCAGCACGTACGAGGGGCGGACGAGGAGGGGATAGCCGATCTCCTCCGCCGCACGCAGCGCCTCGGAGACGTTCGACGCGATCGCCCACGGCGGGCAACGCACACCGAGCTCGTCGGCGAGCAGGCCGAAGCGCTCTCGATCCTCCGCGAGGTCGATCGCCTCGTGCGGCGTCCCGAGGATGCGATAGCCGCCCTCCTCGATCGCGCGAGCGAGCCGCAGGGGCGTTTGTCCCCCGAACTGGGTGACGACGCCGACCGGCTGCTCGCGATCACAGACCGCGAGCACCTCCTCGGGCGAGAGCGGCTCGAAGTAGAGGCGGTCGGAGGTGTCGTAGTCGGTCGAGACGGTCTCCGGGTTGCAGTTGACCATGACCGCCTCGTTGCCGAGCGCCCGGAAGGTCTGCGCCGCGTGCACGCAGCAGTAGTCGAACTCGATGCCCTGGCCGATGCGGTTCGGGCCCGAGCCGAGGATGACGACGCGCGGCTTGTCTCCAGTGGGCGGCGCCTCGTCCTCCTCACCCCAGGTCGAGTACAGGTAGTTCGAGGCGGCCTCGACCTCTCCCGCGCACGAGTCGACGCGCCTGAAGACGGGCCGGACGCCGAGCTCGTGTCGTCGTCGGCGGACCTCGGCACCGGTGAGGCCGAGGGCCTCGCCCAGCGTGTCGTCCCCCCACCCGGCTCGCTTCGCCGCGGCGATGTCGCCGCCGGCGAGGATCTCCCGAGCACGCGCGATCTCGGCGCGGAACCACGGGTGGAGGCCGTGCGGAAGGTCGCGATCCTCGAGGCTCGGCCACGGCGTGGCCGCTCCCCTCTCGAGCTCGCGGGAGCCATGCGCCTTCAGGAGCGCCTCGGAGAAGGTGCGCCCGATACCCATCGCCTCGCCCACCGACTTCATCTGCGTGCCGAGCGTCTGGTCGGCGCCGGGGAACTTCTCGAAGGCGAACCGAGGGAATTTGACGACGACGTAGTCGAGGGTGGGCTCGAAGCTCGCGGGGGTCGTCTTCGTCAGGTCGTTCGGGATCTCGTCGAGCGTGTATCCGACCGCGAGCTTCGCTGCCACCTTGGCGATCGGATAGCCGGTCGCCTTCGACGCGAGCGCGGACGAGCGCGACACGCGCGGGTTCATCTCTATGACGCGGACGTCGCCGGTCTCGCGGCTCCGCGCGAACTGGATGTTGGAGCCACCCGTCTCGACGCCGACCGCGCGGATGACCGCCGCTGCGGCGTCGCGGAGCTCCTGGTACGCCTCGTCCGAGAGCGTCATCTGCGGCGCGACCGTGACCGAATCGCCCGTGTGCACTCCCATCGGGTCGAGGTTCTCGATCGAGCAGAC
>DASTYQ010000041.1:0-4141 GCA_035764775.1 Gaiellaceae bacterium
CGCGTACAGCTTCGCGTGCTCGATCGTCTGCGCGACCTGCGAGGCGATCGCGACGAGGAGCTCGACCTCGTCGTCCGTGAACGCCCGCGGCTCGCGCGTGCGGACGTTGAGCGCGCCCTCGAGCTTGTCGCGGGCGAGGATCGGGACCGCGAGGATCGACTCGTACTCGTCCTCGGGCAGGTTCGCGAAGAGCTTGAAGCGCGGGTCGAGGTGCGCCTGCGCGGAGATCATCACCGGCGCGCGGTCGGCGGCAGCCGTCCCGGTGATGCCCTCGCCCGGTCGCATGCGCGGCGTGCGCGTCATCTCGTCGACGCGGCTCCCGTGCGTCGCGCGCAGGACGAGCTCGTTCGCGGGCTCGTCGTACAGGTAGACGAAGCACGCATCCGTGCCGAGCGCGCCCGCGACCTTGCTCGCGACGAGCTCGAGCACCTCCTGCAGGTCGAGGGACGAGCTGACCGCCGCGATCGTCTCCGTCAGGAGCCGGAGGTGGCGGGCGGTGGTGTCCACGGTGCCCATTGTCATAGGATCCCCCGCGTCGTGAGCTTCGACGACTGGATCCTCGCGCTCCACGTCCTCAGCGCAGTCGCGTACGTCGCGGGCATGGTCGTCTTCTGGGTGCTCGTCTACGCGGTGCGGAGGACGGATACCCCGGACGGCACGATCCGCATGGCGCCCGTCGTAAAGGTGGGGACCATCGGCACCGGAGTCGGCGCCGTCGGGACGATCGTCTTCGGCCTCTGGCTCACGTTCTCGGTCGGCGGCCACCGCATCTGGGACTTCTGGATCATCGCCGCCCTCGTCCTCTGGGCCGTCGCCGGTGGGCTCGGAGGGCGCACGGGCAAGGCGTACATGGAGGGCATGACGAAGGCGCAGGAGCTCGAGAGCGCGGGACAGACAGGCCCGAATGCGGAACTCCTGGCTCTCAACAGAACCCAGCAGGGCCTCCTGCTGCACACGGCGGGGAGCGTCGCGGTGCTGCTCCTCCTCATCGACATGATCTGGAAGCCCGGCGCGTGACCAGCCTCCTCGCAGCCCACCGCCCGACGGACTGGAACTTCCCCCTCTTCGTCCACGTCCTCGGGGTGATGATCCTCGTGGGCGGCCTCCTCGCGGGCGCCAGCTTCATCACGTTCGCACGAGGCGAAGTGCGCTTCCTCCGCCTCGGGTACTGGACGCTCCTCTTCGTCGCGCTCCCAGGGTACATCGTCATGCGCATCGGCGCGCAGTGGATCTACTCGAAGGAGGGCTGGGACGGCGTGCCGGACGAGGCCATCCCGACCTGGATCGACATCGGCTTCATCGTCGCCGACCTCGGCGCGCTGCTCACCGTGATCGCCCTCGTCGTCGGCGGCATCGGCGTCCGCCGTCTGCGCGCCGGCAAGGGGGCGGGACTGCTCAAGATCTCGATGGTGATCGCCTGGCTCGTCCTGGCCGCAGCCCTCGTGGCCGTATGGGCGATGGCCGGCAAGCCGAACTAACCACTCTCTGGGCGCAAAGCTGCTGCGGCCGAAGGCCGGCTTCGCCGGCCTGGAGGCCAGCATGCATCCCAGCCGTGCGCGGAGGTGAGGGAGGGGGGCTCGTGGGGGGAACCGTAGGTTCCACCCACGCCAGAACGACCACGGGCTCCTCACCTGGGAGCCCGCGATCGGCCGTCAGATACAGCGCGCGCCGCTCGCCTTGCGACGCACTCTGCAGGGCGCATCATCCGACTTTCGCGCGCGCGGCGCAAGTGTCGGTTCGAGCCTCGTCGCGTCACAGCGACGCGAGGTACTTCTCCTTCTCCCACTCGGTCACCTGCACCCGGTACTCGTCCCATTCCTTGCGCTTCAGCTCGACGTAGCGCGGGAAGATGTGCTCCCCGAGCGCCCGCTCCATCAGCGCCGAGCCTTCCAGTTCGTCGATCGCCTCGCCGAGCGACTCCGGGAGCGACGTGATCCCCTGCTCCTTCCGCTCGGAGGCCGTGAGCCGGTAGAGGTTCCGCTCCATCGGAGCCGGCAGCTCGTACCCCTGCTCGATGCCCTCGAGGCCCGCGTGCAGGAGCGCCGCGAAGGCGAGGTACGGGTTGCAGGCCGGGTCGGGGCAGCGGATCTCGGCCCGCGTCGACTGCTCCGACCCCGGCTTGTACAGTGGGATCCGCACGAGCGCCGAGCGGTTGCGCTGCGACCAGGCCACGTAGACCGGCGCCTCGTAGCCGGGCACGAGCCGCTTGTACGAGTTCACCCACTGCGCGAGCACGGCCGACATCTCGCGCGCGTGCACGAGCAGGCCGGCGATGAACGCCTTCGCCGTCGCGGAGAGGTGGTGCTCGTCGCGGCGGTCGAAGAACTGGTTGCGGCCCCCCTTGAAGAGCGACATGTGCGTGTGCATGCCCGAGCCGTTCTCGCCGAACAGCGGCTTCGGCATGAAGGTCGCGTAGTAGCCGT
The DNA here is from genome assembly GCA_035764775.1 of Gaiellaceae bacterium. Taxonomy (GTDB): domain Bacteria; phylum Actinomycetota; class Thermoleophilia; order Gaiellales; family Gaiellaceae; genus GMQP-bins7. The sequence goes on from DASTYQ010000041.1 coordinate 2,424, forward strand.
GCCACGTAGCGACCTCCTTGACGATCAGCCGATAGGTGATCGTGTGGTCGGCCATGGAGAGGGCGTCCGCGTAGCGCATGTCGATCTCGTGCTGCGAGGGGCCGACCTCGTGGTGGTGGTACTCGATCGGGATCCCCACCGCCTCGAGCGCCGCGATCGTGTCGTTCCGGACCTCGGTCGCGGCATCCTGGACGGTCATCGCGAAGTAGCCGCCCTCGTCGATCGTCTGCGTGCCGCGGTCGTCCTCGAAGAGGAAGTACTCGAGCTCGGGGCCGACGTTGAACGCGTCGAACCCCATGCCCTCCATCCGATCGAGCGCCTTCCGGAGGGCGAAGCGCGGGTCGCCCTCGTACGGGGAGCCGTCCGGCGTCACGACATCGCAGATCATGCGCGCGACGTTCGACCCGACCGCGTGCCCGTGCTCGTCGATCGGCCTCGGCATGAGCTGGAACGTCGCCGGGTCGGGGATCGCGACCATGTCCGACTCCTCGATCGCGTTGAAGCCCGTGATCGACGAGCCGTCGAAGCCCATCCCGTCGTTGAGCGCCTCCTCCATCTCTGCCGGGGTGATCGCGAAGGACTTCAGGTGCCCCTCGAGGTCGGTGAACCAGAAGAGGACGTGCTCGACCCCCTGGTCCCGGATGCGCTTGAGCACCGCGCGCCGCGCGGCGACGCTCGAGGTCGCGCGGTCCTTGCTCTTGACCATCGTTCCCCGTGACTGCGTCCTCGGTCGTGCCATGGAACCTCCCTCGAAATGGAAAAAGCCCCGGACGGCAGAGCCGCCCGAGGCCTCGTCGCCTCACACAGACCGCGGCACTCTAGCAGCGTCCGGGCGTCAGGGCTTCCGCGCGACGAAGACGACAAAATCGTCGTCCCCCGTGGGCGGGCGGTCCTCGTAGCCGGCGCGGAGGTCGACGTCCACGAAGCCGGCCTGCTCGAGCAGCAGCCGCACCTCGTGCGTGAAGTAGTGCGTCAGCTCGAGCGCGTGCTCCTCCTCGGCGACGAGCCCGCCGTCGCGCCACATCCACGCGCGCAGCTCGAGCGTCGCGTGCTGGGCGAGGGGATCGAGCGCGACGAGCCGCGTCCGCAGCGCGTACTCGGCACCGTCGGAGCCGGCGCGACGCTCCCCGGGCTCACGCCAGGGACGCGGCAGGTCGCTGCGGCCCTCGCGCGTCCAGCGTGGCCAGAGGAACGTGTCCGCGTACGGGACCTCGTTGTCGAGGACGAGCGTCCCTCCGGGCTCCAGGTGCGCGTGCAGGCGGCGAAGCCCTTCGAGATCGTCGTCGCGGTGACCTCCGAGCCCGAAGCCGCCGCAGAAGACGATCGTCCGGTAGCGGCGAGGGAGGTCGAGCTCCTGGACCGCCTGCGCATGGAGCTGTGGCGGTGCCAGCCCCTCGCGCTCCGCGCGCTCGCGGCAGAGCGCGAGCATGTCCGGCGAGACGTCGCAGCCGTCGACGTCGAGGCCGGAGTGCAGGTACGGGATCAGCAGCCGACCCGTCCCGCAGGCGACGTCGAGTGCGGGCTGCCCGGTCTCGACGAACGGGCGGAAGAAGTCGATCTCGGGGCCGTCGAGGTTGAACTCGGCCCACCAGCGCGCGACGAGGCCGTGGTGCCAGGTACGCGCCTCGCCCACGGTCACGCCGAGGCGCCGGAGTAGCGCCGGAGGCCGAAGCGCCAGAACCAGCGCGTGAACGCGAAGAGCGCAACGGCGAAGAGCG
>DASTYQ010000042.1:0-3837 GCA_035764775.1 Gaiellaceae bacterium
GGATGCTCCGCATCGGCTGTGAACACGGAACCCTCCGGATCGACCGCGACGATGCGCGCCCGCGATCCGTGCTCCTTGAAGTAGCGGCCGACGCCGGTGATCGTCCCGCCCGTCCCGACCGAGATCACGATCGCGTCGACGTCGCCGCCGCCGGTCTGCTCGAAGAGCTCCGGCCCGGTCGTCTCGTAGTGCGCCTGCGGGTTCGAGGGATTCGAGTACTGGTCGGGCTTGAAGCCGCCGGGGATCTCCTCCGCGAGCCGATCGGAGACCGCGTAGTAGCTCTCGGGCGAGTGCGGGTCGACGGCCGTCGGAGTGATGACCACCTCGGCGCCGTATGCGCGGAGCATCGAGATCTTCTCCTGGCTCATCTTGTCCGGCATCACGAAGATGCAGCGATAGCCGCGCAGCGCCGCGGCCATGGCGAGCCCGACACCCGTGTTGCCCGAGGTCGGCTCCACGATCGTCCCGCCCGGCCGCAGGCGTCCGTCGTTCTCCGCCGCCTCGACCATCGCGAGCCCGATTCGGTCCTTCACCGAGCCGCCGGGGTTCAGGTACTCGAGCTTCGCCAGCAACTCACCGGGCACGTCCCGCGAGAGCCGCTCGAGCCGCACGATCGGCGTGTGCCCGACGAGCTCGAGCACGGTGGGGTACTCGCGGCGACCCATCGGCGGCGAAGGCTACTTTCTTCGCAGACCGGAAATCCGCAGAAGCGGATTCCCGGTCGCGGGAGTCGAAGACGCTCGCGTCGTAGCTCACCTCTACTCCCACAGTCCTCGACCGATCGACGGCAGACCGCGGTCTTCGTACGACGGTAACGTTTCGCCCGTGACCGTCTACGTCGAGGCCGATCGGCTCGAAGCCGGGCTCGCGCACATCCTCGATGCGCCGTCGCAGCTCGGAACGGTCGAGCTCGTCGTCAGGCGTCCGTCCGAGGGAGAGCGCGAGATTCTCGACGAGGGTGTCATCGACTTCCCGGGACTCGTCGGCGACCGACACACGCTGCGGACCGACACGCACGCAGGCACCGAGGTCACGCTCATGAACGTACGGGCCGTCGACCTCGTGGCGGGCGGCGATCGCGACCGCTGGGCCCTCGCCGGAGATCAGCTCTACGTCGACTTCGATCTGCGCGCGGAGAACCTTCCGCCCGGAACGCGTCTTCAGGTCGGCTCGGCGACCCTCGAGGTCAGCGAGATCCCGCACACGGGGTGCGCGAAGTTCACGGCACGCTTCGGCTCGGACGCGACGCGTTTCATCAACGCGAAGCCGAACCGCGAGCTGCGGCTCCGCGGCATGAACGCACGCGTCGTCGCCCCTGGAACCGTGCGTCCGGGCGACACCATCCGCAAGCTCTGAGCTCTCGCCTCAGCGCAGGGCCCAGAACCCGCCCGTGAGGCCGAGCCCGTCGAGGAGCGACTGTGACTCCTCGGCCGTCCTCGGCGTCCAGCCCGGATCGAGGCGCGACCACCACCACCCCTGCGCGAGCTCGTTCATCTGAACCGAGGTCAGCGTCGCGCCCGCCTCGAATCCGCGCACGTCGAGCCACCGGGCGAGGTGCTCCTCCGACCGGAGGAAGACCATCGTGCTTCACGTGAACCCGATGTCCTCCCACCAGCTGCGCGCAGGAACGAGGACATGGCAGAGGACGTCCGACCCTCGCGTGACCTCGCCGCCCTCGACGGCCAGCTCGAGCTGGTCCCCGCAGCACGCGCATTCGGTGGCGATGCGTCCGCCCGTGTGCAACGCAGCCGGGATGCCGAGGGAGTCCCAGCAACACGTTCCGGTCCAGCTACGGCCGCCGGCCGTCACGCGGTGTGGAGTCGGCCCGAAGCAGAAGGGATTCGCCATCCAGACGTCCTGCGTTCCGGGAAAGAGCACCAGCGCGTGCGCGTCGTGCAGCCGCTCGTAGGCGGCCGCGACGTCGCCTTCCGGAACGTCGAACGCACGAGCGGACTCCCGCACCGTCGGTGGCCGTCCATTCGCGACGATCGAGAAGTAGACCTGCCTGCGGAGGTCGAGATCGAACGCGTCCATCAGTGGCGGAAGTGGCGGCGACCGGTGAACACCATCGTCGCGCCCGCTGCCGAGACCGCCTCGATCACGTCGGGGTCGCGCTTCGAGCCTCCCGGCTGGATCAACGCCGTGATCCCCGCGTCGAGCGCGAGCTGAGGGCCGTCCGCGAACGGGAAGAAGGCGTCCGACGCGAGGACGGCCCCGTCGAGGGAGTGGCCGAGCTCGCGCGCCTTGTCGACCGCGATGCGCACCGCGTCGACGCGGCTCATCTGCCCGGCGCCGATGCCGAGGGTCTGACCGTCGCGCGCGAGCACGATCGCGTTCGAGGTCACGTGCTTGACGACCTGCCAGGCGAAGAGCAGGTCCGCCCACCGGTCCTCGTTGACCTCGCCGCACACGACCTCGAGCTCGGCGCGCGGCACGCCGTCGTCGTCTCGCCGCTGCACCAGCAGTCCGCCGATCACGCGCCGGTAGTCGCGTTCGCCCTCGTCGACCGCGCGCTGCTCCGTGTGCTCGAGGACGCGCAGCGACTCCTTCCGGGCGAGCGTCTCGAGCGCGGTGCGGTGATAAGCGGGCGCGAACAGCACCTCGACGAACTGCTGGGCGAGCGCGGACGCCAGCTCCTCGCCCACTGCCCCGGTGAGGACGATCACGCCGCCGAATGCCGACACCGGGTCAGCGGCGAGCGCCTTCGCGTACGCGTCCTCGATCGTCTCGGCGACCGCGACGCCGCACGGGTTCGCGTGCTTCACGATCACGCAGACGGGCTGCCCTTCGAACTCGGCAGCGAGCAGGCGGGCCGCCGACAGGTCGTTGAGATTGTTGAACGACAGCGGCTTGCCCTGGAGCTGCTGGACGTACGAGAGCAGATGCGTTCGCGCGCCGCGCTCCGCGTAGTACGCAGCCGCCTGGTGCGGGTTCTCGCCGTACGACAGCTCGAGGACGCGATCGAAGGCGGGAACGAAGGTCTCCGGGAACGCCTCGCCCCGCTGGAACCAGCGCGCGATGGCGGCGTCGTAGGCGGCCGTCCTCGCGAAGGCGATCGTCGCAAGCCGCCGGCGCAGCTCGGGCGTCGAGGCACCCTGGCCCGCCCAGAGCTCGGAGAGCACCGGCTCGTAGTCCTGGGGGCGGCAGACCGCGAGCACGGAGGCGAAGCTCTTCGCCGCGGCGCGCAGCATCGCCGGGCCGCCGACATCGATCATCTCGACGAGCGCATCCTCGTCGAGCTCGGGACGGTCGACCGCGAGCTCGAACGGGTAGAGGTTCACGCACACGAGGTCGAAGAGCTCGATGCCGTGCTCCGCGATCGCCGCGAGGTCCTGCTCGAGCTGGCGACGCGCGAGGATTCCCGCGTGGATCCGCGGGTGGAGCGTCTTCACGCGCCCGCCGAGCATCTCCGGGAACCCCGTGACGTCTTCCACGGTCGTGACGGACAGCCCCGCCTCCTCGAGCACAGCCGCGGTGCCGCCGCTCGAGACGAGCTCGAAGCCGAGGTCGGCCAGACCGCGCGCGAACTCGACGATGCCGGTCTTGTCGTAGACCGAGATCAGCGCGCGCACAGCTCGCGCACCACCTTCGGGAGGAGTCGATGCTCGGCGTCGTGCACCCGCTCGCGAAGCGACGCCACGGTGTCGCCGCTGCGAACCGGGACCGGTTCGGTCGCGATCACGGTCCCGGTGTCGACGCCCCCGTCGACGAAGTGAACCGTGGCGGCCGCGGCGGGCGCGCCCGCCGCGAGGACGTCCTCCAGCGGGTGGGCACCCGGGAACTCCGGGAGCGGTGCGGGATGGACGTTGACGACGCGCTGCGGGAAGCGCTCGAGGA
>DASTYQ010000043.1:0-11427 GCA_035764775.1 Gaiellaceae bacterium
GCCGGCGCCGAGGCTGCTTGACGCCCGTCTGTCTCGTGATCCTCGACGGTTGGGGGATCGCCCCTGCCGGGCCGGGGAACGCGGTCGAGCTCGCGGAGACGCCGGTCTTCGACTCGCTCGCTGCACGCTTCCCGCAAGCGACGCTCGAGGCATCGGGCGGGGCAGTGGGGCTTCCGGCGGGCCAGATGGGGAACTCGGAGGTCGGCCATCTCACGATCGGCTCGGGACGGATCCTCCTGCAGGATCTCGCGCGCGTGAACCAGGCGGTCGCGGACGGCTCGCTCGGGCGGAACGAGGCCCTCCGAGCCGCGTTCGTCCGCGCCCGCGAACGGGGAGGGAACGTCCACCTCCTTGGCCTCGTCTCGTACGGCGGCGTGCATTCGCACATCGACCACCTCCGCGCACTGCTCGCCCTCGCAGAGAGGGAGGGAATGGCCGAGCGGACGTGGATCCACGCGTTTACCGACGGCCGCGATGTTTCGCCGCACGCGGCGGTGAAGGACCTCGCCGAGCTTCCCGCAGACCGTATCGCGACGGTGTCCGGCCGCTACTACGCGATGGATCGAGACAGCCGCTGGGAGCGCACCGACCGCGCGTGCACCGCCCTCTTCGACGGCGTGGGGGTACGCGCGAACGATCCCGTCGCCGCCCTCCGTGAGAGCTACGAACGCGGCGTCACCGACGAGTTCGTCGAGCCGGTGGTCCTGGAGGGGCGGCCTCGCCTGACGAAGGACGACGCGGCGATCTTCTTCAACTTCCGTCCGGACCGTGCGCGTCAGCTCTCGGAGCGCCTGCTCGCGGCCGGCATCGACCTGACGACAATGACGTGCTACCGCGCCGACTTCCCGTTTCCGGTCGCGTTCGAGGAGCAGGAGGTGCGGAACACGCTCGCGGAGGTTCTCGCCGGGCACGGCCTTCGCCAGCTCCACGTCGCCGAGACCGAGAAGTACGCGCACGTCACGTACTTCTTCAACGGAGGAGAGGAGAGCGAGTGGCCGGGCGAGACGCGGATCCTCGTGCCTTCGCCGCGGGACGTGCCGAGCTACGACCTCAAGCCCGAGATGTCGGCCGACGAGGTCGCGAGCAGGCTGTGCACCGAGTTCGGCGACGGCTACGCGTTCGCCGTCGTGAACTTCGCAAATCCCGACATGGTCGGCCATACCGGATCGATCCCCGCCGTGATCGCAGCCGTCGAGGCGGCCGATCGCGCGCTCGGGCGGGTGGTCGAGTGCGTCACAGCCACTGCTGGTGTCTGTCTGGTGACCGCCGACCACGGAAACGCCGAGCAGATGCTCGAGCCCGACGGCGTGAGCCCGCACACCGCGCACACGACGAACGAGGTTCCGCTGCTCGTCACGCACGAGGGATTCGAGCTTCGCAAAACGGGGGAATTGTCCGACATCGCACCCACCATCCTGGCGATGCTGGAAGTCCCGATTCCTGTTGACATGACAGGGAATCGGCTCGCAACACGTCTGTAACTGCCCGCGCTAGAAGCCTTTACAAAAAGGCCCCTATACTCCCCGCGCACATGTCACTCCCACAGCCAGATCTCGGCGTTCTGCGCAAGGCGCAACGGGGCGACGAGCGTGCGTTCTCGATCATCGTTCGGACGTACGAGCAGCCGGTCTTCAACTACGTCCTGCGTCTGACCGGTGATCGGAGCCTCTCCGAGGATCTGACGCAAGAGGTCTTCCTGCGGGTCTTTCAGGGACTGCCGAGCTTCTCGCTGCGATCCCGGTTCACGACCTGGCTCTTCCAGGTGACGAAGAACCGTGTGCTCGACGAGCTCCGGTCGATCGAGCGCAGGCCCCGCGCGATCGTGAACATCGACGACGCCCCGCCACTCGAGGTGGTGGACGCGCCGGCCGAGCGGGCGGAGACGATCGACGCGGTCTGGCGCGCGGTCGAGGCGCTGAACCCGGATCTCAAGATGGCGCTGCTCCTGCGTGACGTCGTCGGCCTCTCGTACACGGAGATCGCCGAGACGCTCGAGGTCACGCTCGCCACCGTCAAGTGGCGGATCTACAAGGCGCGCGAGGAAGTGCAGCTCGCGCTCCATCGCGACGGCGTGGTCGTCCCGATCACGGCCGCCCCCTCGGCCAAGAGCCGATAGCACGCCGGTAGCGAGCACGTCGCCGCCGTACGATGGCGGCTGTGCTCGACGAGTCCTACTGGCGCCGCTTCGCCTGGGCCGTGGCGACGTTCGCGGCCGTCCTCGCGGTCGGGACGGTGGGCTTCCAGATACTTCTCGACGAGGGCTGGGTCGACTCCTTCTACCGCTCCGTCGTCTCGACGACCCTCACGGGGCTCGCTAGCGCTCCCGACACCGACGCGGGGAAGATCTTCACGGTCGTCCTCCTCTTCGCGGGCGTGGCAGTCTTCTTCTACATCGCGGGCGTCGTGGTCGACGCCATCACCCGCGGCGTTCTCAGCGACGTGTTCGGCGAGAGAAGGAGGCGGAGGGAGATCGAAGAGCTGCGCGATCACGTGATCATCTGCGGCTACGGCCGTGTCGGCAGGAGCGTCGCCGCGGAGTTTCGAGCCACGGGGACGCCCTTCGTCGTCGTGGACGTCACCCCCGAGTCCGTGGCCTTGGCGCAGCGCGACGGATCGGCGGTGGTGCTCGGCGACGGCACCGAGGACGAAGACCTCGAGCGAGCCGGCCTCGCGCGGGCGCGCGGACTCGTCGCGTCGGTCGACTCCGACGAGAAGAACCTCTACATCACGCTCTCGGCAAGGGCGCGCCGACCCGACCTGTTCATCGCGGCTCGGGCCTCCACCGAAGCCGCCGCGTCGAAGATCCGACTTGCCGGGGCCAATCGAGTCGTCCAGCCCTATTCCCACGCCGGCCTGCAGCTCGCGAATCTCGTCGTGAAGCCGCAGGTCGCGGACTTCCTCGACATCGTGACGACGGCGGCCGGGCCGATGCCGGAGCTCCGGTTCGAGGAGATCGAGGTCACGTCCGAGTGCGGGCGGGTCGGCGCCACGCTCGGGGAGCTCGACGTGCAGGCACGGACCGGAGCGGTCGTTGTCGCCCTGCGGCGTGAGGACGGAGCGTTCGAAGCGACCCCGGGCGACGACATCCGACTCGCGGAGGGCGACGTCGTCATCGGCGTCGGCACGGCCGACGAGATGCGACGGCTCGAGGAGCTCTTCGCCCCGCGCGAGGCCACGGTTGGCTGATCCCGTCGCACGGCTCGCCGGCGAGGTCGGCCGGGTCGCGGGAGCGGCACTCGAGCTCGACCGCCCGTCAGAGGCGGAGCACGGGGACTACGCGACGAACGTCGCGCTCAGGCTCGCCGGGACGCTGAAGCGGCCTCCTCGGGAGATCGCGGACGAGATCGCGGCGCGCGTGGTGGAGAGCGGCCTCGTCGAGCGCGCCGAGGTCGCCGGGCCGGGCTTCGTCAACCTCTGGCTCTCCGACGCCTGGATCGCGGATGCAGTGCGCGAGCTCGTCGAGGTCGGCGCCGCGTTCGGCTCGGGCTCCGCCGAGATGCGTGAGCGCATCCAGGTGGAGATGGTCTCCGCCAACCCGACCGGGCCGCTCACGGTCGCGTCGGCGCGAAACGGCGCGTACGGCGACTCCGTGGCACGACTCCTGTCGTTCGCGGGACACGAGGTCGAGCGCGAGTACTACTACAACGACGCCGGAGTGCAGATCGAGCGGTTCCGCGCTTCCGTCGACGCCGTGCGCCGGGGCGAGGAGCCGCCCGAGGACGGCTACCAGGGCGAGTACATCGGCCGGCTCGCGACGCTCGCCTCGGATCCCGCGGCGGCGATGGTCGAGCAGATCGAGGAGACCCTCGAGCGCTTCCGCATCCACTTCGACACGTGGGCGCGCGAGACCGAGGTGGAACCGGAGATCCCGGAGGCGGTCGCGCTCCTCGACACCTTCGAGGAGGAGGGCGCCGTGTGGGCGCGGACGAGCGCGCACGGCGACGACAAGGACCGGGTTCTCGTGCGCTCGGGCGGCGAGCCGACGTACTTCGCGAAGGATGCGGCGTACATGCGCCGGAAGTACGCCGGTGGCTTCGACCGGCTCGTGTACGTCCTCGGCGCCGACCACCATGGGTACGTCGCCCGCCTGCAGGCGCTCGCCGAGATGCTGGGGCATCCGCGGGAGTCGCTCGAGGTGCTCGTGTACCAGCTCGTGCACCTCGTCGAGGGCGGCCAGGCGAAGATGATGTCGAAGCGCCGCGGCGATGTCGTCTTCCTCGACGAGCTGATCGACGGGATCGGCGTCGACGCCGCCCGCTGGTACCTGGTCTCACGCGGGCATGACCAGACGATCGAGCTCGACGTCGACCTCGCGAAGGAGCGGACGAACAAGAACCCCGTCTACTACGTGCAGTACGCGCATGCGCGAATCGCAGGCATCCTGCGCAACGCGGACGGAGCAAGAGCCGCCGCCGCCGCGGTCGCGGCGCCCCTTGCGCCCGAGGAGCGCGAGCTCGTGAAGCGGGTGCTCGAGTTCCCGCAGGTCGCGCGCGAGGCGGCCGAGCGCCGCGCCCCGCATGCGATCCCGGTCTACGCGATCCGCGTCGCCGACGACTTCCACCGCTTCTACCACGAGCATCGCGTCCTCGACTCCGAGCAGGAGGCGTTCCGACTCGGCCTCGTCTCGGCGACCCAGAGCGTGATTGCACGCTGCCTCGATCTCGTCGGAGTCGAAGCTCCGGAGCGGATGTAGGATCGGAGGACGTGAGCGAGGTACCGGACAGGAACCTTGCGCTCGAGCTCGTGCGGGTCACCGAGTCGGCCGCGACGTTCGCGGCGCGGTGGATCGGCCGCGGCGACAAGAACGCCGCCGACCAGGCGGCCGTCGACGCGATGCGGCTCATGCTCGACACCGTCGCCATGCGCGGCGTCGTCGTCATCGGCGAGGGCGAGAAGGACGAGGCGCCGATGCTCTTCAACGGCGAGGAGGTCGGCGACGGGACCGGCGCCGAGGTCGACGTGGCCGTCGACCCGCTCGAGGGCACGCGGCTCACGGCCCTCGGGATGCCGAACGCGATCGCGGTCATCGCCGTCTCCGAGCGCGGCACCATGTTCTTCCCGGGGGCGGCGCTGTACATGGACAAGATCGCCGTCGGCCCGGAGGCGGCCGACGCGATCGACATCGACGCGTCGCCGACCGAGAACCTCGAGCGCGTCGCCGAGGCGAAGAGTCGCGCGGTCAACGACCTCACCGTGGTCGTCCTCGAGCGCGACCGCCACGACGACCTCATCGCCGAGCTGCGCGAGGCCGGTGCACGCGTGAACCTCATCCGCGACGGCGACGTCGCGCCCGCGATCGCGGCCGCCCAGGCCGGGACGGGAGTCGACCTGCTCATGGGCATCGGCGGCACGCCCGAGGGCGTCATCTCCGCCGCAGCCATCAAGTGCCTCGGCGGCGCGATGCAGGGGAAGCTGTGGCCGAGGAACGACGAGGAGCGCCGGCAGCTCGTCGAGGCCGGCTACGAGCTCGACCGCGTGCTGACGGCGGACGACCTCGTCCAGGGCGAGGACGTCTTCGTCGCAGCGACCGGGGTCACGAGCGGCGCGCTGCTGCGCGGCGTCCGCGTCGTCGGCGATCGAATCGAGACCGAGTCGATCGTGATGCGATCGCGGTCGGGCACGTTCCGCCGCATCGTCGCATCGCATCCGTTGACGAAGATCCAGAGCCTGATGAAAGGAGCGCGCTAGCCATGGGAGTGCAGGAGTTGCATGAGACCGCGAAGGCGATCGTCGCCGACCACAAGGGGATCCTCGCAGCCGACGAATCGACCGGGACGATCAAGAAGCGCTTCGACTCGATCGGCGTCGAGTCGACCGAGGAGAGCCGCCAGGCCTACCGCCAGCTCCTCTTCACGGCACCCGGCATGGAGGACTTCGTCGGCGGCGTGATCATGTACGACGAGACGATCCGGCAGGCGACAGACGACGGTACGCCGTTCGCAGACGTCCTCGCCTCGAAGGGCGTTATCCCGGGAATCAAGGTCGACACGGGCGCGCACGAGCAGGCCGGGTTCCCCGGCGAGAAGGTCACCGAGGGCCTCGACGGCCTCCGCGGCCGGCTCGAGGAGTACCGGGGGCTCGGTGCGCGGTTCGCGAAGTGGCGGGCCGTCATCACCATCGGCGACGGCACCCCGTCCGTCGCGTGCATCCGGGCGAACGCCCATGCGCTCGCGCGATACGCGGCGCTCTGCCAGGAGGCGGGCATCGTCCCGATCGTCGAGCCGGAGGTCCTCATGGACGCCGACAACACCATCGAGCGCTGCTTCGACGTGACGTCGCGGACCCTGAAGTGGACGTTCCACGAGCTGCTCGTGCAGCGCGTCGACCTGCGTGGGACGCTGCTCAAGCCGAACATGGTCATCTCGGGCAAGGGGTGCCCGGAGCAGGCCCCGGCGTCCAAGATCGCCGAGCTCACCGTGGAGTGCTTCCTGACGCACGTCCCGGCCGCCGTGCCGGGGATCGTGTTCCTCTCCGGCGGTCAGTCCGAGGTGGAGGCGACCGAGAACCTGAACGCGATCAACCAGGTCGGCGGGCCGTGGCCGCTCTCGTTCTCGTACGGCCGCGCGCTGCAGGCCTCGGCGCTCGCGGCATGGGGCGGAGACGCCGGCAACGTCGACGCGGCACAGGTTGCCTTCGTCCACCGGGCGCGCATGAACGCCCTCGCCGTCGCGGGCGAGTGGAACGCCGAGCTGGAGCACCCGGTCGCCGTCTGATCCCGTCGTGTCGCGGCCGGCTGCGGCCGAGCTCGACCCGCTCGAGGAGCACCTCCTCGAGGCGCTCCGGGCGCTCGAGCCGAGTGCCGCGCTTCGTGCTGCGCCGGCCGAGGCCGAGGAGCTGTGGCGCGCTCAGGTCGACAGCCGCCAGGCCGACTACGTGGCGCGCTGGCTCCAGCAGCACGGGCGGAGCTTCTACACGATCGGCTCGGCCGGGCACGAGTCGAACGCGGCGGTCGCGCTCGCGCTGCGCCCCGACGACCCTGCGCTGCTCCACTACCGGTCCGGGGCGTTCTACCTCGCCCGCGCGGTTCAGGCGGGCATCGAGGGTCTGCGGGACGTCCTGCTCGGGGTCGTCGCCGCGGCGGTCGAGCCCATCGCCGGCGGGCGCCACAAGGTCTTCGGACGGAAGGAGCTCGCGATCCTCCCGATGACGTCGACCATCGCGTCGCACCTCCCGCGCGCGGTCGGCATGGCATTCGCGATCGACCGGGCGGCGCGGCTTCGCGTCGTGAGCCCGTGGAGCTCGGATGCGATCGTGCTCTGCTCGTTCGGCGACGCGTCGCTCAACCACGCGACCGCGCAGGCGGCGCTCAACACGACAGCGCAGATCGCGTTCCAGGGCCTGCCGCTGCCGCTCCTGTACGTGTGCGAGGACAACGGCCTCGGGATCAGCGTGCCGAGCCCTGCCGGATGGGTCGAGTCTGCGCTGACCGCCCGGAAGGAGCTGCGCTACGAGATCGCCTACGGTCACGATCCGGCCGAGGTGCTCGGCGTCACGAAGGAGCTCGCGGCCTGGGTGCGCGAGCGCCGGCGGCCTGCGGTTCTGCACCTCCGCTGCGTCCGCTACCTCAGCCACGCCGGAGCGGACGCGGAGATGGCGTATCGGACGCCGCAGGCAATCCGTGAGGACTACGAGAAGGATCCGCTCCTCGGTACCGCGCGCTGGCTCGTGTCGGCAGGCCGCGCGACCGGGCCGGAGCTCGCCGACGACTACCTCGCCGCGCGCGACGACGCGCGCGAGCTCGCACTCGAGGTGGGGTCGCTTCCTCAGATGACGACGGCCGAGCAGGTCGTGGCGCCGCTCGCACCTCGGTCGCCTGCGGTCGTGGCGGAGAAGGCGGTGCGCGTGGGGCTCGCGTCCGAGGAGCCGCTCACGCTGGCACAGGCGATCAACGCCGGCCTGGCGGCGATCCTCGAGCACCATCCGAACGCGCTCCTCTTCGGGGAGGACATCGCCGTGAAGGGGGGCGTGTATGGCGTGACGCGTGGACTGCACGCTCGGTTCGGCGCGGGCCGGGTGTTCGACACGCTGCTCGACGAGACGTCGATCCTCGGCCTCGCGCTCGGCGCTGCCGTCAGCGGCTTCCTCCCGATTCCGGAGATCCAATACCTCGCGTACTTCCACAACGCCGAGGACCAGCTCCGAGGAGAGGCGGCGACGCTCCAGTTCTTCTCGCAGCGTGCGTACCGCAACGGGATGGTGATCCGGATCGCCGGCTACGGCTACCAGCGGGGCTTCGGCGGGCACTTCCACAACGACGACGCGGTCGGGGTGCTGCGAGACATCCCCGGCGTCGTCGTCGCGTCACCCGCGCGGCCCGACGACGCGGCGGCGATGCTCGTGACGTGCGCCGAGTCGGCGCTCGTGGACGGGAGCGTGTGCGTCTTCCTCGAGCCGATCGCCCTGTACCACACGCGCGACGCCATCACGGAAGGCGACGACGCCTGGGTCGCGCCGCTCACCGACGCGCACGTCCCCGTCGGATCGGCGCGGACGGTCGGCGACGGCACCGACCTGACGATCGTGACCTGGGCGAACGGCCTCCACCTCGCTGCGCGCGTCGCGCACCGGCTGGCCGAGGAGCAGAGGATTCGTGCACGAATCGTCGACCTCCGCTGGCTGGCGCCACTGCCGGTCGACGACATCGTCCGCGAGGCGAACGTGACGGGCCGAGTCCTCGTGGTGGACGAGACGCGGCGCACGGGCGGTGTGTCGGAGGGCGTGATCGCCGAGCTCGTGGATGCCGGCTTCGAGGGGAAGGTCGCGCGGGTGGCGAGCAAGGACTCGTTCGTCCCGCTCGGCGACGCCGCGCGGCTCGTCCTCGTCTCCGAGGACGACATCGGGGCCGCGGCGCGCGCTCTCGTGAGCGGAGCTGTGGGGTAGGAAGCTTCGCCGTAGTCGTCAGCGGGCGGGTGCTATTTGCATCGGCCGGCCAGTCGAGAGAGACTCCCCGACAATGTGTTGCTTCGTCGGCGCGCTCGCGATCATCGGGCCGCGGTTCGTATTGGCGGTCTGGTGGCTTTTCGGCAACAAGGTGGAGCTCGCCTTCGACTCCTGGTGGCTGCCGCTGCTGGGACTGATCTTCCTGCCCTGGACGACGCTTGCGTATGTGATCGCATGGCAACCGGGCGGCCTCGACGGGAACTGGGACGCGCTGCTGATCGTGATCGGGGTCGCACTCGACGTGCTGACGTACATGCACCGCGCGGCGGCGAAGGCCGTGCGTCCGTCGTCGTCGTACTGACGGGGACACGTCCTGTGGGAGCTCAGTAGGCGTTCTGGTAACGCGACTTTGCGGCGCGCGAGCTGTACGTCGCGATGTCGCCGGCCAAGCCGATCGCGACCACGAGCCAGCCGAGTCCGCTCACCCCGTCGAGTGGGCCCCAGGCGAGGACGTATGCAAGCGTCGTCCACGGCAGGAAGATCAGGCCGAGAAGGGGCCAGATCCACGAGGAGAACGCCGCGTCCACCTTGTCGCCGAAGACCCACCAGATGAAGAGGGCCACGCGTGGCCCGATGAAGCCGGCGGTCAGCGCGAGGCAGCACATCTGCCGTCAACCCTCTCGCACGGCGTTCGTGCCGTCAAGCGTCAACCGTCGTGGGTTTCGCCCTCCGAGCGGCGGAAGACGCGCATGAGCCCGCCGCGTGCCTCTTCGCGCTTGGCCTCGCGTTTCGCCTCGCGCTTCTCGCGCCGCTCCGAGCCCATCTCGTCCTTCTTCACCTTCGCGTCCGTGTACGAGTCCTTCACGAGCTTCGAGCCGCCCTGCCAGCCGAAAACGACACAGATGAGCAGGATCGCGAAGCCGACGTTGAACGCGGTCGTGATGAGCTGCTGGCCGAGCGAGTACGCGGTCGCGGTGGTCGTATCCGTATAGCTCTCGAGCGCGAACGAGTTGAACGCCTGATTCACGCCGATGCCGCCGGGCGTGAACGAGAGGATGTTCGCGAGCTGGTTCGAGCCGAGCACGCTCATGACCGACCCGAACGTCACCGGGATTCCGTAGGCCGCGAGGAAGACGATGATCACCATCACCTTCGCCGCGTACCCGCCCATCTGCGGCAGGAGCACCCATTTGACGTATGCGCGGAGGTCACGAAGGATCGCAGCGCCCTCCACTGCCTTCGCCCACATCTTCTTGACCCACGCCCAGAAGATCCGTAGGAGGAGCGCAAGGAGGAAGATCGCGCCGGCGGCGATTCCGAGGACGAGGACGGGATGGTTGGTGAGCGCATCCCTCTCGTTCCCGAACTGGAACTCGAACGAGCCGGCGACCGCCCAGAAGAGGTAGATGTAGATGAGCGTGCCGATGACGAAGTAGAAGATCTTCTGTACCACGTAGCCGCCGAGCACGCCCGGGAACGTCGCGCCACGCACGATCGCGACGTACATGAGAAGCGTCACGAAGGTGCCCATGTTCGCCGGCACGAAGTTGTTCAGCGCAACCCCGGTCGCGTAGGCCGCGAGCACGGCCATGTAGGTGACGCCACCGGGATACGCGTAGCGCAGGATCCCGTACCAGCCGAGTGCGGTCAGCATCGTCTGAGCGCCCTGGAACAGGCAGCCCAGGATGATGTAGCCGATCGAGATCTCGGTGAGGGTGTCCCAGAGCTCCTCGAACCAGCCCCAGACGTCGATCCCTGCCAGATGCAGGGCGACGAGCACGACGAGCGTGCCGCCGATCCACGCGGCGATCCGGAGCAGCCTGTGCTGCTTCGAGTCGACCTCAGGCGGCGGCGCGACTGCGACGTCGGTCACCGGACGAGCCTAACGTGCGTTGCCGACGAGGGGAGCCGCCGAGAGCGCGGAGCGGAGGGGCGCCGTGAGGCACCCCTCCGCTTCGACGGTCGCGCTAGCCGGAGGCCAGCGCCTTCGCCTTGATCGCGTCGAACTCGGCCTGCGTGATCGCACCCGAGTCGAGGAGGCCCTTGGCCCTCTCGATCTCGGCAGCCGCGCCGCCGGATACGGACCTGATGTAGTCGTCCGTCGCTGCTTTCTGTTGTTGCATCTGTGCCAGGTTCCTGTCCGCCATTCCGTCGTGGTTGGCGATGAGGTACACCAACACGCCGAGGTATGGCAAGAGGATCACGAAGACGATCCACGCGGCTTTCGTGAAGCCGGACGTGTCCTTGCGCCGGAAGATGTCCGCGAACACCGTGATGAGGATCCAGATCCAGATGATGAACAGGAAGAAGATGAACATCGTCCAGAGGATGTCTAGGAACGGATAGTCAGCTGCGAGCACTCGTTCTCCTTTCGGTGGGCCTACGTGAACCTCAGATGCCGAGGATCTGCTTCTTCTTCGCCTCGAACTCCTCGTTCGAGATGATCCCCTGGTCCTTCAGATGGGCGAGCTTGCTGAGCTCTGCGACGTAGTCTGGCTCTGCCGGTGCGGCCGGGGGCGGCGGGGCGTACTGCTGCGGGGCCGGCTC
>DASTYQ010000044.1:0-2030 GCA_035764775.1 Gaiellaceae bacterium
CCGTTCCTCGTGATGGCGACCCAGAATCCGATCGAGTCTGAGGGCACCTACCCGCTGCCCGAGGCTCAGATCGACCGCTTCCTGCTGAAGGTTCTCATCGGCTACCCGCAGCACGACGAGGAGCTCACGGTCGTCCAGCGCCAGCTCGTCGCGCACCCCGAGCTCAAGCAGGTGCTGTCGCTCGAGGATCTTGCGGCGCTGCAGCGCGCGGTCTTCGACATCTACGTCGACCCGTCGCTCGTCAGCTACGCCGTGGACATCGCGACGGCGACCCGCGATCCCGAGGCGCACGGCCTGCACGACGTGGCGCAGTACATCTCGTACGGCGCCAGCCCGCGCGGTCCGATCAGCCTCGTGCAGGGGGCGCGTGCGCTCGCCCTCGTCAGGGGCCGCCAGTACGCGATCGTCGACGACGTCCAGGCGCTCGTCCACGACGCGCTGCGGCACCGGCTCGTCCTCTCGTATCAGGCGCTCGCGGAGGAGGTCACACCGGACTCGATCCTCGACCAGGTGCTCGCATCGGTGCCGACGCCACAGCTCGATCTCGCGCGGGCAGAGAGCGCAGCGTGACGTTCGCGTGAGGAACGCAGGCGCGCTGCTCGCGCGGCCGACCGCGGCCCGCCCGGGCCCCGGCCCGATGGCCGAGGGGCTCCTGCGCGCTCTCGACATCTCGATCGGACGTCGTGTCGAGGGCCTCCTCGCGGGCGACTTCCGTTCGAACCTGCTCGGATCGGGCACGGAGCTCGCGATGATCCGCCCCTACGTGGCGGGCGACGACGTCCGTCGCATCGATTGGGCGGTGACGGCGAGGACGGGGGAGACGCACGTGCGGGTCGACCTGGCCGAGCGCGTGCTCGTGACATGGCTCGTCCTCGACACGTCGGTGTCGATGCAATTCGGAACGGCCGACCGGCGCAAGGCAGACGTTGCCGAAGGAGTCGCCGTGGCGATCGGCCATCTCTCGACCCGGCGCGGGAACCGCCTGGGCGTCGTCACGTTCGGGGGCGAGGAGTCCCGTGCGATCCCTCCCCGTCAGGGACGCGTCGGCCTCGTCGGACTGCTCGCTGCGCTCCGCATGGAGCCACCGCCGGAGGGGCCGGGCTCGACCACGCTCGCGTCTGCGCTCCGGCGCACAGGCGCCCTCGCCCGGCAGCGGTCGCTCGTCGTGGTCGTCTCGGACTTCCGGGGCGACCGGGAGTGGCGTCGCCCGCTTCTCCAACTCGCCGGCCACCATGACGTCGTAGCCGTCGAGGTGCGCGATCCACGCGAGCAGGAGCTCACGAACGTCGGGCTCCTCTATCTGGTCGATCCCGAGACCGGCCGCCAGCTCCGCGTCGACACGCGCAGCCGTCGCCTGCGTGAGCGTTTCGCCGTCGCCGCGGCCGCCGAACGGGCCGAGATCGCGCGCTCGCTGTCCTCGGTCGGCGTGCGCCACGTCGTGCTCTCGACGTCCGGCGACTGGCTGCGTCCTCTCGTGACGTTCCTGCGGAGAAGCCGCTGATGAGCTTCGACTGGCCGATCGCGCTCGCGGCGCTCGCCGTGCTGCCGGTGCTCGTCGCCCTCTACATCGACCGCGATCGTCGTCGCGTCGCCTCGCAGGCCGAGTTCGGGAACCCGGACCTGATTCCGAACGTCGTCGCTCGCGGCCCGGGGCGGCTCCGGTACCTCCCGCCGCTGACTCTTCTCGTCGCGCTGGTGTTCCTCATCGTGGGCGTCGCTCGCCCGCATGCGACTGTCGACGTGAAGCGCGAGGAGGCGACGATCGTGCTCGCCATCGACGTATCCCGGTCGATGAAGGCGGACGACGTCGAGCCCACGCGACTCGACGCAGCGCGCATCGCCGCCAAGACCTTCCTCGACGAGGTGCCGGAGAAGTTCCAGGTCGGCGTCGTCTCGTTCGCGACCCGCGCGGTGGTGGGCGTCGCCCCGACGGCGGATCGTGCACTCGTCGTCACGGCGCTGGACACGCTCAAGCCCGGCGAAGGCACCGCGATCGGGGACGCCGTCGCGCTCTCGCTCCTCGTCGGGCG
>DASTYQ010000045.1:0-16994 GCA_035764775.1 Gaiellaceae bacterium
CTCGAAGATCTCCCGGGCCTCGCCGAGCGGGGCCTGGTCGCCCGTCAGCTCTCCGTGCTCGAGCAGGGTGACCGCGAGCCAGAACGGAATGCCGTACTCGCGGAACCCGGCGGCTGCGGCCTTGAATCCCTCGATGTCGCCGCTCATCCGGGCACGGAACCGCTGCGCCTGCGCGTCGAGGAAGGGGGGTCGTAGCCCGGGCGGCTTCTCTTCAACCGCCTTCAGCAGCTCATCCGCGCGGCCGAACTCGCCGAGGGCAAGCGCCGACTCGAGGGCCCAGACGAGGCCTTGCTTCACGGCCTGGGGCACGTCGGAGATTCCGGCCGCGTACTCGCCCGCGTCGACGGCTTCGCCGAGCCTGCCCTGCGCGTGCAGGAGCGCGGCCTGCGCCGCCGTGCGGATGGCGTGGCCCTGCCGATCCTCGCTCGGGATGTAGTCGAACCACGCGTGCAGCTCGAGGGACCGCTCGATCTGGCCACGGTGGAGGAAAACCTCGAGTATGCCGCTGAGCACGCTTGCGAAGTTGGAGTTGGAGCGCAGCTGTTCCTCGGGCAGTTCGTCGAATGTCGCGACGACCTCGTCCCAGCGGCCGGTCATGGTGAGCGCGTAGGTCATCTCGCTGAGGGCAAACAGCTCGGACGCGCGCTCTCCGGTTCGACGGGCGAGCGCGAGGGCTTCGCCGAGCGCGTCCAGCGCCTCCCCGTACCGATCGCCTGCGAAGCAGCTGTCCGATAGGTTCGAGTACCCGCTGGCAGCCTGCTCCGCGAGATCGTTCTCGAGAGCGCACCGAAGTGCATGTCGAGCTAGCGCTAGCTCCTCCTCGGGCCTCCCGGCCGCCCTGGAGAGGTAGGCCTTCGTACCAAGCGCGCGCACGAGCGTCTCCGGAAGCCGCAGCGCCTGGGCAACTTCGAGCGCGAGTTCGTTGGGCGCGACGGCACGCTCGAGTTCACCGGCAAGGGCCAAGCCTCTTCCGAGACGAGCCGCCAGGTCGGCGACATCGGCGTCGGGCTCGTCAGCCGCTACGGCCTCGAATGCCTCCTCCATCCGGCGCATCCCTTCCCCGCGCCCGGTGAGTACTTCGAGGTTCCCCAGTCGTCCGGAGACTCGGGCCGCCGCGTGGAGCTCGCCCGCTTGGGTCAGGAGCTCGAGCGCCGTGCGCAGGGCCTGCTCGGCCGCCTCGGTTTCCGCGTTCCCCAGTGCCTTGACGCTCGCCATCTCGAGGAGAAGAGCCCTCTCCACCGGCTCGTCGGACAGCTCCGCGGCCTGCTCGTAGGAGCGGCGCGCCTCGCCGAGAGCTCCCAGCGATGCCGCGCGTTCGGCCGCTCGAGCGAGGAGTTCTCGCGCTCTGGCTTTGATCTCGAGTGCGTCGTCTGCATCGGTCTGCGCCTCGTATGCCGCCAGGTAGTGGGCAGCGACGACCTCGACGACCTCCTGCTCGGCGGCACCGAAGCTCCGCTCGAGCTGCGCTGCCGCCGCCAGGTGGCGCGACTTGCGGTCGCGTCGCGCCAGCGTCTCGTACGCCACCCGGCGGACGAGATCCTGGAGAAAGCCGTACTGTCCCCGTTCCGGCGAGCGAGGGTCGGCCTGGACACCGAGCACCTCCTTGCGGACGAGTCCGCCGAGCAGCGGATCGAGCTCGGCCTCGGGAAGCGCCGAGAGCTCGGCGAGCGATTCCTTCGTGAACGTCTTCCCCAGGACCGACCCGTCCTGGAGGATGCGGCGCTCCTCGGTGGAAAGGCCGTCGAGCCGCGCGGCGATGAGCCCGTGAAGAGTCTCGGGGACGTCGAGCTCGGCGACCTCGCCGGTGAGTCGATAGACGCCGTCCTGCTCCGTGAGGAGACCCCGATCGAGGAGCATGCGGACAGTCTCGACCGCGTACAGCGGCACGCCCTCCGAGCGGTCGAGGATGCGCTGGCGCAGGTCGGACGGAAGCCCGGGGACGAAGCCGTCGAGGAGCTCCTGCATCGCAGTCTCCGAGAGCGGAGCGAGCGAGAGCGTCGTCTGGTGCGATCCCTGGCCGAACTCGGGATGACGGCTCTGTAGGTCGGGGCGCGCGAGGCAGAGAACGAAGATGGGCCGGTTCCGCGACCACTCGAGCAGGTGTCCGACGAACTCGACGAGTGCCGAGTCGGCCCACTGCAAGTCCTCGAAGAGCAGGGCGACGGGGCCCTGCTCCGCCATCCGCTCGAAGAAGAGACGCCAGGCGCCGAACAGCTCCTCCTTGGCCCGGGCGGGGCCGTCCTCCAGCCCCAGCAAATGAAGAAGGCGCGGTTCGACGAACTGGTGTTCCTCCGCGTCGACGAGGAACGCGTCGAGCGAGACGTGAACCTTCTCCCGCGCGGACACCGGATCCTCGCCCTCGACGATGCCTGCGCGCATGCGGATCATCTCCGCGAGCGCCCAGAACGCCACGCCCTCTCCATATGCAAGACAGCGGCCGCGGTGCCACCAGACGACCTCCTCGAGGCCGTCCATGTACTTGAAGAACTCCCAGCCCAGCCGTGATTTGCCGATGCCGGCGATGCCGATGACGGAGACCAGGTGCGCCCGCTGCTCGTCGGCGGTCGCGTGGAACAGCTCCTTGACGAGACGGAGCTCGCGGTCGCGTCCGACGAACGGTGGCTCGAGCCCGGCCGACTTCAACGCACCGCCACGGCCGGCGGTGACGCGCAGGGCGCGCCAAAGCGGTACGGGCCGGTCCTTCCCCTTCAGCTCGTGTGACCCGGCGGATGCGTATGCGATCGAGGCCTCGGAGGCACGCTTGGTGGCCTCGCCGACGAAGACGGTGCCCGGCTCGGCGGCCGACTGGATGCGCGCTGACGTGTTGACGAGGTCGCCCGCGACCATCCCCTGGCCTTCGGCCCCGAGCGTGACTGCGGCCTCGCCCGTGAGGACGCCAGCGCGTGCGGCCAGCTCCGGTGCGCCCACCTCGTCGCCGAGCGCGGAGACGGCTGCGACGAGATCGAGACCCGCGCGCACTGCGCGCTCGGCGTCGTCCTCCGTCGCGGTCGGCGTGCCCCACACCGCCATGACCGCGTCGCCGATGAACTTCTCGACCGTGCCTCCGTAGAGCTCGATCAGGCGACGGCAGGTGTCGAAGTAGCGCGAGAGGAGCTCGCGGACCTCCTCGGGATCGCGGCTCTCCGAGAGGGTGGTGAAGCCGACGAGGTCGGCGAACAGGACGGAGACGAGGCGACGCTCGGCCGCGGGTGTAGACGCAGGCTCCGGAGCCGCCACTCGAGCGGCCGCGGTGAGCGCGGTCCCACACTCGCCGCAGAACTTGACCGTCGGCGGGTTGGCCGTCCCACAGGTCGGACACGCCTGTGCGAGCGCTTTTCCGCACTCGCCGCAGAACTTCCTTCCCGCCTCGTTCTCGGAGCCGCAGGAGGCGCACGTGACGACGTCGGCCACGTCTTCACTCTATTCCGCTGTCAGTGGCCGCTCAATCCGGTGCGGCTACGCTCCGCTGCATGGCGGCGGAGACGGTGGAGGTAGCGGAAGAGCTCTCGCCGACGCGTGCTTGGTGGCTGCGGGTCCCGGCCGTGCTCCTGAGCCCGCGTTCGGTGTTCTTCGCGCTCCGCGAGGACGACGCCGACGACGTCGCGGCGCGTGCCGAGCCGCTCCTGCTGGTCGTCTGGCTCGCCGGAATGGCCTCCGTCCTGGCGACTCCCACCGCATCCGGACTGCTGGATGATTCCGACTACGACGCGGTCCTGGTCGCGATCTGGACCTTCATCGCCGGTGGTGTGTACGGGTTCGTCGGGTACGTCGTTCTCGGCTTCGGGGTCTACTTCGGCGTCCGCCTCCTCGGGAGCCTCGGCACCTTCCGGCGAGCGCGCCAGACCGTCGGCTTCGCGCTCGTACCGCTCGCGGTATCGCTGCTGCTCGTCCTGCCGCTGCGACTCGCGATCTACGGCGGCGACACGTTCCGCGGCGGGGGCGCCGACGAGGGGTCCGGCGAGCGGCTGTTGCTCGGCGTCCAGCTCGCCTTCGCCGCGTGGTCGCTCGTCCTCCTCGTGCTCGGAGTGCGGGTGACGCACGGCTGGGCGTGGCCGCGGGCGCTCGCGGCCGTGGTCGGCGCAGCCGCGCTGCTAGCCGCGATGCTCGGCGTGTTCCTGATGATCTGAGACGGCGCGCTCGAACACCGCGAGCTCGTCGTCCGGCATCGCGTACGCGTGCTGCTCCTCGGGGAACCTGCGCTCGCGCACGTCCGCGGCGAATTCGGAGAGTGCCGAGCGGATCGAATCTCCGATCTCCGCGTAGCGCTTGACGAAGCGCGCCGCGCGACCGCTGTAGAGCCCGAGGATGTCGTGCCACACGAGCACCTGGCCATCGCAGTCCGGTCCCGCCCCGATGCCGATCGTCGGGATCGCGAGGTCGCGCGTGATCCGTGCCGCGACGGGAGCCGGCACCGCTTCGAGCACGAGCGAGAAGCACCCGGCCGCCTCGAGTGCGCGCGCGTCGTCGTACAGGCGCAGCGCCTGCTCGGCCGAGCGGCCCTGAGCCTTGAAGCCGCCCAGCATGGTCGCGGACTGCGGCGTGAGGCCGAGATGCCCCATGACCGGGATTCCCGCGTCGATGATCGAGCGCACGCGCGAGAGCATCGCGCCCGCTCCCTCGAGCTTCACGGCGTCGGCGCCCGCCTCCTTCACGAACCGGACCGCGTTCTCCACTGCGCCCTCGTCCGAGACCTGGAAGGAGCCGAACGGCATGTCCGCGATCACGAGCGGCCGGCTTGCGCCTCGCGTGACCGCGCGCGTGAGGATGAGCATCTCCTCCATCGTCGCGGGCACGGTCGAGTCATGGCCGAGCACGGTCATCGCGGCCGAGTCGCCGACGAGGACGAGGTCGGCGCCCGCCTGGTCGGCGAGCCGCCCACCAGGCGCGTCGTAGGCCGTGACCATGACGATCGGCTGACGCCTCGTCTTCATCTCCGGCAGGTCGGTGATCGGGAGCTTGCCCGGCGCGGGCGTGGCCGGCGCGGGCCGCTGCGGGCGGATGCTCATTTCAGTCGTCTCCTCCAGTGGGACGTTGTCGATGAGGCGGGTCTCACCGACGCGGACTGCGCCGGCGAGGACCGGGGGGTCGAAGTCGGCGACCTCGACGTAGTCGATCTCGAGGCCGTTCGAAGACTCGAGCTCGGCGAGGGCTGCAGCGCGGTCGCGGGTCGCCAGGGCGCGCGGGAGGGCGAGTGCGGCCGTCCGCTCTGCGGGAGAGAGTAGGGCGTTGCGCGACGACAGCGCGAGGCCGTCGGCGTCGCGGACCGTCGGAACGACCCGGAGCTCGACGTCGACCGCGAGGTCGCCGGTCATCCGGCGGATCACCTCGACTTGCTGTGCGTCCTTCTGCCCGAAGTAGACGCGTGTCGGGCGAACGACGTTCAGGAGCTTCAGGACGACGGTCGCGACCCCGCGAAAGTGCCCAGGGCGAAAGCGACCCTCCAGGATCGCGCCGACTTCGGTCACCTCGACCCACGTCTGGAAGCCGCGCGGATACATCTCGTCCGTCGACGGCGCGAACACGAGGTCGACGCCGGCATCGCGGGCGAGCTCGAGATCGCGCTCCTCGTCGCGTGGATAGCGCGCGAGATCCGAGGCGTCGCCGAACTGGGCCGGGTTCACGAACAGGCTCATCACGAGGGTGTCGTTCTCCGCTCGGGCGGCTGCCAGGAGAGCGAGGTGGCCCGCGTGCAGCGAGCCCATCGTCGGCACGAGCCCGACCGAGCCCGCACGGAGCGGCGTGAGTGCAGCGCGCGTCTCGGCAGTCGTGCGGACGGTCTTCACGCCGGCACCTCGGCCGGATCGCGGCCGGCCACTCGCGCAGTCGCAGCGGCGAGCACGAGGTAGAGCTCCTCGAGCTCCGGGCGCCCGGCGCGTATCGCCGCCAGGTGACGCTCGACCGTCTCCCAGTCGCCCCGCGCGATCGGCCCCGTGAGCTCGAAGTCCGTGTCGACGACACCGCGGATGAGAGGATCGAGCGCCTCGGGCGGAGCCCCCGCCACCTCGAGCAGCGAGCCGGCGGCGGCGCGCAGGGTCACGAGGTAGTTCGAGGCCATGGACGCACCGGCGTGGTAAGCGGCCCGCGCGTCGTCGGCCAGTTCGAACGGTCGGAGTCCGAGTCTCTCGGCCAGCCACCAGCCCACTGCGCTGGCATCGTCCGATTCCGCGGTGACGGCGGCCCACGCGCCGTCGAGCTGCTCCGGGCCGAGTGACTTCGAGAACGTCTGCAGAGGGTGGAGCCCGAAGCGGCGGACGTGCGGGTCGAGCGCGGCGAGCGGCGTTGCGCCGCTGACGTGGGCGATCCACGGCCCCGTGGGCGTCTCGGCCGCGACCTGGCCGATCGCCCGGTCGGGGACGCACAGGAGCACGAGCTCCGCGTCGGGTGCGTCGTGCGCGATGCCTCGCTCGGCGAGCCGAGCGCTCACCGTCGAGCCGACGCGACCACCAGCGCCCACGATTCGGATTCGTTCGATCATTTCGTCTGCTCCAGTTCCCTGGGGATACCGGGCAGCGAGAGTGTGCCTAGTCGCGCACCTTCTCGGCAAGGCGCGCGTCGAGCTGCGCACGCACCGCTGGCCACTCGTCGTCCGTCACGCTGTACCAGGCGCTGTCGCGGTTCTCGTCGCCCCGCACGAGCATGTGCCGGCGATGTACGCCCTCGAACCTCGCGCCGAGCGCCTCGAGCGCGCGGCACGAGCGCTCGTTCTGCGCGTCCGTCTTCCACTCGACGCGACGGCAGCCCCAGACGTCGAACGCGTGCTGCAGCTGCAGGTACTTCGCCTCCACGTTCACGCCCGTTCCCCATGTGGAAGGGTGCAGCCACGTCCACCCGATCTCGACGGAGCGGTGCTCCGGCCGGAGCGCGAGGAACCGGGTCGACCCGACGACCTCCCCGTTGCGCAGCGTGACGAGCGGGAGCTCCGTCCCCGCGTCGGCCCCCTCGAGCGCCTGCGCGACGAAGGCGCGCCACTCCTCACGCGTCTGCGGCTGGACGATGCTGAGCCAGCGCCACGTCCGCGGGTCGCGCGAGGCGAGCCACAGTCCCTCCTCGTGCTCGCGTCGCAGCGGCTCGAGGCGCACGATGCGCCCTTCGAGCGTCGGTGCCGTCCACCCCTCCACCGCTCGCGACAGTACACTCGGCCCGTGCCGATCTACGAGTACGCGTGCATGGAATGCGAGTCGCACTTCGAGGAGCTCGTCCGCTCGAGTGACCAGGCCGTGACGTGTCCGGAGTGCGGAGCGGCGAAGGTGCTGAAGCAGCTCTCGAGCTTCGCCGTCCACGGAGCGGCATCCAAGCCCGCGTTCAGCGGCCCGTCGGGCGCCGGCGGCGGATGCTGCGGCGGCTCGTGCGGCTGCGGGCACTGACGCGGCCGTAGGGCGCTCGGGGCACATCCGCGGGGCGGCGTAGACTGGCGGTCCGATGGACGCCGTCGAGCGCGCCGCCGCGCTTCGAGCGCATGCAGAGGACACCGCGGAGTGCACCCGTTGCGCGCTCGCGCAGGGCCGCACGCAGGTGGTGTTCGGATCGGGAAGCCCTGACGCCGAGCTGATGTTCGTCGGCGAGGCGCCGGGGTTCCACGAGGATCAGCAGGGGATCCCGTTCGTCGGCCAGGCGGGGAAGCTCCTCGACAAGCTGCTCGGCGGGATCGGGATGACCCGCGCCGACGTGTTCGTCGCGAACGTCCTCAAATGTCGACCTCCCGGCAACCGCGACCCGCTGCCCGAGGAGATCGCGGCCTGCGAGCCGCACCTCTTCCGCCAGATCGAGCTGATCCAGCCGCAGCTGGTCGCGACCCTCGGCAACTTCGCGACGAAGCTCCTCTCGGGGAAGCCGGCAGGGATAACGAAGGTGCACGGCTACGAGCAGGAGGTCACTCTCGGCTCGCGGACGGTGCTCCTCTATCCGCTCTTCCATCCGGCGGCTGCGCTGTACACGCCGTCCATGCTCAAGGTGCTCGAAGAGGACTTCGCCAGGATCCCGGCAATCCTGGACCGTGCGCTCGACCAGCCCGCGCCCGCTGCGGAGCCGGCCGTGGTCCACGAGCCCGACCCCGAGTCGGTCCAGCTCGGCCTCTTCTGACTTGCGGCTCGAGCTCGCCAGTTCCTCGGCGGGCGAGACGGAGCGGATCGCTGCAGGGCTTGCTGCTCGTCTCGTCCCTGGCGACGTGGTCACGGTCTCGGGCGAGCTCGGCTCGGGCAAGACGACGTTCGTGCGCGGCGCGAGCCGTGCGCTCGGGATAACCGCGCCGGTGACGAGCCCGACGTTCACGATCGGCCATCGCTACCAGGGATCGGTCGCGGTGTCGCACCTCGATCTCTTCCGCTTCACGGGCGTCTCACCGGCCGAGTGGGCCGATCTCGAGCCGTACTTCGACGACGCCGTCGTCTTCGTCGAGTGGCCCGAGGCGGGTGCCGGACTCCTGCCTCGTGCTCGAGTCGCCGTGGCGCTCGAGCACGCCGGGGCGGATATGCGGCGCATCGCGCTCGCCTCCGACGAGGAGGCGCTGCTACAAGGCCTGCACTGATGCTCGTGCTGGCATTCGATACAGCGACCGACGCCGCCACGAGCGCGCTGCTCGAGGACGACCGCGTGCTCGGCGAGCGCGTGGGCGTCGCGCGCAGTCTGCTCGACGACGTCCAGTCCCTCCTCTCGGGTGCCGGACGGGCGCCAGTGGACATCGACGCGCTCGTCGTCGGCACCGGACCGGGAAGCTTCACCAGCACACGGATCGGGCTCGCGGTCGCACGTGGGCTCGGCCTCGCGCTCGACCTCCCGGCTGCCGGCGTCTCGACGCTTGCCGCGCTCGGCTCGCAGCACGGCGTCTTCCCCGTGATCGACGCGCGGCGCCGCGAGGTCTTCGTCGACGGCCCCCGAGTCGTCGCCCCCGACGACCTCGACCTCGCGCCCGGGACGCTGTGCGTCGGGAGTGGCGCCGTCCGCTACCGCGCGACGCTGGAGCGGATGGGCGCCCAGGTTCCGGCGGACGACGACCAGCGGCACGTTCCTCACGCTCGACTCCACGCCGCCCTGGCGCATGAGTTCGGACCGGTGGATGCGATCGAGCCGCTGTACGTGCGCGTGCCCGACGCCGAGGCGTCGCTCGCGTGAAGGTCGAGCTGCGCCGGCTCGAGGTGCAGGATCTCGACGTCGTCGAGGCGATCGAGCGCGAGTCGTATCCGACGCCCTGGTCGCGCTCGATGTTCGACGCCGAGCTGCGCAAGCCGAGCTCGCTCGCGCTCGGAGCGTTCACGGAGCACGACGTCCTCGTCGGGTACGCGTTCGTCTCGCGCTACGTCGACGCCTGGCACCTGATGAACGTCGCGGTCGCGGATGCGTTCCGGCGTCGCGGCATCGCCTCGGCGCTGCTCGAGCGGCTGTTCGAGGTCACCGGCACGGACCCGCGTCGCGGCTACACGCTCGAGGTGCGTGTCTCGAATACGGGCGCCATCAGGCTCTACGAGCGGCTCGGGTTCGAGGCGCGCGGCATTCGGCGCGGGTACTACACCGACAACCGCGAGGACGCCCTGATCATGTGGCGCGAGCCGACACCGTCCGAGCGCGTGTCGTGATCCTCGCGCTCGAGACGTCGTGCGACGAGACCGCCGCGGCCGTCGTCTCGGAGGAGGGACGGATCCGGTCCTCGATCGTGTCCTCACAGGCGGATCTCCACGCCCGCTTCGGAGGCGTCGTTCCCGAGGTCGCCTCGCGGCGCCATCTCGAGCTCGTGGGGCCCGTCGTCCGTACTGCTCTCGAGTCGGCGGACGTGCGGCTGGACGACGTCGAGCGCGTCGCCGTGACCCAAGGGCCGGGACTCGTGGGAGCGCTGCTCGTCGGCATCTCCGCCGCCAAGGCGCTCGCGTGGTCGAAGGGTCTGCCGCTCGTTCCGGTCGACCATCTCGAGGGGCACGTCGCGTCGCTCTACCTCGAGCCGGATCCGCTCGAGCCGCCCTTCACCTGCCTGCTCGCGAGCGGTGGACACACATTGCTCCTGGCAGTCCACGAGCACGGGCGGTCCGAGCGGCTCGGGGCGACGCTCGACGACGCGGCGGGCGAGGCCTTCGACAAGGGAGCGCGGCTCCTCGGCCTCGGCTACCCGGGCGGCGCCGCGATCGACCGGCTCGCGCGCGGCGGCGACCCGGACGCGTTCGACTTCCCCGTTGCGCGCGTCCCCGGCTTCGACTTCTCCTTCTCCGGGCTCAAGACGGCATTGCTGTACGCGACCCGAGATCTCGGCCCCGAGGAGACCGAGCGGCGCAGGGCCGATCTCGCGGCGTCGTACCAGCGTGCGATCGTGCGCGCGCTCGTGGGCGGGCTTCGGGGCGCCGCCGAGGCGACCGGCCTCGAACGTCTCGCGGTGGTCGGCGGCGTGGCCGCGAACTCCGAGCTGCGCGCCGCGCTGCCCGACGCGCGCTTCGTCCCGCTCGCGCTGTGCACCGACAACGCGGCGATGATCGCTTCGTGCGCGCGTTTCGTCGAGCCGATCCCGTCTCCCCGCTACCTTGCGCTCGATGCGTACGCGTCGCTCTCGTAACGCCGTCGCGCTGAGCGTCGCCGTCGCGCTCCTCGTCGGCGGGACCGGCGCCCGCGCGCAGGAGCAGCCCTCGACCGCGATCGACGAGGCGGGCTGGCAGGGAGTCCTGGGGGTTCGCGCGCCGGTCTCGACCGCACAGCGCTACGTCGTGTTGCTGAAGCCCCCGTCGCTGGCCGCGCGGGTGAAGGCGAACGGCGGGGAGGCGACGGAGGCGGAGATGGCGGAATGGACCGCGGCGGCCGTGGCGCAGCAAGAGCAGTTCCTCGCGCGCCTGGCGGCCGTCGGCGCGCGGATCGCGCCCGAGTACCGGTACACGAAGGTGGTGAACGGCTTCTCCGCGAGACTCGACCCGACGTCGCTCGCGCTGCTCGACGACGATCGCGAGGTCACGGGCATCTTCCCGGTGCGGATCGCGTACCCGGCCCAGGCTGCCGGGGAGGGCGGGGTGCTCCCGGCCGCCGTCGCGGACCTCCAGGTGGCTGGGCTCGACGGCTCCGGCGTGACGGTGGCGCTGCTCGACACGGGCGTCGATCCGTCGCATCCCTACCTCCGCGGCCGCGTTCTCTCCGGCATCGACGTGCTGAACCCGGGAAGCGGTGGAATCGCGCAGCCGCACCCAACGATCCCGGGGCGCCCGGAGCGGCATGCCACCGAGCTCGCCGGGATCATCGCCGGCACCGAGGGGCCGGACGGCTTGCACGGGATCGCACCCGGTGCGTCGATCCTGCCGGTGCGCGTCGGCGGCTGGCAGCCCAACGCCGAGGGTGGGTACAGCGTCTACTCGCGCACCGACCAGATCCTCGCCGGGCTCGAAGCCGCAGTCGACCCAGACGACGACGGGAACGCCCATGACGCCTCGCGGATCGCGCTGATCGGCATGGTCGAGCCGTACGCCGGGTTCGCCGACGGGCCGCTCCCTCGCGGGATCGCCGGTGCCGCGGTCCTCGACATGCTGACGATCGTCCCCGCGGGGAACGACGGCAGCGCAGGTCCCGGCTATGGGAGCATCGCCGGGCCCGGCGGAGCGGAGTCTGCGATCACGGTCGCGGCCGCGGACGGCCGGCTCGCCGCGCCCACCGTCAGCGTGCTCCTCCGCGCGGGGCTCCGCGTCCTGTACGAGGACGACGTCCCGCTCGGGGGAGCTCCGTCCGACACCGTCACCGCCGATGTCGTGCTCGTCGATCGGCGTACCGCCGCGAGCGGGATCGGGGCGCTCTTCTCCGAGGACGGACTGAGCGCGGTCGCGGGACGCACGGTGCTTCTCCCGCGCGGTGCACTCTCCGAGGACACTGTCGAGGAGGCGACGTCGTCGGGTGCTCTCGCGGTGCTCGTCGACGGACCGCTGCCGGCCGGCGCGTTCAGCCTGGACGTGCCGCCCGGAGTGCCTGTCGTCGGCCTTCCGACGGACGTGGTCGCGGAGGTCCGGGCGATGCTCGCCGCCGGGATCCCGATCACGGTGTCGGTCGGCAACGTCCAGGTCGCAAGCCGTCAGGCCGAAAGCTCCATCGCGGCCTTCTCCTCGCGCGGGCTCGTGCTCGACGGAGCGCTGAAGCCGAGCCTCGCGGCGCCGGGCGTCTCCGTGCCGACCTCCGAGCCGGGGCGCGGCGACGACGGCGACGTGCGCTTCGGGACGATCAGCGGGACGAGCGCGGCCGCCGCGGTGACGGCAGGCGTCGCGGCCGTGCTTGCTCAGGGGAGGCCGATGCTCGGTGCGAGTGCCCTGCAGGGCGTTCTCGTCGGCTCGGCCCAGCGGGCGGATCTCGATCCGACGGCCTCCGGCGCGGGACTCGTCGATCTCCGAGCCGCCGTGCAGCAGGAGCTCTACTCGGAGCCGTCGCTCCTCTCGTTCGGCGCGGTCGGGCCGACGGGCGCCGAGCGGATCCTCCGCATCACGAACGTCTCCACGCGCCGACTCTCCGTGTCCGTGAGCCGCACGGCGATCGCTCCGAAGGGCGTCGAGCTGACGGTCGACCCGCAGCGGCTCAAGATCCGCCCGGGGCGCAGCGCCGACGTCGTCGTGCGTGCCGACACCGACCAGCTGTCACCCGAGGCAGGTGCGGCGACCGGAGAGCTCGTCCTGCGTGCGAGCGATTCGCCCGAGGTGCACGTGCCGTGGGCGATCGCCGTGCCCGCTCGGGTCGACCTCGTCTCGCGGATCGCGATCGAGCTCACGGGTACCCGCGTGTCGGACGCGACGCCCGCCGCGCTCTCGTTCGTCGCGGGCTCGGTGACCGCGACGCCCGATCCGCAGGTTCGCGCGGTGGACTTGCTCGAGGTCGAGCTCTGGAGGCGTGGAGAGCGGCTCGGCCTGCTCGTCCGACGCCGCGAGCTCCTGCCCGGCCGGTACACCTTCGGCCTCACCGGGCGCGGTCCCACGGGTAACCGCCTCGGACGGGGGACGTACACGATCCGCATCGTCGCCTTCCCCGGCGACGGCACGCGGAAGCAGACCGACACGATCGAATACCGCGTCCGCTGAGGGTTCCTATACTCGCGCCGTCGTTCGAGCCAGGGAGGCGACACTCGATGTCAACCGCTGCTGCGGAATCCCATCTCCGCGAAGACCCGTACGAGCTTGCGAAGACGCAGCTCAGGCGCGTGGGAGAGGTCTTCGCGCTCGACCCGAATCTGATCCGCATTCTGTCGCAGTGCAAGAAGGCCGTCGAGGTCTCGATCCCCGTGTCGATGGACGACGGGTCGACCGAGGTCTTCCAGGGCTTCCGCGTGACGCACAACATCGCGCGCGGTCCATCGAAGGGCGGGATCCGGTACCACCCGGACGTCACGGTCGACGAGGTCAAGGCGCTCGCGATGTGGATGACGTGGAAGTGCGCGCTCATGGGCCTGCCCTTCGGCGGCGCCAAGGGCGGCGTGGTCTGCAATCCGAAGACGCTCTCGCCGGGTGTGCTCGAGCGGCTCACGCGCCGCTACACGAGTGAGATCATCAACGACATCGGGCCGGAGCGGGACATCCCGGCGCCCGACGTCGGCACCGACGGCCGCGTGATGGCGTGGATCTTCGACACGTACTCGATGAACAAGGGGCACTCGGTGCTCGGGGTTGTGACCGGGAAGCCTCTCTCGGTGGGTGGTTCGCTGGGCCGCGAAGAGGCGACTGCGCGCGGTGGGCTCTACTGCATCCAGGCGCTGTCGACGAAGCAGGCACGGCGTCTGAGCGAGTACACGATCGCGATCCAGGGTTTCGGGAACGTCGGCTCGAACCTCGCCCGCCTGCTCCACCGCGAGGGCGCGACGGTCGTCGCCGTGTCGGATTCCCAGGGCGGCGTCTACAACGCGGCGGGTCTCGACGTCCCGAGCGCGCTCGCCCACAAGCAGGAGCACGGGACGCTGGCCGGGCTCGCGAACGCCGATGCCGTCACGAACGAGGAGCTGATCGAGCTCCCGTGCGACGTCCTCGCGCCGTGCGCGCTCGAGCAGGTCGTCACCGAAGCCAACGCGGACCGCGTCAAGGCGACCGTGATCTGCGAGGGGGCGAACGGTCCGGTGACGCCCACCGCGGACGCGATCCTCGAGGACAAGGGCGTGCTCGTCCTGCCCGACGTCCTCGCGAATGCCGGAGGCGTCGTCGTGTCCTACTTCGAGTGGGTACAGGGGCTGCAGGAGTACTTCTGGCGCGAGGACGAGGTGAACGCGAAGCTCCACGACATCTGCGCGCGCGCGTTCGAGGAGGCCTGGCAGACGCGCGAGAGCTACCGCACCAGCCTGCGCATGGCGTCGTACGGGCTCGCGGTGCAGCGCGTCGCAGAGGCGACCACGACGCGGGGCTTGTATCCGTAGCGCGGGTCACCCTCTATCACGCGGCCGACTGCAGCCTCTGCGCGCGGGCACTCGAGGTCGTCTCGGAGGCACAGGCAGAGCTCGGGTTCGATCTCGAGCTCGTCGACATCGCCCTCGACCCCGAGCTCGACGCGCGCTTTCGAACCCTGCTGCCCGTGATCGAGATCGACGGCGAGCAGGCGTTCACCTACTTCGTCGACCCGGACGCCTTCCGAGAGCGCCTTGCCGGCTGGTAGCGGTTCCCCCTGCAGCGTCGGGAGGGCCTAGGCAGAATCGTGACGCTTTGTCACAAACCATCGACAGGGGGATCCGCACGTGACCGAACGCCTCACCGTGGGAGTCGCAGCCCGCCTGAGCAGGTACCTGCAGGTCCTGACCCAGGCGCGCAAGATGGGCAAGGAGCGGATCTCGTCGCAGGAGATCTCGGAGTACACGAACATCAACGCGACGCAGATCCGGCGCGACCTCTCGGCGTTCGGGCGGTTCGGGAAGCGCGGCGTCGGCTACCGCACCGACGCGCTGCTCGAGGAGATTCGGCAGATCCTGCGCACGCAGGGCCAGCACAACATCGCGCTCGTAGGCGCGGGCCGGCTCGGAAGCGCGATCGCGAGCTCGCCGATCTTCGCCGAGCACGGCATCACGATCGCAGCGGTGCTCGACAACGACCCGGAGAAGGTCGGTTCTCGCGTGGGCGACCTCACGATCAGCTCGATCGGCGACGTCCGCGAGATCGTGCGCGAGCGCAACATCGTCGTCGGCGTCATCGCCGTCCCCGCCGACTCGGCCCAGGATGCCGCGGACGCGCTGATCGGAGCGGGCGCGAAGATCATCTTCAACTACTCGGAAGCGCTGCTCGACGTGCCCGCGGACGTGAACGTGCACACGTCCAACCCCGCCGTCGACCTTCTCTACGCCCTGTATTTCCATCTCGCCTGAGCGCATCGATCAGGATTCGCGCGTGCGGATCCTGATCTGGCATGGCTATCTGCTCGGCGGAACGGGCTCGAACGTCTACACACGCCAGCTCGCGCGGGAGTGGTCGCACGTCGGCCACGAGGTCACGGTGCTCTGCCAGGAACCGCATCCGGAGCGCCACGACGTCGGCGGCGCTCGCGTCCTGCGGCCCGACGTCGGCGGTCTACTGCCCGTCTTCGTCCTCGACCGCTATGAGGGCTACGACGTGCGGCTCCTGCAGGACTGTCCGCGTCCGGAGCTCGACGCCTGGGTCGAGGCCAACGCGAAGGCCGTGCGGGAGTGCCTCCCTGTCGACTTCTTTCTCTGCAACCACGTGCTCCTGGGGGGCGCTGTCGGTCAGGCGTCGAGAGCGCCGTACGCGGTGAAGGCGCACGGCTCGGAGCTCGAGTACTCGATGCGTGGCCGTCCGGAGCTCGAGGCGTGGGGGAGCGCGGTGCTCGCGTCCGCGACGACCACGTTCGTCGGCTCCGCGCACATCCGCGAGGTCGTCGAGGACGTGTGCGGGCATGTCGAGAGGGTCCACGAGGTTCCGCCGGGCGTCGACGTCGAGGAGTGGCGGCCACGACCTCGTGCCGAGGCGCTCGTTGCGCTCGTCGCCGAAGCGCGTCGCGATCCGCCGAATCCGGGCAATGCGAACGAGCGGCTCCCCGACGAAGGCAACGCCGACCGCCTCGCGCGGTTCCTCGCGGGCGGCGAGCCCACCGTCGTCTACTTCGGGAAGCTCTTGCGCAACAAGGGCGTCCACGTGCTGCTCGACGCCCTCGCCGGCGTCGATGCGCGCGCCGTGATCGTCGGCTTCGGCGACTACCGGGCGGAGCTCGAGGCGTTGGCTTCCGAGCGCGCGCTCTTCACGGGTCCGCTCGAGCACCGCCATCTCGTTCACCTGCTCGCCCTCGCGGACGCGTGCGTCGTGCCCTCGATCTTCCCCGAGGCCTTCGGCATGGTCGCCGCCGAGGCGGCTGCGGCCGGCTGTCCTCCGCTCGTCGCGCGTCACTCGGGCCTCGCCGAGGTCGCCGAGGGGCTCGAGGCGGAGTATCCGGAGCACCTGCGAGACCTGGCGTCGTTCCCCTCCGGCGAGGCAGGGGTCCTCCGCGCGAAGCTCACGCGGCTGCTGTCGCTGCCCGCTCCGCATCGGACTCTCGTTCGCGAAGCCGCGCGTCGTGCGGCGGTCGAGCGCTGGAGCTGGGCATCGGTCGCGGACCGACTCCTCGCGCTCGGTCGCTGACCAAGACTTCAACTACTGTAGTGCGCCGCGATGGGTGACGAGCAGCGTCTCTCCGCCGACGAGCTGATCGCGCTCGCGCGCGAGCAGTTCGAGTCCGCGACCGACTTCACCGTCGCGGTCGAGGAAGAGTTCGCGCTCCTCGACCCCGAGTCGCTCGACCTCACGAACCGCTTCGAGGACGTCCAGGCGGCGGCGCGTGGAACGGCGATCGAGGAGCATCTCGTCGGCGAGCTGATCGCCTCCGAGGTGGAGGTGCGAACGGGGAAGCAGGAGTCCTTCGCGGAGGTCCCCGCCGCCATGGCCGAGCGGCGCGCGCAGCTGCAGGCGCTCGTCGAGCCGATGGGCCTGCTGCTCGGCGCGACGGGCACGCACCCCTGGGCGGACTGGAAGAACCAGCGCATCATCGACACGCCGCACTACCGGCGAAACGACGAGCTCCTGCGCTACGTCGTCTGGCGCAACAAC
>DASTYQ010000046.1:0-2613 GCA_035764775.1 Gaiellaceae bacterium
CGACCAGCTTCCAGCGCGTGTTCGCCGGCGTGGTCACGCGGTTGACGGCGACCATGTCGTCTTCCCACTCGATTCCGCCCGCGGTGTGGGCATGTTCGGAAGCTGCGTGGTGGTGGTCGTGCTCATTCGAACCGTGGCTGCCGGTGGTCTCCGGCTGCTGCACCAGCTGCGCGGGCACGAGCTTCATGCCGCATTGCGGGCACCGCTCGGGCTGATCGGCTCGCACCTCGGGATGCATGGGGCAGGCGTAGGCGATCGGTACGGTGGCGGTCGCGAGTAGCGCCATGCCGCATTTCGGGCAGCGGCCGGGTACATCGCCGATGACCTCCGGGTGCATCGGGCATGCGTAGGCGAGCGTCGCCCCCGGTGGCAGCTCCGGCTCGCCCATGTCCATCTCGGCGACGAACGCGAGCGTCTTGTCCGGATCTGCCTCGAGGTGGGCAGCGATCCGAGCGCGTTCGGCGAGCATGTCGGCGCTCGTCCGGAGCGCCTCGAACTGGGGCGTGAGCGACGGCTCGACTTGCTCGTCCGCTACGCGGATCATGGCCAGCGGGTAGGTGCGGTCGGGCGTCCTGTGCTCGAGCGTCAGCTCGCCCGTCTCGTCGAAGCAGACGTCGACGACGGCGCGCTCCGAGGGTGCGAGGATGAGTCCGTCGACGAACTCCTCGCGCTCGTAGTGGCCGCTGTCGCCGCCGACCCTCTTCATCCGTGCGCCGGGGATTCCGACGTTGAAGACGCGCGTGTTGGCGGTGTTCGTCAGGTACAGGCGCACGACTTCTCCTTGCTTTGCGCCCAGCGACAGGTCGGGTTCTCCGTTGAGGAGCAAGACGTTGCCGAAGCGGCCCATGGCGACGTAGTTCGTCTCGGTCTTGCTGAACGGGGCGACGCGCCCATCCTCGATCAGGATGTCGTCGAGCACGAGCGCGAGCTCGCGGTGGACGGGCGACCAGTAGTCCGGGTCTGCCGGAGCGACGACGATGTTCCCGTACAGGCCCATCTCCTGGCCGTAGTCCTCGCGGATGTGCGGGTGGTACCAGTAGACGCCGGGGTCGGGGAACTCGATCCGGTAGGTGAACCGGCCGCCGATCGGGATCGGCGCCTGCGTCTCGTGCGTCCCGTCGAAGCGATTGTCCAGGCGCAGTCCGTGCCAGTGCACCGTGTCCTCGAGGTCGCCCTCGTTGAACACATTGACGACGAGTGTCGAGTGCTGTTGCACGCGGAGGACTGGGCCGGGGACCGAGCCGTTGTAGGCGAGCATCCGCACCGTCGCGTCGCCAAGGTGCTTGGCGACGGGGCCGATGCGCAGGTCGAGCACGTCACCGTCGGCGAGCTCGAGCCACTCGGAGGGGTGAGCCGCCGGCAGCCCCGCCGTCTCAATCGGGAACGGCTCGGAAAAGATCGTCATGACTGGGGCTCCTCGACTCGCCAACGTCTGCACTGGGCGCCGGGACTGGCGCCTCACTAGGCTCGTGCAGCTAGGCGGTCGGTCGCGCCGGGTGAATCGCCGGGTTTGTCACCGGGCCGGGGCGTGCGAGTCGAGCTGCAGTGTCGCGAGCTCGTTTCGCGAAGCGATCTCGAGCTTCGCGAAGACGTTGCGGAGATGGAAGTCGATCGTCCGGGGGCTGAGGAAGAGCTGCGCCCCGACCTCGCGGTTGGACAGGCCCTTGGCTACGAAGCGCGCAACCTGGAACTCCTGCGCAGTCAGGCGCGCCTCAGGGTCCGCCCCTCGCGACCGCGCGTTCTCGCCGCTGGCCCGCAGCTCCGCACGGGCACGCTCCGCCCATTGTCTAGCCCCGAGCGCGAGAAACGTCTCGAGTGCCGGACGCAGGTGCTCGCGTGCATCGACGCGTCGACGGTGGCGACGGAGGAACTCGCCGTAGGCGAGCTCGGTTCGTGCGCGCTCGAACGGCCGCGACGACGCCTCGTGCTCGCGCAGTGCATCCGCGTAGAGCGTCTCCCGCTGGGCAGGGTCGGCGACGAGCGCCGCCTTGCAGTGTGCGACGCGTGCTCGTGCCCACGCGACCTCTGCCGCCTGCGCAAACACCTCGAGCTCCTCGAGCCACTTTTGTGCGAGCTCGGGCCGATCCGATGCGGCTGCGGCCTCCACTCGGTCGAGCGATGCGAGCAAAGCCAAAACCGGATGTGAGATCGGCTCGAGCTGTGCCAGCGCCGCCGCTCCGCGACCGACTCCGAGCTCGATCGTGCCGAGCACCCAGCGCGACGCATCCTCGACCAGGGTCATCGGCCGCGGGGCCGTGATCGAGCGGGCGCGGTCGAGCGAGGTGCGGCTGCGGTCCTCGTCTCCCTGCCAAGCAGCGATCAGTGCGAGCCAGACGAGCGCATGTGCCTCGAGCTCGCCCTGACCCGTGTCCTCGGCCAACCGCAGCGTGTCCTCCGCAGTCGCGTTCGCCTCCGACCAGCGCCCCGTGAGCGTCTCTGCGAGCGCAAGCCGTGTACCGGCGATCGCCAGACATCCGATCGATCCGATCGAGCGGGCGCGGTTGACGATCCGTGTGTGGAATCGCAGTGCGGCCGCGTCGTCGCCGACGTAGAAGCCGGCGCGCCCGGCCGCCAGCATCAGGTCGACGTCGTCGAACTCGTCCTCGGCGATAG
>DASTYQ010000047.1:0-25594 GCA_035764775.1 Gaiellaceae bacterium
CGGCGCGCCGCCGACGAGGACGATGTAGTCGTCCCGCATGCCCTTCTCCTTCAGCGTGTCGATGACCACCTTCATGTACGGCATCGTCGTCGTGAGGAGGGCGGACATGCCGAGGATGTCCGGCTCGTACTCCTCGAGCGCGGCGAGGTAGTTCTCGACCGGGTTGTTGATCCCGAGGTCGTGCACCTCGAAGCCGGCGCCCTCGAGCATCATCGCGACCAAGTTCTTCCCGATGTCGTGGATGTCGCCCTTCACGGTTCCGATGACGACCGTGCCGATGCGCTGCGCTCCCGTCTCGGCGAGGAGCGGCCGCAGGATCGCCATGCCCGCCTTCATCGCGTTCGCCGCGAGCAGCACTTCGGGGACGAACAGGATCCCGTCGCGGAAGTCGATGCCGACGATCCGCATGCCCTCGACGAGCGCGTCGTTGAGCACCTTGTCCGCACCCCACCCGCGCTCGAGGAGGATGTCCGTGCCCTCGACGATCTCGTCGGCGAGCCCGTCGTACAGGTCGTCGTGCATCTGGGCGACGAGCTCGTCGTCCGTGAGCGTCTTCAGATCGAGGGTGTCGTCGGCCATCACTCCTGTTCCACGATGCGGAACTGTGCTGTACAGTGGAATTCTAGGAGATCGCATTCGATGGTGCAATCGCTCGAGCGCGCATTCGCCATCCTCGACGAGGTGGCGCACAGGCCAGCCGGAGTCACGGCGATCGCGGAGCGCGTGCGCCTTCCGAAGTCGACCGTCGCCCGCCTGCTCGCGACCCTCGAGGAGGTCGACGCGGTCGAGCGCTTCGACGGCTCGCGCTGGCGGATCGGGCCGGGCGTCGAGGCCCTGACGGCGTCGGCCTCGCCCGAGCGGAGCCTCGTATCGGCGGCTCGGCCGGTGCTCGTCGACCTCGTCGCCGAGCTGGGGGAGGACGCGGGACTCGGCCTTCCCGACGGCAACGAGATCCGCTACGTCGACCAGGTCGAGTCGGACAACCCGGTGCAGGTTCGCGACTGGACGGGGACGCGCGCGCCGCTGCACGCGGTGCCGTCGGGGCTCGTGCTCCTGGCCGAGTGGCCGGTGGACGCGCTCACTGCCTACCTCGCCGGTGGGCTCGTCGCGTTGACCCGGAGAACGGTCACGGACGCGGACGAGCTACGAGCACGGCTCGCCGAGGTCCGCGAGGCCGGGCACGCCTGGGGCCTCGAGGAGTTCGCCGAGGGGATCGACTCGGTCGCAGCGCCCGTCCGCGACGCCCGCGGGAACGCGATCGCGGCGATCCACGTCCACGGCCCGTCCTATCGCTTCCCCGCACCGCGGAGCGAGAGGCGTGTCGCCGCGGCTGTCAAGACCGCCGCCGAGGCGGTCAGTCGGCGACTCGCGGACGACGCTCGCTGACTCAGACTGCGGCCGGCTCGTGCCGGTAGAACGGGACCTGCGCGGGAGGGAGCGACCTGCCCATGATCAGGTCGGCGGCCTTCTCGCCGATCATCATCACCGGGGCGTAGATGTTCGCGTTGGTGACGAACGGCATCACGGAGGCGTCGACGACGCGGATGCCCTCGAGTCCGTGCACGCGGAGCGTGTCGGGGTCGACGACCGCGTGGTCGTCGACCCCCATGCGGCAGGTGCACGAGGGATGGAGCGCTGTTTCCGCGTCGCGCGCGACCCAGTCGAGGATCTCCTCGTCGGTCTCGACGCCGGGGCCGGGGGAGATCTCACCGGCGTCGTACCCGGCGAACGCGGGCTGGCCGAGGATGTCACGGGCGCAGCGAATCGCCTCGACCCATTCGCGGCGGTCCTGCTCGGTGGAGAGGTAGTTGAAGCGCAGAGCCGGATGGGCCCTGGGATTCCGTGACGTGATGCGCACCGATCCCCGCGCGTCCGAGTTCATCGGACCGATGTGCACCTGGTAGCCATGCCCGGTCGCGGGTCGGGTGCCGTCGTAGCGGATCGCGAGCGGGAGGAAGTGGAGCATGAGGTTCGGGTACGCGACCTCGTCGTTCGAACGGACGAAGCCGCCCGCCTCGAAGTGGTTCGTGGCGCCCGGACCGCGTCGGAAGAGGAGCCACTGGAGGCCGACCCACGGCCGGTTGCGCCACTTCATCGCGGGCGCGACGGACACCGGCTTCGTGCACGCGTGCTGGACGTAGACCTCGAGGTGGTCCTGGAGGTTCTCGCCGACGCCGGGAAGCGCGTGCACGACGTCGACGCCGACCGAGCGCAGATGCTCGGGGTCACCGACGCCCGACAGCTGGAGCAGCTGGGGCGAGTTGATCGCGCCGCCGCACAGGAGCACCTCGCCGGCGGTGATCCGCTCGAAGCCGCCTCGCTGCGAGACCTCCACTCCGACCGCGCGCGTGCCGTCGAAGAGGACGCGCGTCACGAACGCGCGACAGCGGATCTCGAGATTCGGGCGGTGGGACACGGGGTGCAGGTACGCGCGAGCTGCGCTCCGGCGCCGACCCTTGCTGATCGTGCGGTCGAACGTCGCGAACCCCTCCTGGCGGTAGCCGTTGACGTCGGGCGTCCGCTCGTAGCCGGCCTGGGTCGTCGCCTCGAGGAAGGCGCCGAAGAGCTCGTTGGTCGCCGGGCCGCGCTCGAGGACGAGCGGCCCGTGGCCGCCGCGATAGTCGTCGGCCCCGGCCACGCACGTCTCCATCCGCTTGAAGTAGGGCAGGCAGTGCGAATAGCTCCAGCGCTCGAGCCCCGGTTCGGCGGCCCACTTCTCGTAGTCGAGCGCGTTCCCGCGCTGGAAGATCATCCCGTTGATCGAGCTCGAGCCGCCGAGCACCTTCCCGCGGGCGTGGACGACGCGGCGACCGCCCATGAACGGCTCGGGCTCCGA
The DNA here is from genome assembly GCA_035764775.1 of Gaiellaceae bacterium. GTDB lineage: Bacteria > Actinomycetota > Thermoleophilia > Gaiellales > Gaiellaceae > GMQP-bins7. Next base: position 2,837 of record DASTYQ010000047.1, read on the forward strand.
CGCGTAGCACCAGTCGTAGCGCCTCTTTCCGATCGGAAACGAGAAGGCCGCCGGCATGTGGATGTACACGTCCCACCAGGAGTCGGTCCGGCCGGCCTCGAGCACGAGCACGCGCGTGCCGGGGTCGGCGCTGAGGCGGTTCGCGAGCACGCAGCCGGCGGAGCCTCCCCCGACGACGACGTAGTCGTAGCTCGTCATGCCCGCTCGACGCTCTCCAGGAGGAGCGTCGAGACGTCCGCGACGCGCAGCCCGCCCCCCGTCTGGCGCACGCCGTCGTCGAGCATGACGGTGCAGAAGGGGCAGGCCACGGCGAGCGTCCCGGCGCCCGTGTCCGCGGCCTCGCGTGCTCGCTCCTCGTTGATCGGCGTGCCGCGCTCCTCCATCCACATGTGCGCGCCGCCCGCCCCGCAGCAGAACGTCTTCTTCCCGCTCCGCGCCATCTCGAGGGGTCTCCCGATCCGCTCGACGAGCTCGCGCGGCGCCGCGAGCACGTCGTTGTGACGGGCCAGGTAGCAGGAGTCGTGGTACGTGATCGTCTCCTTGCCCCCGGCGGGCGAGATGCGGCCGTCGCGCACGAGCTCGGCGAGCAGCTCGGAGTGGTGCAGCACCTCGTAGCGCCCGCCGAAGTCCGGGTACTCGTTCGCGAGCGTGTTGAAGCAGTGGGGACAGCTCGCGACGATCTTCGTCACGCCCGCCTCGTTCAGCGTCTCCACGTTCGTCTGAGCGAAGGACTGGAAGACGTACTCGTTGCCGGCCCGCCTCGCGGGATCGCCCGTACACGACTCGCGCGGGCCGAGGATGGCCACGTCGAGACCCGCGGCGAGCAGCAGCTTCGTCGTCGAGATCGCCGACGTGCGTGCCCGCTCGTCGAACGAGGCCGCACAGCCGACCCAGTACAGGACCTCGGGCGCCGGATCGCCGGGCTCGAGGATGCGCACGCCGAGGCCGTCTGCCCACGACGCGCGTTCCGTCTGCGGCTTTCCCCACGGATTCGCGTTGCGCTCGACGTCCCGGAGCATCGTCTCGAGCTCGGCGGGTGGGTTGGAGTCGACCATGACGAGGCTCCGCCGGAGATCGACGATGTGGTCGACGTGCTCGATCGAGACCGGGCAGACCTCGACGCACGCGCCGCAGGTGACGCAGTCCCAGACGACCTCGTCGGTCACCGCCGCGGGGACGAGCGGTGTGAGCTCGGCGCCCGAGAGGAGCGCCGGGCCGTCCGCGAACAACTGGTCGCGGATTCCCATGACGAGCAGCTTTGGCGAGAGCACCTTGCCGGTCGCGAACGCCGGGCACGCGTCCTGGCAGCGGCCGCACTCGGTGCACGACATCGCATCGAGCATCTGCTTCCACGTGAGGTCGGCGGCCGTTCCGGCGCCGAAGCGCATGGACCCCTCGTCCTCGACCCCGAAGTCGAGCGGCTCGAGTCTCCCGCGCGCACGCGTCCGCGAGAAGAACACGTTGAACGCCGCGGTGCCGATGTGCAGGTGCTTCGAGTGCGGGAGGTAGGCGAGGAACGTGAGGATCAGCAGGACGTGCGCCCACACGAAGACGCGCTCGAGCACCTCCGTCTGCGTGTCGTCGGCAAAGAGGCCCGACAGCGCGTCGGACACCGGCGACCACCCGGCCGGCCACGGGTTCAGGCCGAGCGCGATGAGCGTGGCATGCCAGAGAAGGAGGCTCGCGACGATGCCTGCGATGAGCGCGAGGATGAGATCCGCCTCTCCCAGGTGGCTTCCTTCGAAGCGCCGGGGCCGCTGCACCTTGCGAATCCAGAAAGCTGCGGCCACACCCGCGAGAACGAGGACGGCGAAGAGGTCGACGAGGAGCGCGTACCAGCCCTGTTCCTCGAGCCAGAGGAGCGGCGACCGCTCCGGCAGCCAGGCCTCGCGATCGACGATCGCGGCCGAGGCCATGAAGATCGTCGGGAAGAGCACGAGGAAGCCCCAGAAGATGAACGCGTGCATGAGCCCCGGCCCCACGCGCTGGAGGAGCTTCCGCTGTCCGAGCACGATCGTCGCCTCGTTGCGCGCGCGAGCGGCCAGGTCAGAGGCACGCAACGTCGGCTTGCCCGCGCGTACGAGCCGCGTCAGGAACAGCGTGCGCCGCGCGAACAGCGCGCCGGCGACCGCGATCGCGACGACGAGCACGACCGTCGAGGCGACGCTCGCCGAGGTGCTCAGCCCGTCCTTTCCTTTCTGAGCTCTGCGGAGATCGCGGGGACGACCTCGTGCAGGTCGCCGATGACCGCGTAGTCGGCGCTCGCGAGAATCGGCGCCTCGGGGTCGGTGTTGATGGCGAGGATCGTCTTCGCTCCCTTGCACCCGGCCATGTGCTGCGTCGCACCGGAGATGCCGCACGCGATGTAGACGTCGGGCGCGATCTTCGTCCCGGTCTGGCCCACCTGGTCCGTATGCGGGCGCCAGCCGGCCATCGTGACCGCGCGCGAGCAGCCGACGGCTCCGCCGAGCAGGCCGGCGAGCTCCTCGATGATCCCGAATCCCTCCGGCGATCCTGCGCCCCGGCCGCACGAGACGACGACCTTCGCGTCGGCAAGGGTGACGCCGCCGGCGCTCGAGCCGACCCGCTCGCGGACGGTCACGACGAGGTCCTCGTCCCGGAGTGACGGCGAGAAGTGCTCCACCGGTGCCGGCTCGCCGGACGCCGGCTCGCCCTGAACGGAATGCGGTTGCACGGTCAGGAGCAGCGTCTCGGCGTGGACACGTGCCTCCTCGAGGAGGCTGCCGCCCCAACGCGTGCGCGTGACCGAGCCCGGACGACCGGACTCGAAGGCGGTGCAGTTGGCCGCGAAGGGCAGGTCCTTGATGGCCGCGACTCGTGCGAGCACCTCGTTGCCCCGGGGTGTGCCTGCGGCCACGACGGCCGCCGGCTTGTGCGCCTCCACGAGCTCGACGAGAGCGCGCGCCAGCGCAGCGGGCGCGTAGCTCCGAAACGCGTCGGCGTCGGCGTGGTGGACCATCTCGACGCCGCTCACGGCGACCGTGTCGCCGGCCGTGAAGGCGTACAGCGGGCCGCCGAGACTCCGTGCCAACGCCAGCGTCTGCTGGGTCAGGTCGCCGGGTTCCTCGACGTAGACGAGCGTGGCCATCTATGCGACTCCGCTGAGCCGGAGCACCTCGACGACGGCCGGTGCGGCGTCGGGACCGTGGCCGAGGATCTCCGCCTCCTTGCCCTGACTCTCGGGAACGACGAGCCTCAGCAGCTCGAGGCGTGACTCCGGTCTCGCCGGCGAGCTCGCGTCGACGGGCTTCTTCTGTGCCCGGAGCTTCGAGGGCACCGACGGGTAGCGCGGCAGGTTGAGGCCTTCGAGGACGGTGACGACTGCCGGCAGCGGGAGCACGTACACGTCGCGCCCGCCGGCGGCCTCCTGCTCGCAGCGCACCGTCGTGCCTTCCGCGGTGACGCCCTTCAGACCCGTCGCGACCGGCCTGCCGAGCGCGTACGCGACACGGATCCCGACCTGGTAGCCACCGGAGTCGGCGGACTCGTTCCCGAAGATGACGAGGTCGTACGCGCCGGTCGCCGCCTCGTCCGCTCGCACGGCGTCGACGATCGCCCCCGCCGTCGCCTGAGCGTCCCACTCGTCCTCGTCCGTCACCAGGTGGATGGCTCGGTCCGCACCGAGCGCCATCGCGTCGCGGAGCTGCTCCTCGGCCTCGGGCGGGCCGAGCGTCAGGACGACCGACTCACCCCCGTGGGCCTCGACCAGCCGCACGGCCTCCTCGACCCCGCACTCCTCGTGCGGGCTGATCGTGAAGCCGAGGTGCTTCGTCTCGATCGCCCGTGAGTCCTCGGTGAGCACGATCTTCCCGCCCGTCATGGGGACACGCTTCACGCAGACGAGCACCTTCACGAGCGGATCCGGGAGTTCTCGGGATCGAAGATCGGCGCGGAGCCGACGACGTCGAGCGTCACCGGGTACCGCTCCCCCATGTACTCGACGGCGAGCTGCGCTCCGGCCTCCGCGCGCTCCGGCGGGACGTATGCCAGGAGGACGTGCTTGCCTACGGACGGCGCCGCGCCCGCGCTCGTCACGTACGACCGGCGTCCCTTCGCGTCCACGATCGGCTGTCCGTCACGGGTGAGGATCGGCTCGCGTCCCATCGGGAAGCGCGCGACGCCCGCGGACGACGTGTGGTCGTCGACCGTGAGCGTGCAGAGGATCGCGGCTGGAGCCTCGTCGCGGTGGCGGAGGTGCGCCTCCTTCCCGACGAAGTCCTGCTCCTTGACCTTCCCCCACGCCATGTCCGCCTCGACGACGGTGTACTCGCTCTCGAGCTCGGTGCCGAATGCGCGGTAGCACTTCTCGAGCCGGCCCGTCGTGCCGTAGACGCCGATGCCGCACGGCACGGCGCCGTGCGCGCGGCCGGCCTCCCACACCAGGTCCCACAGCCGCGCGCCCTGCTCGCTGGGAACGTAGAGCTCCCAGCCGAGCTCGCCGACGTAGGAGATCCGCGAGGCGAGCACCCGTACGGGGCCGATCTCGATCGTCCGGCACGTCGCGAACGGGAACCCCTCGTGCGAGACGTCGGCGCTCGTGAGCGAGGCGAGGATGTCCCGCGCTCGCGGCCCCCAGAGGCCCAGTGTCGACCAGGCGGACGTCAGCTCCGCGAGCTGTGCGGACCCGTCGCTCGGCAGGTGATCGCGGAGCCACTTGTGGTCGGCCATGCCGTGTGCGCCGCCGGTGACGACGCGGAAGTGCTCGTCGCCGAGACGCATGATCGTGAGGTCGGACTTGAACCCGCCGCTCGGCGAGAGCCACGGCGTGTACACGACCCGACCGACGGCCACGTCGCACTGGCGCATCGAGACCTGCTGCAGCGCGTCGAGCGCGCCCGGCCCGGACACGTCGAAGATCGCGAACGCGGAGAGGTCGAAGATCCCGGCCCGGTCGCGCATCGCGAGGTGCTCTGCGTTGATGATCGGAGACCACCAGCGCGCATCCCACTCGGACTCGCGGCGTCCCACGCGGTCGCCGTACTCCTCGAGCAACGGCGCGTTCGACTCGTACCACTGCGGCCGCTCCCAGCCTGCGGCCTCGAAGAACACCGCGCCCAGCTCCTGCTCCCGCGCGTGGTACGGCGAGAGACGCACATCCCGGTTCGAGGCCCACTGCTCGAGCGGGTGCACGATCCCGTACGTCTTGTTGAAGCCCTCGGCGGTGCGCGCCTTCACGTGCGTCGAGGACTTCTGATGCTCCCAGAACCGCGCGGCGTCCGAGGAGTGGAGGTCGATGTGCGACTCGCCGTGCACCATCCACTCGGCGAGCGACTTGCCGACGCCGGGGCCTTCCTTGACCCACACCGCGGCCGCCGACCAGAGTCCGCCGACCTCGGGGAGCTCGCCGAGGATCGGCATCCCGTCGGGAGTGAGGGAAAGGATCCCGTTGATCGCGTACTTGATGCCGACGGACTCGTCGCCGACGATCTCCGGCATCAGCTCGAGCGCCTGCTCCAGCTGCAGGTTGAAGTCGTCCTGGGTGAACGGGAACTCGGTCGGAGTGAGCGCAGCCTCCTCGACCGACGGCAGGTCCTCGGGCTCGTACTGGATCGCGCGGTGGGCGTAGGAGCCGATCTCGAGCGACGTCCCGTCCTGCCGCTCGTACATGTTCGTGTCCATGTCGCGGACGATCGGGAACTCGATGCTCCGTGCGGCCTTCTCGAAGCGCGGCACCGGTCCGATGTCGATCATCTGGTGGACCGCCGGAGTGAGCGGGATGGACGCGCCCGCCATGCGCGCGAGCCTCGGGCTCCACACGCCGCATGCGATCACCACGATCTCCGCGTCGACGTCGCCCTCGGTGGTCCGCACGCGCCGGACGCGACCACCCTCGACGTCGATGCCGACGACCTCCGTGTTCGCGGAGACGGTGAGCGCTCCGGACTCCTGACCGCGTGTGCGCATGATCGTCCCGGCTCGCAGCGAGTCGACGACGCCCACCGAAGGCGTGTAGAAGCCGCCGAGGATCACCGTCTGGTCGATGTACGGCACGAGCTCCTTCACGTCGGCCGGCGTGACCAGCGAGACCGGCTCGATCCCCCAGGACTTGGCCGATGCGACACGGCGCGTCAGCTCCTCCATCCGCTCCTCGGTGCGGGCGACTTCGAGCCCACCCGACTCCGTGAACACGCCCATCTCCTCGTACTGGCGCACGCTCTCGAGCGTCAGCTGCGTCATCTCCTTCGAGTGGTCGACCGGATAGATGAAGTTCGACGCGTGTCCGGTCGAGCCGCCCGGATTCGGCAGCGGCCCCTTGTCGAGGAGCACCACGTCCGACCAGCCCTGGTCGGTGAGGTGGTACGCGACCGAGTTACCGACGATGCCGCAGCCGATGACGACTGCGCGGGCCTGGCGGGGGAGGGTCATTCACGCTCCTGCTGATATATGACTACGGAAAAGAGAAATATATAACCGCTCAGAGAACGCGACGAATCGCGCTCTCGAAACCCGCCACGTGCCGTCGCATCGCGTCCTCGGCCCGCTCGCCGTCGCCGTCCCGGATCGCCGCGAGGAGCTCGCGATGCTCCTGGACGGCGTCCTCGAGGCGCGCGACGCGGTCGAGCGCGAGGAACCAGATCCGGAGCGTGAGGACGTAGTACTCGTTCAGCGTCTCCTCGAGGAACGGGTTGTGGGCGCTCCGATACACGTGTCGGTGGATGCGCTGGTCGAGGTCGATGAGCGCCCGCTCGTCCGGGCTGTCGTGCACCTGCTCGAGCTCCTCGAGCAGCGCGTCGATCGCCTCGCGGTCGGCCAGCGTCGCCCGCTCGGCCGCGAGTCTCGCCGCGCCGGGCTCGAGTGTGTTTCGCACCTCGGAGAGGCCGGCGAGGTCGCGGACGTCGACGCTCGAGACGAACATCCCTCGCCGCGGATAGACCTCCACAAGGCGTTCGCGGGCGAGCGCGCGCAGCGCCTCGCGGACCGGCGTACGACCGAGGCCGAGCCGCTCCATGAGCTCGCGCTCCGAGACGAGCGAGCCCGGGGGCAGCTCGAGCGTGACGATCAGTTCGCGGATGCGGTAATAGGCCTGGTCCGAGAGCGAACGAGCGTCCGCCGCCTCGGGCTGGTGGATGGAGAGTGCGGGTGTGGTCATGGGCGGCGATGGCCGGGCGGGGGCCCGAGGCCCCCGCCCGAGCCGGTCGGTCACTTGAGCCAGGCGTTGACCTTGGCCTTGTTCTTCGCGACCCAGACCGCAGCCGCCTTGTCCTTGTCCATGTGCTTCCCCGAGATGAGGTTCGCGACGAAGTTCTGGTCCGCCGATGTCCAGCTGAACTTCCTGATCACCTTGAGCGCCGGCGACCCGCTCTTCGCGAACTCGCTCGAGACGAGCTTGTCGAGTCCGTACGAGGGGTACTCGCACGCGTGCTTGCCCTTCACCTTCTCGTCGTCGAGGCAGCCCTTGAACCGCTTCGGGAGCTGCAAGCGGACGAGGTCGTACACCGCGTTCAGGTACTGCGGGTCGTACCAGTAGAAGAGCACGGGCTTCTTCTGCTTGTAGAGCTGCGTCCAGCGCGCGACCTGCGCCGGCTCGGCTCCCGAGACCACATGCTTGAGGTCGAGGCCGAGCTCCTTGATCAGCGCGCGGTCCTTCTGGACGTAGGAGGGGTCACCGCCCAGGAACGTCCCGGCGTTGGGTGACGACTCGGCCGTCTTGAAGACGCTCTCCTTGCCCTTCAGCCCCTTCCAGGTCTTGAACTGCGGGTACTGCTTGAGCAGGTAACGCGGGATGTACCAGCCGATGACGCCGGTGATGCCGTTGCCTCCGACCGGGACGACGGCCTTGCTCGTCAGGTACTTCTTGTTCGACGGGACGAGCGTGTTGTCCCAGTCCTCGAGCACCACGTCGATCTTGCCGTCGGCCATGGCCTGGAAGCTCGGCTGGTTCTCGGTGATGTTCGTCACCGTGACCTTGCACTTGAGCCGCTTCTCGAGGACGTTCTTGACGACGTAGACGTTCGCCGTCGAGCCCACCCACGAGTTCTCGTTCAGGACCACGTCCCCGCACGCCGCCTGCCTCGTGCCGCTCGCCGACGCGACTGCGACGGCGACGAGCGCGGCTACCGCGACTGCAAGTGCGACGAGGCCGACCCCCCTGCCGCCCCGCTGACGATCTGACATCCGACCACCCTCCTTCGTTGAGAACTGACTCACGCGATCTCCTCCTTCCTCGCCTGCCGTGCCCCCTGGGTGACCCGATCGAGCACGATCCCGAGCGCGAGGATCGCGATCGAGGCGATCACGCCCTGTCCGAACTGCCCTCGGACGAGCCCCTGTGCGACCTCGTAGCCGAGGCCACCCGATCCGACGAGGCCGCCGATCACGACGACGGCGAGCACCATGATGATCCCCTGGTTGACGCCGAGCATGATCGCGTCGCCGGCGAGGGGGATCTTCACCTTGCGCAGGATCTGGCCGCGGGTCGCGCCGAACGCACCGGCGGCCTCGACCGTCTCGGGCGCGACGTCCTTGAGGCCCCGCTCGACCAGCCGGACGACGACGGGGAACGCATACAGCACCGCCGCCACGATCCCGGGGACGATCGAGACCGGCATCAGGTAGATGAACGGGATGATGTAGACGAGCTGCGGCAGGGTCTGCAGCACATCGCTGATCGGGCGCATGATCCCCGAGACCGTCCGGCTCTCCGACGCCCACACCCCGAGACCGAAGCCGAGGACGACGGCGATGAGCGTCGCCACGAGAACCTGCGAGAGCGTGTCCATCGCGAGCGCCCACACGCCCATGAAGCCGATGAGGGCGAGCATGAAGAACGTCGTGATCGCCGGGCGCAGGCCAGAGATGACGAACGCGATCAGCACGAGGCCGCCGAGCGTCGTGAACCACGGCGCCTCCACGAGGAATGCCTGCAGCGGCAGCAGGAGCTTCGTGAGGATGAAGGTGCCGATCGCATCGGTGATTTGGAAGACCCACGTCGTCGGGTCGGCGACGTAGTCGAGCACCTTCTGGATCTGTGCGAGCAGCCACTCCTGCGCCGTGACGGAACGCTGCCGGATTCCCGCGCTCTGGGGGAACTCGCCGCTCACACCGATGGCCTTGGCGACGACGACCGTGCCCGCGATCGCCGCGACCACGACGAGTGACTCGACGCGGAGTCGTCGCCTCGCCGCCGCGTCGAGATGGCGCTTGGTGGGATCCGTACGGTCGGCGACCGCCTCCGTGATCCGGTCGAAGGCCATCGCCATGACCACGATCACGGTGCCTGCGAGGATCGCGAGCGCCGGGTTCGAGAAGAGACCGGAGTTCACGACCGCTCCGAGCCCACCCCCGCCGATGAGCCCTGCGATGACCACCATCGAGAGGGCGAACATGATCGTCTGGTTGAGTCCGAGGAGCAGCATGCGGCGGGACATCGGCAGCTGCACCTTCGTGAGCATCTGACGGTTCGTCGCGCCCATCGACGCGGCTGCCTCCACCGTGTTCACGGGTACGCGGCGGATGCCGAGCGCCGTGATGCGGATGCACGGCGGGATTGCGTAGATCATGGTCGCGACGACGGCCGCCGCGTATCCGATCGAGAAGAAGAGCACGACCGGCATCAGGTAGGCGAAGGCGGGAACGATCTGGGCCGCGTCGAGGAGCGGCGTGATCGCGCGGTTGAACCGCCGCGACCGTCCGGCGGCGATTCCGAGCGGCACGCCGATCAGGACGGACAACCCGACCGCGGCGAGCATGAGTGCCAGCGTCTCCATGCTCTCGGCCCACAGGCCGCAGACCGCGAACGTCGCGAACGCGCCGAGCGCCCAGGCGCCTGCGCGCATGCCGCCGAAGCGCCAGGCGAGAAGGGTGCCCGCGACCGTCGTTCCGATCCATGTGAGCCAGACGAGCAGGTCGTTGAACCACGTCACGAGGTTGTCGGCGAAGGCGCGGAAGCCGTCGAACACCGTGAAGAGCAACCCGCCGCCGCCCTCGAGCCGCTGGTCGATGAGGTAGGACTGGATCGAGTCGAACCGCGCCTGCAGCCCGTTCCAGACGAGGTCCGACGGCCAGGGATACTCGGTCCCCCAGCCCTGGTAGGCGAGCCACATTGCCCCGACGACGGCCGCGACCTGGACGATCTTGCCGCGCCACCAGGGGACGTGCGAGACGACCGGGGTGGTGACTGCTCTCGCCTCCGTGATGGTCGACACGGGCTAGCCCTCCTCTTCGGCGATCGCCCGTAGGACCGCGTCCCGGTCGACGATCCCCACGATCCGTCCGTCCTCGACGCAGCAGACCGGCCGCTCGCTCTCGGCCAACGCCGGAAGCGCCCTGCGCATGGTGGTTCCCACGTCGAGCTTCGGGCCGTCGGTGGGGTCGTCCGGCTGCGGGTCGCGCATGATCCAGCGGAGCGTGAGCACGTGGCTGCGCGCAATGTCACGCGTGAAGTTCTCGACGTACTCGTCCGCCGGCGAGCCGACGAGCTCCTCGGCCGTGCCCAGCTGCACGATGGCGCCGTCGCGCATGATCGCGATGCGGTCGCCGAGGCGGAGTGCCTCCGGCAAGTCGTGCGTGATGAACATCGTCGTCTTGCCGATCTCACGCTGCAGGCGTGTGACCTCGTCCTGCATGTCGCGGCGGATCAGGGGGTCGAGGGCGCTGAACGGCTCGTCGTACAGCATCACGTCCGGATTCGCTGCGAATGCGCGCGCGACGCCCACGCGCTGCTGCATCCCGCCGGACAGCTGGTCGGGAAACTGGTTCGCGACGTCCTCGAGTCCGACGAGCTCCAGCACTTCGTGCGCGCGTCGCATGCGGTCCTTCTTGCTCATGCCCTGCACCTCGAGCCCGAAGGCGACGTTGTCGATCACGCGCCGGTGGGCGAGGAGCCCGAAGTGCTGGAAGACCATCGCGACCGAGTTGCGCCGCAGGTCGCGGAGCTGCGTGCGACCCGCCGCCATCACGTCCTGCCCGACGATCTCGATCTTCCCGGCCGTGGGCTCGATCAAGCGGATGAGCGTGCGCACGAGCGTCGACTTGCCGGAGCCCGAGAGACCCATGACGACGAACACCTCGCCGGGCCAGACCTCGAGCGAGACGTCCTTCACCGCGACGACGCATCCCGTCTTCGCCCGTTGCTCGGCCCGCGGGAGGTCGGCTTCGGGTGACCCGACGAGCCGCTCGCCGTGCGGCCCGAAGACCTTCCAGACCCCTTCGGCTCGGATCGCCGGAGGACTGGAGTAGTCGACGCGGTGCCTCGGTGCCTCGAGAGCTGGCTCGGCGGTCTCCGTCATGCGCGCGCCGCTGATATATCACCCTTGGTCGCTCTTGTCTACGCGCCGAATCGTTAACTCGGCGCTTCGTGGAGCAGCCCCTGCGGCGCGACGGTCACGCCCCGAGGCCGGCTGAGCCGTGCGCCTCGTCAGGACGGCCAGGCCGGCGGTTTCGAACCGTGACTGGAGTAACTCGACCTAGGAGTGGGAACCTATATCCCGTCGTGGCTGACTTCGACATCGCAGCGCTCCCTGACGAACGCGGCTTTCGCTTGACCGGAGATCTCGACTTCTCCACGCTGCCGCAGTTCACAGCGGCCCTCGACAGGTTTCCGCCCAGCGAAGAGCTACACCTCGATCTCGCGGACGTGATCCATGTCGACAGCGCAGGCCTGCACGCCATTCTTGGGCTTGCCCGATCGCATTCGCTGATCCTCCTCAATCCGACTCCGACGGTCATGCGGAGCTTCGAGATTGCCGGTATCGACCTACATCCCGCGATCGAGATACGTCACGGAGCCGCGTCGACCGTGTCGCGGCGAAGGCCGAACCTCCGCCGCGCCGGCTAACGCCTGTCGAGCGGCGGACATCAATACAAAGCAGGCGCTCCCGAAGGAGCGCCTGGAGTGTCGTCCGCCGGGATGCGAACTAGCGGTCTACGACTGTCGTGTTCTGCGTGCCGGATGCGTCACGGTTGCCGAACCCGCCCCAGCTCGACCAGAAGATGAGCGAGGTGATGAGCCCAATCACACCGACCACCACGAGGATGATTCCAGCGACCTGGATGTCGATCCCCGCCACTTCGGCGTTGACTGCCCACGCGAGGATCGCACCAACCGCAATCAGAAGAATGCTGAGACTGATTCCCACGACTTTCCCCTTCCCTAGGAGATTCCGTATTTACGACAAGCAGGTAGGTACCCGGTGACGTCGCAGTCCAATCGCCCCCGAGGCGTCGGGCCTGCTCCGTGACGAGGTTGACTAGGTGTCCTCTGCCTTCCGTCTCGCCCGACGCATCCGCTCGCGCCAGAGCGCGCGCAGCTCCCTGTGCTCGCCCTCGCTCAAGGCGGGCCAGCGTCGGAAGAGACGCGCCATTCGTCGCTCGCGGGGCTGCGGTGGGTCGAGGCGCTCCTCAGCTCGACCCGCGGCCGGATCCTCGACTGGAAGCGTCTTACCCACGGCCATCAGCTACCTGCGGGAGTATCCGAACCCACCGAGCAGCAAGACGATGAGCACGATGATCAGAATCCAAACCCAGAGCGACACGTTCTTCTCCCTTCGTTGCTGCGCGACTGATACCCGTTCCGAGTTCGGCGCTAACGCGCGAGCAGGTGGCATTTCAGGCAGGGGGAGGCCGCCGTGACGGGCCAGATCGCCACCAGCGGCCCTCCCCTGGAACCGGTCTCAGAGGTCGACCGGGACTTGCTGAGTACCACGGACGGGCTGTCAGGAAACCAACGTGACGCCGACCTGCTTGCCCGTCGGGCGGAGCCTCCGCGTTCTCGGTGTCGCCATCGTGTGATGCCTCCTGCCGTTTGCATCGTGTAAGTCCCTCGACCGAGGCGTTTCCTGCGTTTGCAGTTCGGGAATCTGTCACGTGCCCATGGAGGGCATCGAAAAGGGGGAATCTGAAATGACGCAGAAACGAAAGACTCGACTGACTGCGCGTGCGGGGGTCGCGCTGACGGCGGCGCTCTGGCTCTTGATCGCCGTCGCTGCCGCCATCGCGGCGCCGAGCGCAGCGCCCGTGAACATCGATCCGCCGACCGTCACGGGAACGGCTCGTGTCGGTGAGGTCCTCACCGCACGCAACGGCACGTGGGACAACGCACCCACGAGCTTCCGCTATCGCTGGCTTCGCTGCAACCAGCTCGGCAACTCGTGCGTGCTGCTTGCCGCGGACGGCCAGACGTATCGACTCGGACAAGTGGACGTCGGCAACACGCTGCGCGTCCGTGTAACCGCCACGAATGTCGACGGCTCGACGAATGCTCGATCGGAGCAATCCGACGTCGTCCAGTCGAACGCTGCGCCACTCACGAACACGTCGCGTCCGACGATCACGGGTGAGGCGCGCGTCGGTCAGGAGCTCAGCGCGAGCGAAGGCACCTGGACCGGGAATCCGACGTCGTTCGCGTTCCAGTGGCAGCGCTGCAACATCGACGCGATCACGTGTGCCGACGTCATCGGAGCCACCGGCCGGACGTATGGCGTGCGTCTCGGCGATCTCGGCTTTCGGCTGCGTGTGCAGGTGACCGCCCGCAAGGACGGACGTTCGGGCGTGGCGACCTCGGCGCCGACGGCCGTCGTCGAGCCGACGACGCCGGTGACCAATGCGCGTCCGACGCTCAGAATCCTGAAGGTCACGTTCCTGGGTGCGCGGATCTACGTCCGCTTCCGCGTCTGTGACGATCAGACACGCAACCTGGGGATCCTCGTGCGCGAGACGCGACCCGGCGTTCGCCCGGCACTGAGGCGCTTCGCGACGCGCGTCCCGCCTCGCCCGTGCGGCGCCTATACCCGCAGCTGGCTTCCGGCCCAGCGGTTCCGCGGGCCCGGGCGCTACACGATCACGCTGCGCGCGCGAGATGCGTCAGGCCGCACGAGCCTGCCCGCGACGCGCACGTTCCGCCGCTAGTCGCGGCAGACAGGAAGGGCTGGCACCGCGCGGCGGCGGCGGTGCCGGCCCTCTAGTGAATCGGGCGCCGGATGCATTGTTCGTGCGGGCCTGCGCTGCATCGAGGCGGTTCGCAAGCTTGCACCGGATCTGGCTCCAAGGCAGGTCGACTTTACGTCTACCGGGCTTACCCCCTGAGCGCGCGCAAGGCATTGACGATCACGACTACGTCGATCCCCTCCTGAAGGAGAGCACCGTAGACCGGTGGCAGGTAGCCGGCTGCCGCTACCGCCATCGCGGCGAGGCTTAGGCCCATGCCGATGAGTACGCTCTGCCGCGCGATGCCGAGCGACCGACGCCCGATGCGAAGGGCGTGTGCGACGCGGTCGACGCGGTCGACGGTGATCACGACGTCCGCCGTCTCCGAGGAGACCGTCGCTCCTTGTGCACCGAGTGCGATTCCGACGTCCGCGAGAGCGAGCGCCGGTGCGTCGTTGATTCCGTCACCGACCATCACCACCGGGCAGAGCTCACCTCTGGCTCGAAGTGCCTTCACCACGTCGAGCTTGTCTTCGGGGCCCTGCTCCGAGTACACGCGGTCGACGCCGGCGAGCCGTCCGATCTCTTCGGCTACGGACGCGCTGTCGCCGCTGACGAGTGCGACGTGCCGGATCCCTGTCTCACGTAGTGACGCGGTCAAACCGACGGCGTCGTCACGCAGGTGATCCGCCATCACGATTATCGCCGCGAGTTGGCCATCGACTCCGACGAACACCTTCGCGCGACCAACGTCAGTTCTACCGTTCGATGCCCTCGCTGCGACTCGGGTGCCAGTGAAGCCGAGCTCTTCGAGCCAACTTGCGGCGCCGACTACGACGGCGCGACGATCGACGGTGCCGGCGATCCCAGAGCCGGGTTGCTCGCGCACGTCGGTCGGTGACGTCAGACGGAGGCCACGACGCTCGGCGTCGTGGACAAGAGCCTCCGCGAGAATGTGCGCCGAGAGCTGGTCGAGCGACGCTGCAAGCCGAAGTGCCTCGGTCGCCCCGACGCCGTTCAGAGGGACGATCCGCTCGACCTCCGGTGACCCGAGCGTGAGCGTCCCCGTCTTGTCGAAGAGCACCGTGCGCGCCCGGCCGAGCTGTTCGATGACGCCCGCGCCCTTCACGATCACACCGACGCGAGCGGCGCGGGAGAGCCCGGACACGAGCGCGATCGGCGCTGCGAGGATGAGTGGGCAGGGCGTAGCCACTACGAGTACAGCAAGCATGCGCGTCGGATCTCCGGAGGCGACCCAGGCGCCCCCTGCGACCAGAATCGTCAGCGGAAGAAAGAGTGCTGCGTAGCGGTCGGCTAGGCGTACGAAGGGCGCGCGCTGCTCGGTAGCGCCTTCGACGAGCCTTACGATCGCGGCGTACGCGCTCTCCGCCGATGGGCGGGTGACCACGAGGTCGAACGCGTCGGCCGCATTTGCCGTGCCGCTGAGGATTTCTCCACCGGGGCGCACGGTTACCGGAAGCGGCTCACCGGTGAGTGCCGAGGCGTCGATGACCGCCTCCGCGCCATCGGACATCACGCCGTCCGCCGGGACGACCTCACCCGCACGGATCACGACCACGTCTCCTGGAACGAGCTCTTCGACCCCGACCTCCTCCACGAGCGCGCCGCGACGCCGGTGCGCGATTCGCGGAGCCCGTTCGACGAGGAGACGCAGCTCGCGTCGGGCGCGGGCGTTGGCCGACGCCTCCAGGGCATTGCCGCCGGCGAGCATGAGGGAGACGATCACGGCGGTGAGGTATTCACCGAGGATGAGCGCAGCAGCGATTGCGAGGAGTGCGATCGCATCGACGCCCACATCGCGATGTGCGAGGCTGCGTGCGACCGACCAGACGAGGGGCCCGAGAACGATCACGGCGGCGCCGGCCCAGACGAAATCTGCCGGGGTGTCGGCACCGAGGATGTGGAGCACCGAGCCGGTGATGAGCCCGACCAGGACGACGAGGACGATCGCGAACTCAGTCGTGAACTGACGGAAGATCGTCGAATGGCTCGGTGGCAGTCGAGCCGCGCCACGGTTCGTGTGCGGAGTCACGCCAGAACGATGCCGGGTCTCCGCCCGATCAGCATCCGCACGTCCTCTGAGCCATTACTGCTCGGAACTACGGACTCCCCGCGACTCCGACCTGGGACCCCTGGGCGATCGCTCAAGGAACGCCTCGCATCGTCGGCATGGGTGAGAGTGCCCCACTCAGGGCACCGCCGGGGTAGGCGTCACTTCGCGCGTCGCACGGGAGCGGCTCCGAGTCTGCAATAGCTCGCTCGGAGCCCGGCCGGCGCCTTCGTGCTCGAGCTCCGCGTGGGTTGCCTGTGCAGGCGACTCACACGCGGTGGCGTTCGAGAAGGACCCGTCCCAGCGCATGCGGGACGCGGTCGGGGTGGTCACGAGTAACGAGGATCCCAGGGGAAGCGCTCAACGCCCGATCCGTCGGCGTTCATCACGTAGTACTCCGAGGCGTCGCTGTTAGTCAGATCGTCAGGCCCGGCACGGTTGCTGATGAAGACAATCCGTCCATCCGGCAACCAGTAGGGCCAGCGGTCGCCGACGGTGTTGTCGGTCAGCCGCGTCAGGTCGGTGCTGTCGGCACCGATGCGGTAGAGGTCCGTGAAGTACCACTGAAGCACCCAGGAACTGATCTCTGGGTCACTCGCCTCGCGCGGCCGCCAGACCTCGAACGCGATCGTCCGCCCGTTCCGTGACCAGGTCGGCGAAGACACCTCCACCGCCTCGGTCATTTGCACGACCGTGCGCCATTTCATGCTGTCCAGGTCGAGAACGCCAATGCCCGCTCCACCCGTCTCGAAGGCGATGCGGGAATCCGTCGGCGAGCACGCTGGCGTCGAGGCGTCACGGAGAAGACGCCGTCCGTTCGCGCCGTCCGGGTCAATAGCCCGCAGTTCTTGGCTCACCAGGCCCCGCTCGAACACGATCGTCTTCCCGTCCGCGGCCCAGCAAGCGGAGTAGTCCTCGCCGCGCGTGAGCTGTCGGAGTCCGCTCCCGTCTCGATTGATGACAAAGAGCCCGCTCAACTCACGATCGGGCCACTCCTTGCCGCTCTGCGCGGAGAAGACGATGTTCAAGCCGTCCGGTGACCAGGCGGGAGCCCCCACACCATGTTCCGAGTCGGTAATCCTGTGTGCCGCAGCGCCAGTCCGGGCGACGTAAAGCTCGTTTCTACCGCTCCGATCGCTCGTGAACGCAAGCAACTCCCCGTCGAGCGAGTACGTGGGCAAGCTGGGGCCGCTCGTCTCCTGCTCGTCGTTCGATTCGACGAGGAACCCAGCGGGCGTCAGCGAGAGGGCGAAGACGAGCGCAGCGAGTGCCGCCCGCCACACGAGCGTGCTTCCCTGGGCGAGTACCCATCGTGTCTCTGCCTTCGTCGCGCTCGCAAACGAGGCGAACGCAACGCCAGCAACAAGGGCAGCGAGTCCGCCAAGAGGCAACGCGAACCGGCGCATGTAAACCCCTTTCCGCACAGAGCTTGGAGCGCGCTCGTCGTGTGGGCATCGGGGAAGCCACTGATGCTCGGATCCCATCCGCTGGAGCGCCAGCCTCCGTTGGGGCCGATCGCGGCGAGATCGGCTACGGCGGACTGTCGTGGCCGGGCGTGCTCGAGTAGCCGTCGCTCAGAAGCTCGGCCTCATCCAAGCCGGGCCGCTTCCGCATTGACGCCGCCGCTCGGACGGACGGTGCGGGGCACCGCTCCGGTACAAACTCGCGGTACAAGACGCGGCCGTGAAACGCCGTGATCCCGCTCTGCGACAGTGTTTCCTGCGTTGCGCGACTAGATCGTCTTGAACTGCTCGAACGGCTGGCGGCAGTCCTCGCAGTAGCGAATCGAGCGGCACGGGGTGGGGCCGAACAGGTTCTCGAGCCTCGTCTGCGTCGACCCGCAGTACGGGCACCGGAATCCGCGCTCGAGCTGGACGAGTTCCAGCTTCCCGGCCGCACGCGGCGCCGGCGGGGCGAACCCGGCGGCGCGGAGCTTCGCGTGTCCCTCCGGTGTGATGTCGTCGGTCGACCAGGAGTCGTCGAGACGGACGTGGACGTCCGGCGTCGCGCCCAGCTCGGCGATCGTCGCCTCCATCGCGTTCCGCATCGTGTCGAGCGCGGGGCACCCCATGAACGTCGGGGTGAAGTCGACGTGCACCGCGTCGCCCTCGATCGTGACGCCCTTGACGACGCCGAGGTCGACGATCGAGATGACGGGTATCTCCGGGTCGGGGATCTCGGCGAGTGCCTCCCAGACCTCGTCCGCCGTCACCATCGGGCGCCGGCCGGCGCCGAGCGCCGCACCGAGGTCATCTCCTCCCACAGCTCCGCGAGCTCCGCCTCGTGCACCCTCCGCGGGACCGGCTCGACGTCGGGGAGCGAGCGGCCGAGCCGCTCCTCGGCGCGGGCGCGGAGCTCCGGGCGGAGGTCGTCGTCGAGCACGCCGAGGGCGTACGGCCACAGCTCCCCGACCGCCTCGTCGAGCCTCGCTCGACCTTCCTCGCTTCCGAGCAGGCGGTCGACCCACATGTTCGCGTGCATGCGGTGATAGGTCTCCTCGCGATCCATCTTCGCCGCGAGGCCCGCGATCTCGGGATCGTCGGAAGCCTTCAGCGCGCCGAGCCGGATCTCGTCGGCGGTCTCGTACAGCCAGTGCCGCGCGATCGTCCTGGCCCACTCGAGGCGGCGGAGCTGGACGAGCGGCGCCGACCGGTACTCCTCGGGCGAACGGTCGAACGCGAGCTGGTCGGCGGTCGTGTCGAGCTCGGCGGCGGCGAGCTCGTAGAGGGCGCGTGCGTGGCCGATCTCGTTCTGCGCGATCGAGGAGAACGCGACGTCCTCCTCGAGGAAGGGCGCGATGCCCGTCCACTCGGAGTTGCGCCAGCCGAGGATCAGCTCGTCGTCCGCGATCGCGAGCACGAGATCCGTGCGGTCGCTCACTCGCCCGCCCCCGGCGACATGTCGAGCGTCCCTGCGCGCTCGCGCGCCTCGTGCAGGCGCGCCTTGATCGAGTAGCCGTCGACGCGCCGGTATTTCATCTCGAACTCGTCGGGAAACTCGTCGATCTCGTGGAGGGCAGCACGCGCGACGAGCCACAGCGCCACCGACTCCTGGCGGCGCCCGTACTGCTCGCGGGCGTAGATCTCGGCGAAGGTCCCGTTCGGCGCGGTGACGGAACCGGCGTGCTGGAAGGGTTGCCCCTTCCGCTCCTGCCTGAACACCTCGTAGATCACGCCGCCTCCGCGAGCACCACCCGCTCGACCCAGGCGACGTCCTCTCGGGAGAGCCGGCGGAACGCGAGCCGCTCGGCCGACGCAGGCCCGTGCCCGGTGACGACCTCGCGGAGCCTCTCCCAGTCGGGCTCGGTGTAGAGCCACGTCCCGGTCACCTCGTCCTTGCGCAGCGCGGGGTCCGGTATCGTCAGGCCGAGCTCTCGGATCTGCGGGACGTAGCCCTCGAGGAACTGCTGGCGCGCTTCCTCGTTGCCCTGGCTCTTGATCCGCCACACGTACATCGGGTCCTCGTCGGCGGGGATCGGGTTCCCGTGGAAGTGCATGAGCGGCTCCCACCAGCGGTCGAGTGCCTCCTGAACGAGCTCGAACTGCTCGGGCGTCCCTGTCACCATGGCGAGGATCACGTCGCGGCCGTGGAGGATGTGGAACGACTCCTCCCAGCAGATCTTCTTCATGATCCGTGCGTACGGCGCGTACGAGCACTTGAGGAGCGCCTTCTGCGAGACGATCGCGGCTGCGTCGACCAGCCACGCGATGACGCCGACGTCTCCCCAGGTGCGCGTCGGGTAGTGGAAGACGTTGTGGAACTTCGCCTTGCCCGAGACGAGATCGTCGAGGCAGGCGCTTCGCGGCTTCCCGAGGTCCTCGACGACGCGGTAGATGAGCTGCGCGTGCCCGACCTCGTCCTGGATCTTCGCCGTGAGCGCGAGCTTGCGCTGCAGCGTCGGCGCGCGCAGGATCCAGTCGCGCTCGGGGAGCACTCCCATGAGCTCGGAGTTGCCGTGCATCTCGATGAACTTCACGAGTTTCGAGCGGTAGTCGTCGGGCATCCAGTCCGTCGCCTCGACCTGGCCGCCCGCCTGGACGTAATCGAGAAACTCCCGTGTCCGTGTCTCCACGATCTCGCCTCCCTACCGAACGGTCGTTAGCATCGAGTGTAATGGCTACGAGGCGGGAGGAGCTGACGCGGGAGGCGGCGAGGCTCTTCGCGGAGCGCGGGTTCCACGGGACCTCCATGGACGCGGTCGCGCAGGCGCTCGGCGTCCAGAAGGGGTCGCTCTACTCGCTCACCGGCTCGAAGCAGGAGCTCCTCTTCGAGACGATGCGCAGCGGTGCGAACGCATTCCATGCGGCCCTCGACGCGGTGCCCGACGACGCGCCCGCGATCGAGCGCGTCCGCGAAGCGTTGCGCGGGCATCTTCGAGTGGTCGGCGAGCAGCTCGACGTCGCGACCGTGTTCACCCGCGAGTGGCGCTACCTGGAAGGTGCGTACCGCGAGGAGATCGTGGCCGAGCGCCGGCGCTACGAGGAGCGCTGGCGTGGGCTCTTCCGCGACGGTGTCGAGTCCGGCGATCTCCGAACGGACCTCGATGTCGGAGCGACGACGCTCCTCGTCCTCTCGGCGGCGAACTGGGCCTACACGTGGCTCGAGCCCGGACGCGACACGGACGAGCTCGCCGACCGCTTCACGGCGATCGTCGTGGACGGGATCCGCGGCTACGCGACGCCGACCGGGTAGCTGTGGACAGATCGACGCACTCTTTTGACGATTCAGTGCCAGGCACTGAGGTGTGACGATTCGCCGACTTCTCATCGTCAACCCCTTCGCCTCCGGGGTCGACGAGCACCGGCTCGCCGCCGTCCGCGCCGCGCTGCCGGCGGGCACCGAGACGCTGCTCACGACCGCCGCGGGTGAGGCGACCGAGATCACGCGGTCCGCGGGAGCCGTCGACGCGATCTACGTCTTCGGGGGCGACGGCACGTTCAACGAGGTGCTGAACGGCGTCGAGCACGACGTGCCGCTCGGGTTCCTCCCGGGTGGCGGCACGAGCGTCCTCCCGCGTGCGCTCGGTCTCCCGCGCAATCCGGGCAAGGCGGCACAGCGGATCGCCGAGGGCCGGACCCGGCGCATCGGGCTCGGCCGTGTGAACGGCCGCCGGTTCGGGTTCAACGCCGGCATCGGGTTCGACGCGGAGCTCGTCCGAAAGGTCGACCAGCTCGGCCGCCGTCCCGACGGGAGGAGGCCGGGAGACGTCGCCTTCGTGAGGGTCGCCTCGGGAGCGCTCTGGGGACGGCACGGCCGCTTTGACGAGCAGCTCGAGATCGAGGGCGCGGGACGCGCCGCCTTCGTGCTCGTCGCGAACTGCTCGCCGTACACGTACGCGGGCTCGCTCGCACTCGATCTCGTCCCGTCCGCCTCGTTCGACCAGGGCCTCGCGTACGTCGCACCCGTGACGCTCCGTGCCCGCGACCTCGCACGGCTCCTCCTCCGGGGCGCGCGGGGGTCGGGTCTCAAGGACACTCGGACGCTCGCGGCTCGGGATCTCGACCGGATCGTCGTCCGCTGCGACCGACCGCTTCCGCTCCAGGTCGACGGCGAGGACGCCGGCGATGTTCGCGAGGTCGTGTACGAAGCCGAGCGCGACGCCGTGACCGTGTTCGTCTGATCGGGCGGGCCGCGGACGACGGCGCGTAGGGCGGAGCAGGGGTTCCGAATACACTGACGCCGCGATGAGCCGCGTGCTCCCGGCCGAAGGAGACCTGCGCCGCGTCATCGGCGACGGCGCGGGCACTCTCGACGGAGAGGTCTCGGGTCTCACTCCGGACGACCTGATCGACCTGTACCGCGATCTCGTCCTGCTGCGCACGTACGACGAGCGTTCGGTCGTGTACCACCGTCAGGGGCGGATCGGCACGTACGCGATCTTCTGGAACCACGAGGCGATGCAAGCGGGATCGGTGTTCGCGCTCGAAGATCGCGATTGGATCTTCCCGGCATACCGCGAGTCGGCGATCGGACTGCTGCGCGGGATGCCCGTCTCGACCGTGCTCTCCTGGTGGAGGGGGCACCCCGCCGGTTGGTGGAATCCCACGGAGTTCAACGTCGCGTCGATCTGCGTCCCGATCGCCACCCAGATCCCCCACGCCGTCGGCTTCGCCTGGGGCTCGGCGCTCAAGGGGGAGGACCGAGTGGCGCTGACCCTCTTCGGGGATGGGGCGACCTCGGAGGGCGCGTTCCACGAGGGCCTCACCTTCGCCGGGGTCATGAAGGCGCCGGTCGTCCTCCTCTGCAACAACAACCAGTGGGCGATCTCGACGCCGCTCTCGAGACAGACGGCTGCGCCGACCCTCGCGGACAAGGCGATCGGGTACGGCATCCCGAGCGTCCGTGTCGACGGCACGGACGTCCTCGCCGTCTACGAGGCGACCCGCGACGCCGTGCTCCGCGCCCGTGCCGGCGACGGGCCGACGTTCGTCGAGGCCGTGACCTACCGTGCGGCGCCGCACGCGACCGCCGACGATCCGTCGGCCTACGTCGATCCCGAGCGGGTCGCGGAGGCGCGCGAGAACGAGTGCGTCGGACGGTACGAGCGGTACCTCGTGCGAGCCGGTGCTCTCAGCGACGAGCAGGCGGCAGAGATCAGGCGGGAGGCCCTCGAGCTCATGCGCGCCGGGATCGCCGCCGCCGAGGCCGAGCCGCCTGCCGATCCGGCGCTCGTCTTCGAGCACGCGTACGGGAATCCACCAGCCTCGCAGGCCGACGACCTCGCCGAGCTTCGGAGGATCCTCGGCGATGGCTGAGCTCCTCCTGGTCGAGGCGGTCAACGACGCCCTGCACGTCGAGATGGA
>DASTYQ010000048.1:0-10275 GCA_035764775.1 Gaiellaceae bacterium
ATGTGGCGCCCCGCTCGGGACGGCGCCGGTCGCGTGACCGAACTCGTGGGCGGCGACTGCAGCAGTCGAGACCCCGACGCACGAGCGGTAGTACACGACTGCCAATCCGAAGCCGTTCGGATTGTTGCTGCCGCCCTGCCCGCAGACGTTGTCCTCCTCCGCCGGGCCGTCGTAGTAGACGAGGTACTTCGTGAAGTCCGACGTGAGGCCGGCCTGCTGGAGCGTCTCGACGATGAGGCTGAATCGATTGTCGAGCGGGGCCAGCTGCGCACCAGCGCGAGCCGAGCGGACGGTCGTGACGTCGAGCTGTGTCCCGCACGGGAACGTCGCGATGTCGTTTCGCGGCGCGCTCGCCGGGTCCTGCCCGCGCCACCAGCCGTCGATCTGCTCGGCGTCGGTCTGCATCACCGACGCGACGGCACCGAGGTTGTCGGCCCCGTCAAAGGGTATGAGGTAGATCCAGTGGATCGGGTTTCCGGCGACGACGTTCGGTCGACGATCGGCGGTCGCAGCACTCCCGCACCACGCGGCCGCAGCGGAGGGCGCAGCGGTCGCGGCAGGTTGTGCGGTCGACGACATGCGCAGCGCGTTGGGGGCGGAGTGCGCGGAACCCGTGGCGGCCGTCAGGGCGCATGCGATCGCGACGAGCGCGCCGCCGACGGCGACGTGTCTCACGCCGTCGTCACCGAGACGCGCACCCTTCCCCTGAGTCCGTTCTGCGTCACACGCACGAACAGCGAGCGCTGGCCGCAGACGGAGCCGTCGAGGCGCTTCACGCGCTGACCGGTCCACTGCGCGCGGCGGATCACCTTCGTCCGGTCCGCTCCGACGAGCGCGACCTCTACCGAGCCGCCTGCGGTCGGGACGGTGGCGCTGACGCGAATGCCTCCGTCGAGCGGCGTCGCGAGCTGGATCCACCACACGCGCGCGGTCTTCTTCCCGAAGGTCTTCGTGTAGAGCCGCGTTCGCGAGGCAGCCCACGGCTGGAGCACGTCCTGCTCCGCAGCCAGGACGTCGCCCTCGTCGGGGAAGAAGCTCGGAGCGATGATCGGCCAGCTCGCCGTCGTGATACCCGCCTTGCGCTCGTCCATGAGCCGATAGACCTCCGCCCACGCCTCCCCCGGGTTCTGCTGGTAGTTCAAGCCCTCGTCACCCGGGAACGCCTGGTTCAGGGAGACGCGGGCGCAGATGTTCGCCGCGCTCGCCCACCGCTTCGGGCCCCAGTCGATCGCCGACCAGGGGTCGTTCAGCCGGTGCAGCGCGACGTGGTGGCCGTACTCGTGGCGCACGACCTCCTCGGCCGACGTGTCGACGGCGGCCTCACCGGGAGCGACGAGCTGGTCTCGCGCGTAGCAGCCGAGCGCGCGCGAGCCGCAGATCTCCTGCACCTCGGCGAACGTCACGATGAACGCCTTCAGCTGCGCCAGCTCGGGGCCGTGGGTCAGGTGCGCGAAGAACTCGGCCCAGCCCTCGGGCGTCGCCGTCTCGACCGGAAGTGCGTCGGAGACCCGGACGTCGACGATCTCGCCGGTCGAGGTCGTGGTCGGGCCTCCGCGGAACGTGGCCGCCGCGCGGGCGAGACGACTCGCGCTGAGGCGAGCCGTCGAGTCGTCGTCGAGGGAGACGGCGTAAACGGACGCTTGCGCCCCGCCCGGCCCGTGCGTGCCCGCGAGGAAGAGTGCTGAGAGGAGGAGCGCCCCCGAGAGGAGCGCGGCGAGATGCCGCCTGGTCGGGTGCGCCACCCGGCCCTTATAGCGGCGGGAGTGTGAACGATGGGTAAGAACGACGTCGCTAGACGAGGGGACCTGCCGACGCGACGCCGGGCTCGACGCCGTCGAACCGGGCGAAGTTCGCGCGGAACATCGCAGCGAGCTCGGCCGCTTTCGCGTCGTACGCGGCGGGGTCGGCCCACGTCGACCGTGGATCGAGAAGCTCTTGATCGACGCCCGGAACTTCGACGGGCACCTCGATGCCGAACGTCGGATCGATCCGGTACTCCACGGAGCCGAGACCGTCTGTGAGCGCCGCGTCGAGCAGCGTGCGCGTCGCCTGGATCGGCATGCGCCGGCCGACACCGAACGGGCCCCCGGTCCACCCGGTGTTCACGAGCCAGACCCGGACGTGCGGATGAGCGTGGAGCTTCTCGCCGAGCATCCGCGCATACACGGACGGAGGCTGCGGGAGGAAGGGAGCGCCGAAGCACGCCGAGAACGTCGGCTGCGGCTCGGTGACGCCGATCTCGGTGCCCGCGAGCTTCGCCGTGAAGCCTGAGAGGAACCAGTACAGCGCCTGGTTGCGGGTCAGCCGCGCGATCGGGGGAAGGATTCCGAAGGCGTCCGCGGTGAGGAACACGACCGATCCCGGCTGCCCGGCGCGCTTCGCGGGAAGTGCGTGCGCGATCTGCTCGAGCTTGTAGGCGGCGCGCGTGTTCTCGGTCTTCGAGTCGTCGTCGAGATCGAGGATGCCGCGCTCGTCCAGGACGACGTTCTCGAGCACGGTCCCGAACATTCGCGTCGTCGCATAGATCTGCGGCTCGGCCTCCGCGGACAGCCTGATGACCTTCGCGTAGCAGCCGCCCTCGACGTTGAACACGCCGTGATTCGACCAACCGTGCTCGTCGTCCCCGATCAGGTGGCGCTCGGGATCGGCGGACAGCGTCGTCTTCCCGGTTCCCGAGAGCCCGAAGAACACCGCGACGCGGCCGTCGTCGTCGACGTTGGCCGAGCAGTGCATCGGGAAGACGCCTTCGAGCGGCAACCGGTCGTTCATGACCGTGAAGATCGACTTCTTGATCTCGCCCGCGTAGAACGTGCCGCCGATGAGGACCTCCGTCCTCGACGGATGGAGGACGACGAAGGTCTCCGTGCGCGTACCGTCTTCCTCGGGGTCGGCAGAGACGGACGGCGCGTGCAGCACGAGCGCCTCGGGCTCCATCTCCGCAAGCTCCTCCTCCGTCGGCTCGATGAAGAGCGTCTTCGCGAAGAGGGCATGCCACGGGCTCTCGCTGATGACGCGGACGGCGATGCGGTGCGCAGGATCCGAGCCCGCGAACGCGTCCACGACGTAGACGTCGCCCTCGCTGAGCCTGTCCGCGACCTTCTCGCGCAGCCGTTCGAAGCTGTCCTCGGAGATCTCCGCGTTGACGTCGCCCCACCAGATGCGCGACTCGGAGCCGGGCTCACGGACGATGAACTTGTCCCTGGGCGAGCGGCCGGTGTGCACTCCGGTGTCGACGACGAGCGCACCACCCTCGGCCAGCCGCGCTTCGCCACGTGCGAGCGCGTGCTCGTAGAGCTGCGACGTCGTCGGGTGCCAGAAGACGTGCCCTCGAACGGAGATTCCGTGCTGGGCGAGCTCGTCCCGATCGGGAACGATCGCGATCACGAAGCCCCATCCTACGCGCACGAGCGTATCTCTGGCTCGGGATCGGTTCCGATCGCCTGGCGGGCGGCATCCGCGACGAGCCAGAGAATGCTCGACGTGACCACCGCGCGCCTGACGCTGCTGCCTCTCCTGATGCTCGCCGCCCTGGTCGTGGTGCCGAACGCGGCCGCCGACCTCGCGGACGAGCAAGCGCTCGCAGAGAAGTACGCGCCGATCGTTCGGCTCGTCGAGCAGCAGGACGTCTGCAGCTACGGCGAGCCGTTCATCCCGACCGACATCGACCTGCTGCTGGACGAGGAGACCGTCGCGCTGCGCGGGCCGTGGAATGTCACCGACCTCGTGGAGATCGGGCCGAGCGCGGACGACCTGGTGACGCGCTTCGAGTACCACCTCGACTTCCCCGGCGATGCGCTCCACCCCGGCTGCGACTACAACCGCTGGGCGAAGCGCCTGACTCGTGGCAGCGCACCGGTCGTGTACGCGCACGTCGTCGGCGAGGAGGGAGCGCCGGGAAAGCTCGCTCTCCAGTACTGGTTCTTCTACCCGTTCAACGACTTCAACAACACGCACGAGGGCGACTGGGAGATGATCCAGCTCCTGTTCGAGGCGCCCGACGCACGCGCCGCCCTCGGGACGGAGCCGGTGGAGGTGGGATACAGCTCACACGAGGGCGCCGAGAGCGCAGCTTGGGACGACGAGAAACTCGAGCTCGTGGACGGCCGGCCGGTCGTCTACCCGGCGGCCGGATCTCACGCCAACAAGTACTCGGACGCGCTCTGGCTCGGCAGCTCGGCCGAAGCGGGCGTCGGCTGCGACGACACGCGAGGCCCGCACCGAGAAGTCACCCCGCGTGTCGTGACGATCCCGAACGACCGCGCTGCCGCCGAGGCGGCGTTTCCGTGGATCGCGTACGAGGGACGTTGGGGCGAGCTCCAGAAGGCGTTCTTCAACGGCCCGACCGGCCCGAACCTGAAGACGCAGTGGACGCAGCCGATCACCTGGTCCGAGGGCTGGCGCGATCGGAGCTACGCGGTGCCGACCGCCGGAGCCTTCGGCACGGGCTCGACCGACTTCTTCTGCTCCGCCGTCGCGCAGGGCTCCCGCGCCCTGTCTCGGCTTCTCAGCAACCCGGTTCCGCTCCTCATCCTCCTCGCGTCCGTCGTCGGCCTCGTGATCTTCGCGACCGTTCGCGCGACCTGGACCCCCGTCGCCCCGACCCGCATCGCCCGGCGACGGGCATGGGGCCAGATCATCTCGGCGTCCGCGAGGATGTACGCGAGGAGACCTCTCCTCTTCCTCGGTCTGGGCGTGCTCCTGATCCCGATTGCCGTCGCCACGACGGTGGTGCAGTGGCTCCTCATCGGCGTGATCGACATCCTCGGGACTGTGTCGGGAGAGGGAGCCGGCGCGTGGGCCTTCCTGTCCGTCGTCGTCGGCACGACGTTCGCGCTCCTCGGGCTTGGCCTCGTGCAGGCAGCGACAGCATGCGCACTCGTCGAACTCGACGCGAATCGCCCGGTCGGGGCATGGCACGCGTATCGGCTCGCGCTGCGCCGGTTCCGGCCTCTCCTCGGCGCGATCGCGCTCTTCGTCCTCGTCTGGGTCGTCCTGACGAGCACCGTCTTCCTCATCCCCGTGGCGGTCTGGCTCGCAGTCCGCTGGTGTCTCCTCGCACCCGTGGTCGAGCTCGAGGACCTCCGCCGCCCAATCGGTGCGTTGCGGCGGAGCGCGGAGCTCGCGCGTCGCCGCTGGATCCGCGTCGGCTCGCTCGTCGGCGTCAGCGCCGCGCTCGCGCTTCTCACCGGCCCTCTGCTCGGGGCGATCCTCATCTTCGCGACCGAGATGCCGCTCGCACTGCTGAACGTGGTCGCAGGTGTCGTCTATGCGCTCGCCATGCCGTTCGTCGCCCTCGTGACGGCCTACGTGTACTTCGACGCTCGTGCGCGCCTCGAGCTCGAGCCCGTCGAGCGCGTCACCGAGCTCCCCTCGGAGATCTCGCTCGAGCCGGCGTCCTAGGCGAGCTCGGCTTCGAGCGGCCGATCGCCTGCCACGAGCTCGGCGAACTTCCCGCCGGCAGCGATCAGCTCGTCGTACGGCCCGATCTCGACAGTGCGCCCCTTGTCCAGGACGACGATCTGGTCGGCATCGCGAACGGTGGACAGTCGATGGGCGATCGCAATCGTCGTGCGTCCTTCCGAGAGGCGCTCGAGCGCCTCCTGTACGAGCCGTTCGGTCTGCGTGTCGAGCGACGACGTCGCCTCGTCGAGGACGAGGACGGGCGGGTTACGAAGGATCGTGCGCGCGATCGCCATGCGCTGCTTCTCGCCGCCCGAGAAGCGGTACCCGCGCTCGCCCACCATCGTCTCGTAGCCCTCCGGAAGCGTCGCGATCAGCTCGTGTATCTGCGCCGCGCGGGCGGCCTCCTCGATCTCCTCGTCCGTCGCACTCGGCCGCGCGAAGCGGAGGTTCTCGCGCACGGACGCGTGGAAGAGGTACGTCTCCTGCGAGACGACGCCGACCGTGTCCGCGAGGCTCGCGAACGTGAGGTTGCGCACGTCCACCCCGTCGATCGAGACGGAGCCGCGGGTCGCGTCATAGAGACGAGCCACGAGGTACGCGCAGGTCGTCTTGCCGGACCCGGTCTCGCCGACGAGCGCGGTCTTCGTCCCCGGCGGCACCGTGAACGAGACGTCCTGGAGCGTCCAAGCGGCATCGTCGTAGCGGAACCAGACCGCGTCGAGCGCGACCTCGCCCCTTCGATCGCGGAGCTTCCGAGAGCCCTCGACGATGTCGATCTCGTGATCGAGGTACTCGAAGATGCGGTCGAACAGGGCGAGCGAGGTCTGCACCTCGATCTGCACGTTGAGCAGGCCACCGATCGGAAAGAAGAGCCGCGTCTGCAGCGTCGTGAATGCGACGAGCGTGCCGATCGTGATCGTGTCCGAGCCACGCGAGATCGAGAACCCCGCGAACCAGTAGACGAGCGCGGGCATGATCGCGAAGGTCATCTGGATCGAAGCCATCATCCAGCGCCCCGTCATCCGGCTGCGCACCTCGAGGTCGGCGAGGCGCCGCGACTCGCCCTCGAAGCGGTCGGCGAGGTCGTCGGTACGGCCCATCGTCTTGCCGAGCAGGATCCCGGAGACCGAAAGCGACTCCTGGACGATCGAGGACACGTCCGCCAAAGAGGCCTGCCGCTCGGCGGTCACCTTCTTCCGCTGCGCGCCGACACGTTTCGTGAGCCAGACGAAGAGCGGCAGGAGAGCGAGCGCGAACACCGCAAGGCGCCAGTCGAGGAGGAACATGGCCACGACGGTCGCCAGAACGGTCGTGACGTTCGACAGCACGGACGTCGCCGTCGAGGTCACGACGGTCTCGATGCCGCCGATGTCGTTCGCGATGCGGCTCTGCACCTCACCCGTACGCGTGCGCGTGAAGAAGGCGAGCGAGAGGCGCTGCAGGTGGCGATACACCTTGGTCCGCAGGTCGTGCATGACGCTCTGGCCGACCTGATTCGAGAGGAGCGTCTGGTAGACGCCGATCACGCCCGTCACGATCGGGATCGCGACCATCCCCGCGACCAGCACGCTGAGCAGTCGCATGTTGTCCTCGGGGATCGCGACGTCGAGCACCTCGCGCAGCAGGAACGGTGAGACGACGCCGATCGCGGCCGAGAAGACGATCAGCGCACAGACGAGTGCCAGTCGAGCGCGGTAGGGCCGGAAGAGCGGGACGATCCGCCGCAGGTTCGCCTTGCGCACCGCCGGATCCGCGGGCCGCTCGGGCACCTCGTCGGGTGTGAAGGAATCGAAGCGTCGGCCTGGCACTGGCGCTAACTGTGCCTGCCGGGAGTCTCGTGAGGCCCGGCGCCTACGATGTGAACATGCTGGCCGAGGCACCGAGCGCATCCGTGCTCGCGCTCCTGGAATGGATCTCGCTCCGGCCGCGCTCCTACTCGGAGACCCTCGAGGCCTGGCACACGCACTGCCCGCGCCTTCCCGTGTGGGAGGACGCGCTCGAGGCAGGGCTGGTCGAGGTGAGACGGGACGACTCCGGCACCGGATCACTCGTCGTCCTCACGCCCGCGGGGATATCCGCACTCCGCATCTAGGGCGCGCGCGCGACCGTAAGGAATCGCCCGCCTCCGGGTTCTCCATTCGAACGGCGGCACCCCGCCGCCACCGGAAGGAGGCCCGATGACACTCACGCGCACACTTCTCAGCTCCCTTGCAGCAGCTCTCGTCGCCGCGCTCTCGACCGCGGCAGGCACCGCGTCCGCGACCAGTCCTCCGACGTTCACCGCCGGCCAGGGCTGTTCGATCCAGTGCATCTCGAAGGCCGCCGTCACCGCGACCGCGACGTCCGCGAAGGTCGAGCTCGCGACAACCGTCCCGGCGAACCTCGAGGTCACGGTAGGCAAGCAGGCGACCGGCGGCAACGGCGGCTTCGTCGCCAATCAGGCGAAGACGGTGAGCGTCTCGGCGAACTCACCGCTCAAGACGGCGTTCTTCCTGAATCTCGAGCCCGACAGGACGTACGCGATCTCCGTCCGCGCGACCGATCTCCAGGGCCGCAGCTCGGTGCGAAGCGGGTCGTTCAAGACACTGCCGTACAAGACGACCGGCCACAGCGGCTCGAACACGCTCGACACCGGCCTCGGCTGCTCGCAGCAGTGCATCACGAAGGCGCTGGTGAGCCAGAAGCAGCCCGACGGGACCTCGGCTCGGATCGAGATCAAGACCTCGACGACGGCGCACCTCCAGATCGACGTCTCGCGCGACGAGCCGACGAAGCTCGCGAACGGTGGCGTGGCCCAGTACGACGTGGTCTCGCGTCAGTGGACGGGCGCGGACACGAAGTCCTGGACGCCGCAGGTCGCGGGCCTCGACTACGGCACGAAGTACTACGTCGTCGTCCGCGCGAGGGACGCGCAGGGTCGCGTGTCGATGCGGCAGGGCTCGTTCCGGACCGTCTCGGCGACCGCGACCGTGACGTTCCACAGGATCAAGGTCCTGAACGACGGCGACAAGGTCGGCCAGGGCGAGCTGTTCTTCAGCCTCTGGCTGAACGACCAGCGCATCTGGGGGACGGGGTTGCGGAAGCTCAGCTCGGGCGACACGACGAACGTCAACCCGCCCGGGTCGAGCCGGCCGGGGTTCATGGTTCAGCTCTCCGCGAACGGCGATGCCGAGTTCACGCTCGACGTGGTCGGCGAGGAATGCGACGAGCTGCGCAAGAAGAACTGCCTCCAGGAAGCGGGCGCGTACCACACCTTCTCCCAGTGGGCGAGCGCCTCGGGACAATTCGACGTCTCCACGTTGCTCGAGCCAGACGCGCTGCCCGGTTGGTACGGCACCGGCGTCACGCCTCCGGCCGGACACGACGGCTACTTCACCTTCGGGACCACCGATCACTACGTGAAGTTCCTCGTGCTCGCGACGATCGACCTCCACGTCGACTGGCCGTAGTCGTCGATTCCACCTCCGCAGGACTGCGCTCCGCCACCGCGGGGCGCAGTCGCGGCAGGCCAGATGAGCCGGGCGGCGAACGTCGAAGCGTGGACACGTCTGCTGCGATCGACCGCTTCCTGGAGCACGGAGGCCTCTCGCAGGCGACGCAGCGCGCGTACGCCTCCGACCTCCGGGCGTTCACGCTCTACCTCGGCCGGCGCGGGCTCTCACTCGGCGACGTCGACGCCCGCGTCCTCTCCGACTGGGTCGCTGAGCTCGGGAGCGGTCGTGACCGGCTCGCACCGCCGTCGATCGCACGCCGGCTGGCAGCGGTCCGGTCGTGCCTCCGCTTCACGTTCGGGCCCGCCTTCGTCCCGGATGCCTCCCTCGCCCCGCGGCGCGCACGGCGTCTCCCCGAGGCGCCGAAGACATCGGAGATCGACGAGCTCCTCGAGCTCATCGACGGCGACTCGCCACTCGCGCTCCGCAACCGAGCCCTCCTCGAGCTCCTCTACTCGGCCGGCCTCCGCAGCCAGGAGGCGGTGACCCTCGACCTGGCCGACGTCGACTTCGACCGCGAGCTCGTCCACGTCCGGGGCAAGGGCGGGAAGGAGCGCGTCGTCCCGCTGGGCGAGGAGGCGGCACTCCGGCTCGCGCGGTACCTGCAGTCCGGGAGACCCGCCCTGGCACGTGGCGCGAATGACGCGGTGTTCCTCTCGGCTCGCGGGCGGCGGCTCGACACGAGCACCGTTCGCCGGCTCCTCCGCCACCCGCACCGCCTCCGCCACGCATTTGCGACCCACCTCCTCGGGGGCGGCGCCGACCTACGAGTCATCCAGGAGTTGCTCGGGCACGCGTCTCTCTCGACGACGCAGATCTACAGCCATGTGGACGCACGCCGGCTGCGGCGGGTCTACGACAGGTCGCATCCCCGGAGCTGACAGCTACACGTGGCAGGGGCTCGAGCGGGCCATGAGCGTGCGCTGGAGGTCGTTCATGCGTGCCTCGAGGGCGACGTGGTCCGTATTCGCGCGATCGAAGTCGGAGAGCCCCGTTCCCTCCCAGGCGACGTCCGGCGTGACGCCGGGGCCGGAGACGGCGACGCGGTAGCGACTTCCGTTCCCCGGCGGGCGCCGCTCTCCCTCCGCGGTGACGTGGGGGACGAACCCGTAGCAGAAGGTTCCGTCGGGGTTGCGGGCGACGAACGCGTTCTCGCGGCGCCACCCCGTGCCATAGGCGGAGTCGAAGGTGTCCAGGTAGACGACTCGACCGTACGTGTCGAGCGGGCGGCCTCGCGCCGAGAGGAATAACCGCTCCTCGGCGCCGCGCGCCAGCTCGGATCGCGCGTCACGGAGGTAGCGCCGCAGCCAGTAGGACGCCTCCTCGCCGAGCGGGACGACGCGCTCCTTCCCGCCCTTGCCGCGCACGTGGACGGTCTCGC
>DASTYQ010000049.1:0-8199 GCA_035764775.1 Gaiellaceae bacterium
ATCTGCTGGGGTCGCTCTTCCTGGAGCCGGCGCACAGCATGTGGGAGATGGTCGACGACCTCGTCGACGAGGCGAAGGCCGCGGCGCCCGTCGTCGTCGGCGACGTGCACGCCGAGGCGACGAGCGAGAAGGTGGCGCTCGCCCGCTGGCTCGACGGCCGGGTCACGGCGGTCGTCGGGACGCATACGCACGTCCAGACGTCCGACGCGACGATTCTCCCGATGGGAACCGCGTTCATCACGGACGCGGGCATGACCGGGCCGCACGACTCGGTGATCGGCGTCGAGGCCGAGCTCGCGATCCGGCGCATGCGGACCGGGCTGCCGGTCCGCTTCGAGACGGCTCAGGGAGGCGTGAGGATCGAGGGTGCGCTCGTCGAGTGCGACTCGGCGACCGGCAGAGCGTCGTCGATCGAGGCCGTCCGCGTGTCCGTGCCTTGATCGTCCGGCTCCGGGAGGAGTAGCCACAAGAGGACGAAGGGGACGACCCAGGGCAGGTAGAGGTAGAACCAGTGGGTCAGCGTCAGCTGGAACGCGACCAGCACGGCAGCCGTGAGCGCGGCGAGCTGGACGGGTCCTTTCCGACGTGGGACGAACGCGACGAGGACGGCGAGGGCCACGGCCGCGACCTCGACGACGGGCTGCACGATGCCGAGATCGGGAATGCCGCGCGCGTGGTACTGACCCCATCCCCAGATCGAGAACGGCGAATCACGGCCTGCCTGGAATCCGATCGTGCGGTGCCAGAACGTGCGCACCGCCTCTCCGATCGAGGGCTCGAGGAGAAGGATCGCGAAGGCGAGCACCGTCGCGAGTGCGAACGCCGCGGCGAATCGAAGCACCCGGCGGAGCTCGTAGGTCGGGTACGTGGCCCAGAGCGGGACAGTGAGAAGTGCGCCGAATTTCGTCCAGCCGGAAAGCGCGACGGCCGCGCCGCGCGCCCAGTCGGATGTGACGAGCCAGAACCCTGCGAGCAGGAAGGCGGGCATGATCGCGTCGTTCGTGTTCGCATTGAGCGTGTACGCGGTGAAGGGGTACGCGACCCACCCGAAGGCGAGCACGGCGCCGAGCCGCCACCCTCCGAAGCGGCGTCCCACGAGCAGGAGCGCGAGGATGCTCAGGAGATCGAACGCGATCGAGGTGGCGTGTGCCGCGGGCAGCGAGTCCCACTTCCCGCTCCAGTCGAAGACCGCGGCCGCCGGGACGTAGGCGAGATACGAGACGGGGCCGTACGTGTCGCCGCGCTCGATCGCGGCCTCGCAGCGTCCGTTCGTCTGGATGCGCTCGCGCACCTGGCCCTCGGCGTCCTCCGGCCCGCACGGCTCCAGGCTTCCGCGCTGCGGCATGTTCCCGTACGGAGCCTCGCCGTCGAGGATCCGGTCTGCACCGACGACCCCCGCGAGGCCGACGTCGATGACTCCTCGTGGCGCCTCGAGGTTGAGACCTACGCGGAAGCCGAGGAGGAAGACCGCGGCGGCGGCGATCAGCCAGGTCGGCCAGGCCGACGACAGTGCGGTGGAGCGCCGGCCGGAACCCACCCAGAGCCCACGCGCGAGCAGGTACGCGAGCACGGGATAGACGGCGGGGACGCTCCGGAAGATCTCGCCGCGATCGAAGAACGCGAGCGAGACGGAGAAGCCGAGGAGGGCGAGCAGGTCGAGGTTCCTCACCGACAGCGGCCTGCGGAGATCGGCGAGACCGATGAGGAACACGAGGCAGAACGCGAGCCAGACGTACGGCTTCAGGAGCGTCTTGCCGCCGAACGAGCCCTCGTTTCCGCGCGCCATCTTCCAGGCGACCTGCGGCCCCGTCCACGCCTCGGAGACCTGGCCCGTCGTGTCCTGGACGACGGCCTGCGCGACCTGCCCCGCAGCGTCCCACCAGACCTTGACGGTCCAGGTACGGCGCTCGTCGTCGAAGTCGGCGTCCGTCGAGGTGTCCGCCGGGTAGCGGTCGAGCCACCCGGCGATCTTCGGATCGGCTAGCGCGATCTCCGTCGCCTCGGCACCGTCGAGGCGCGGCGGAGCGCCCGGGACGACCTGGGCCGCCGCGATCTGAGGCGGTAGGAGCGTGAGGGCCGCCAGCGCGGCGGCCGCGATTAGCTTCGTGGTCCGAACGACCAGAGCTTATTGCCGACGAAGTTCACCGGCGTGACCAGCACGATGGCAATTGCCTGGGCCATGAATTCGCCGAGGCCGAGCGTCACGAGCGTGTGCAGTACGGCAAGGTTCGCGAGCAGCGCGACCGTCGAGACGATGAGGAACCGCATTCCCTGGTGCGCGACGTCGCCTCGCTGTGCGCGGAAGGTCCACAGACGGTTCCAGGTGTAGTTGTTCGTGACGGCGACGAGGAAGGACCCGACGGCGGCCGAGATGTAGTGCAGCCCGGCGACGTCGAGGAGGAACGCGTAGACCGCGAGGTTGACGAGGTACCCGGTCGCGCCGACGACACAGAACTGTGCGAGCTGGTTCCAGTTCTTGCGCTTGCGCATGCCGGCCCGCACGCGGGCGGGCGAGTAGCTGGTGTCGACCGGGACGTGCGAGGACTCCACGGCTATCGCAGGGTAGTCGGCGGACGACTCATCACTGCCCCCCATACGATCAGTCATCGCCAAACCCTTCGTCTCCGACGAGAGGCACGAAGCGGCAGGAGATGGACGAGCGCTCGGTCGGCCCCTCGGCCGTCCGCACCACCTGCACGAGCTCCTGGCCCCGTCGTGAGCCGCGCGGGACGACGAGCCTACCTCCTTCGGTGAGCTGGTCGTAGAGCGCTCGCGGGATGCCCGGTGCCGCGGCGGCGACTGCGATCGCGTCGAACGGCGCGCGCTCCGGGACACCGAGCGACCCGTCGCCCACCCGCACCTCGACGTCGAAGTAGCCTGCCTCGTGGAGCCGAGCTCGCGCCTCTCCGGCGAGCTCGGGGATGCGCTCGATCGAGACGACCTCGGCCGCGAGCTCGGCGAGCACCGCGGTCTGGTAGCCGGAGCCGGTGCCGACGTCGAGCACGCGTTCGTGTCCGCGCAGCTCGAGGAGGGAACAGATCGTCGCCACGACGAACGGCTGTGAGATCGTCTGGTGGCAGCCGATCGGAAGCGCTCCGTCGTCGTAGGCATAGCGGCGCAGCCGTTCGGGCACGAAGAGCTCTCGAGGCACGCGACCCATCGCGGCGAGCACGCGCTCGTCCGTGATCCCGCGCCGGCGCAGCTGCCGCTCGACCATCTCCGCGCGCGCGACGGCCGCGTCGACGGACGCCCTCACTTCGCCAGGGTTCGCAGCCCAGCGAAGCGCGCTGCTTGCCGTCCTCGCATGCGTGCAGCAAGAAGAGGCAGCGCTACGGCCAGGACGTAGCCCGCGATCGGAATGAGCGCGACGAGACAGATCAGCACGCCGAGCGCTCCCATGTAGGCTCCGACACCGAATCTGGTCGCGCCACGCCGAAGTGCCCCGACGACGACAGCGGCGGCCGCGAGCGCACCGAGCACGCCTCCGATCGCCCCGGCCACCGTCTCGGCGGTGTCGCCGATGAGCAGGCCGATCGCCCCGCCGAGAACGGCGCCGACCACCGCGGCTGTGCCGATCCCGAGAACGTTCGTCCCGAGGATGCCTGTGATCGCCACCGAGAGCCCCAGTCCCAGACCGAGACAGAGGCCGATCGTGTACCAGCTCCCCACGGGCAGGAGTGTAGAGCGAGCTAGCCGGCGTTCTCGATGCGGGCGATGACGGCGAGTCCGAACGCTGCGGCGCGCGCACCGTCGACGACTCGGTGGTCGAAGGTGAGCGCGATGGTGCCCATCGTGCGCACGACGATCTCGTCGTCGCGGACGCTTGCCCGCGGAGCGACCCGCCCAACGCTGAGAATCGCCACCTCGGGGTGGTTCACGATCGGCGTCTGGAAGAGGCCTGCGAGCTTCCCGGCGCTCGACACCGTGAAGGTCGAGCCGCGCAGCTCGTCGGTTGCGAGCGAGCCCGAACGGGCGCGATCCGCGAGGTCTGCGATCTCGGTCGCGAGTTCGTCGACGGACTTTTCGTCGGCGCCGCGCACGACAGGCACGACGAGCCCGTGGTCGGTTTGCACCGCTACGCCGATGTCGTAGCGGTCGAGGTAGACGATCGCGTCGCCATCGAGCCGTGCGTTCAGCTCGGGAAACTCGGGGAGGGAGTCCGCGCACGCCTTCACGACGATCGGAAGCAGGCGATCGAGCGTGGCGGCCTCGAAGTCGCACTCCTCGACCCACGTCACGGGCGGTACCTCGCGGTGTGCGCGCGCCATGTGCTCGGCGATCACGCGCCGGATGCCGCGGAGCGGCTCCCGCCTACCCTCGCTCGGGCCTGAGGCGCGAACGTCCTCCTCCGTGATCCGACCTCCCGGCCCGGTCCCCGAGACGGTCGCGAGATCGACGCCGAGCTCCTGCGCGATGCGCCGAACGACGGGCGTCGCCTGCACTCGCTCCGGCGGCGCGTCCTGCGCAGGTCCAGCCGCCGACGCCGGCGCCGACTCGCCGGGAGCGCCGATGACCACGAGCTCCGTTCCGACCGGGACGACCTCGCCCTCCGCCACGAGCACGTTCAGCACGATCCCCGCGTACGGCGACGGGATCTCGACCGTCGCCTTGTCCGTCTGGATCTCGACGAGCGGATCGTCCTCGGCGATCTCCTGGCCCTCGGCAACGTGCCAGCGCGCGATCTCGCCCTCTGTGAGGCCTTCGCCGAGGTCGGGAAGTCGGAACGAGCTCGCCACTACGGGTGATTTTCGGGTGCGAGCGACCGGCGTGCGCGCCAACGAAGGCCACGCGACACGAGCATCGCGAGCGCTGCGAGCGAGATGAGCAGCGGCGGCGCGATGAACGCGACCGCAGAGACGTAGTGGACGGCGCGGCAGTCGTCGCCGCACGTGGCGAAGTCGTTCGCCCCGCGGACCTCGCTCGTGATCGCGACGAACGCCGCGATCCAGGCGACCACGGCGACGGCGAAGAGCACGAGCGCCGCCGCTCCGAGCCGTCCCCGCATCCAGGCGGCCGCGAGCACGCCGCACGTCAGCGCGAACAGCGCGACGATCACCACCTGGACGATCCACGTCGACATCGCTCTGATTGTCGTCTAGCGAACGGCGTCGTGCGCGAGCCGCGCGTGAACCCCTCGCGCCCCGTTGACGAGCTGCGTCACGCGCAGGTCGACGACGACGCTCGCGAGCGCGAGCGCCTCGCGCTCCCCGATCCCGTGCTCGCGCTGCATGAGCGCAAGCATCCCCTCGATCGCGATCGCGGCTGCCTCGTCGAGATCCTCGTCGAAGCCGAACGTGAGCCACGCATCCGGCGTCCAGGCGAGCGGCCACTGCAGCGGAAGGTCGTCACGCACCGAGAGCGTGAGCCGAGCGCGCTCCATCGGCGCCTCGATCGCCAGCTGCGAGATCTCGCCATCTCCCTGCGCGGCGTGGCCGTCACCTGCTGAGAGGAGCGCACCGTCCACCGGGATCGGGAGGAAGAGCGTCGTGCCCGCGACGAGCTCCTTGCAGTCGATGTTCCCTCCCGAAGGGCGCGGCGGTGCGGTCGAGTGGACGCCCGGCTCGTCGGGCGGCATCCCGATGACCCCGAGAAACGGTGCCAGCGTCACCTCGCGCCCCGAATCCGCGCGACCGATTCCTGCGTCCGCGTCGAGCGCCCAGAGGAGCGTGAGCGTCTCGCCTCCGTCGAGACCGAGTCGCTCG
Organism: Gaiellaceae bacterium; assembly: GCA_035764775.1. Lineage (GTDB taxonomy): Bacteria > Actinomycetota > Thermoleophilia > Gaiellales > Gaiellaceae > GMQP-bins7. The sequence continues at coordinate 5,703 of DASTYQ010000049.1, forward strand.
TTGAGCTGGGTGCTCCAACCACCTGCCTGCGTCACACCGCCGGCGCCGATCCGCAGCTCGTCGATCCGAACCTCGAGCGTCTGGCCGGCGCGCGCTTCGCGAACCTCGATCGGCCCGATCAGCGCGTGACCCGCGTCCAGCTCGTCCTCGCGCCTTTCCGGGAACAGCTCCTGCTCCGCGTTCCGCCAGCCCGAGTTGAGGCACGAGAACACGATCGAGTCACCCGACTCGACCGTCCGCACCGGCTCCAGGTCGCGCGAGAAGTGCCCGTGGAGGGTCCGTCGCTCGAGTGGGATCTCGTGCACCGCCATCAGGCGACGCGCATGACTATCGGCGTCCCCGTCGCGTGCAGGTCGGTTCCGGCGACCTCGACCCGCGCGATCCTATGGGCGGCCCGTCGAGTCCCCGCCACACGGCCGTCGTCACGACGCGAGGACGCGCTTGGCCGCGTCGACGACGCGCTCGACCGAGGGCATGTAGGCGTCCTCGATCTGCCAGTACGGGTACGGCACGTCGTAGCCCGTCACGCGGATGACGGGGCCGCGAAGGTCGAAGATCGCCTTCTCGGCGAGCACCGCGGACACCTCGGCGGCGAACCCGCAGACGCGCGGGGCCTCCTGCACGACGACGGCGCGACCCGTCTTCGCGATCGAGGCGAGCAGCCCGTCCTCGTCGAGCGGCTTCAGGGACCGGAGGTCGAGCACCTCGCACGACACCGAGTCGGCGAGTGCGTCCGCCGCTCCCAGCGCGACGTGCACCATCGCGCCGTACGCGACGAGCGTCAGGCCGGAGCCCTCGCGGGCCACGCGCGACTCTCCGAGCGGGACGACGTGCTCGCCGTCCGGCACCTCCTCCTTCGCGGTGCGGTAGTGAAGCTTGGGCTCGAGCACGACCACGGGATCGGGGTCGCGAATCGCAGCCGTGAGGAGTCCCTTCGCGTCCGCGGGCGTCGCAGGGATCGCGACCTTCACTCCAGGCGTGTGGACGTAGTACGTCTCGGGCGAATCGTCGTGGAGCTCGGGTGCGCGCACGCCGCCGCCGTACGGCATGCGGATCGTGAGCGGGAACGACATCGTGCCCCGCGTGCGCCAGCGGTAGCGGCCGACGTGGTTGATCAGCTGGTCGAGCGACGGATAGCTGAACGCGTCGTACTGCATCTCCACGACGGGGCGCCAGCCCGCCATGCAGAGGCCGACCGCGGTGCCGAGGATCCCGGCCTCGGCCAGGGGAGTGTCGACACACCGCTCGGCGCCGAACCGCTCCTGCAGGCCGGCCGTCGCACGGAAGACGCCGCCGAGCCGACCGACGTCCTCGCCCATCACGAGAACCGACTCGTCGCGCTCCATCTCGACGTGCAGGGCGTCGTTGACCGCCTCGACGAGGTACCGCTCACTCACCGAGGATCCTCCGCAGCTCGGCCAGGTCGTGCGCGAACGAGGCGGGCGGATCCGCGAGCGCATGCTCGAACAGAAGACCGACGTCCGCGGGAGGCTCGGCCTCGGCGGCCGCGATCCCGGCGCGCATGACGTCGGCCGCCTCCGCCTTGATCTGCTGCTCGAGCTCGTCGTGGAGCACGCCGACTCGGCGGAGGTAGCCCTCGTAGCGGCCCAGGCACTCGTTCGCGCGCTCCTCCTCGACCCGTTCGAGGTCGATGTACGCCTTCGGGTCGTCCGCGGTCGCGTGCGGCGCGGCGCGGTACGAGACGGCCTCGACGAATGTCGGCCCCTCGCCGGCCCGCGCGCGGGCCACGCCCTCGCGCACCGCCTCGAAGACCGCGAGCACGTCGCGCCCGTCGACGCGTACGCCCGGGATCCCGGAGCCGGCGGCCTTGTCCACGAGCGCCTCCGCGCGCGTCTGCGCCGAGAGCGGCGTCGAGATCGCCCACGGGTTGTTGTTGCAGAGCAGGACGACCGGTGCGCGCATGACCGCGGCGAAGTTCGCGCCCTCGTGGAAGGCGCCCTCGGAGGTCGCGCCGTCGCCGAAGAACGCGATCGCGCACGCCCGTTCGCCGCGCAGCTTCTTCCCCCAGGCGAGCCCGGCCGCATGCGGCACGTGGGTGCCGATCGGGACGCAGATCGAGGCGACGTTCCAGTCGGCCGGGTTCCACCAGCCGGCGGGGTGGCCGCGCCACCACGAGAGCACGGTCGAGGCCGGCATCCCGCGCAGCAGGCCGATCGCGGACTCGCGGTAGCTCGGAAAGATCCAGTCCGTGTCCTCGAGCGCGTAGGTCGCGCCGGCCTGCATCGCCTCGTGGCCCCAGAAGATCGCGTACGTGCCGATGCGGCCCTGGCGGTGGTAGACGACCGAGCGCTCGTCGTACGTGCGGAGAAACACCATCGAGCGGTAGAGGGCGAGCAGCTCCTGCTCGCCGACCCCCTCGACCTCGCCGTCGGGGACGGTGTCGCCGTCGCCGATCACACGGCGGAGGTCGCGCTCCGCGGGCATCGTTGACGCCATTCCGGCGCGGACGATACCTCTCAGGGAAGCGCCACTGCCC
>DASTYQ010000050.1:0-2155 GCA_035764775.1 Gaiellaceae bacterium
GACCGCGAGCCGGGGAGACGTCTCCCCGAGCAGGAAGCCGGCGACGAGCGGGCCGACCGGAGCGACGAGCAGCACGATCGTCCTGAAGACGCTTCCGACCCGGCCGACGAGCCGGTCCGGCGTGAGCGCCAGCTGGTACCCGAGGACGACCGAGTCAGTCGAGGGGATCGCGAGGGCGGCAGGGACGAGGCTCACGGCGAGCACGTAGACGTTCGGCCAGAGGACGAAGAGGACGGGGATCGGCCACATCCAGAGCTCGAGGAGGAGCACGGCCCGCGTCGGCCGCGCCCTCCGAATCTGCGGCGAGATCGCCGAGCCGACGAGCACGCCGGCGCCGAACGAGGCGACGAGCGCCCCGACCCCGGCGCCGGAGAGCCCCTCCTCCTCGGCGATGACCACGAGCGCGAGCGTGTACCCGAGCGCCACGAAGCCGAGCGGCGCGAAGACGAGCGTCGTCATGCGCAGGAACGGGTGGTGCCAGAGGAAGCGAAAGCCCTCGAGCAGCTGGTCTCGGAGACGCCCCGCGTCCTCGCCGCGCTCCTCCTGGAACGGCGTCCGCATCGCGAGCAGGAAGACGGTCGAGAAGGCGTACGAAAGCGCGTCGACGACGAACGGAAGCGAGCGGGCCAGCCCGAAGAGCGCCCCGCCCACGGGCGGTCCAGCGACGTTGATCGCGGCCCGCCGGCCGGTGACGACGTTGATCGCGGCCGGAAGCTGATCGGCAGGCACGACCGAGCGCATCGCACCCGCCTCGGAGGCCTGAAAGAACGACGCGCCCGTTCCCTCCAGGAAGGCGGCGAGCGAGATCATCCAGAAGGTGACGTCTCCGGTCACGATCGCCGCCGCGAGCGCGGCCATCGTCACGAGCCGCAGGACGTCGGAGGCGATCATCAAGGTCTTGCGGTTCCAGCGGTCCGCGAGCAGGCCCGCGGGCAGAGCGAACACGGCGCTCGAGGCGAGGCGTGCGAAGCCGACGATCCCGGCCTGCGTGGCCGACCCCGTGAGGGCGAGCACGAGGAGCGGGTAGGCGATCGACGCAACCTGCGTTCCGGACTGCGAGAACAGCTGCCCCAGCTGCAGGAGCAGGAAGTCCCGGTTGTGCCGGAGAGGAGGGGTGCTCGAGCCCACGGCTGGACGACGCTAGCCGAAGCCGAGCCCGGCGACGCGCGCGCGCCAGGCCGATCCGCGACGAGCCTGCAGACCACCAGGTCGCGAGCTTTGACGCCGGTCGCGATCCATCCGAGCCGGTCGTGCGCGACGACGACGTCAGGAGCGCGTGCTTTGCGGCACTCGACGTGCTTCAGGCGAAGTGGGGGGCCGACGTCCCGTACGAGGCGCTTCGCGAAGGGTTCAACTTCCGCGGGCGCCGTGTTCCGTTTCTGAGCCGAGGTTTCGGGATCTACCGATCACGCGAGGCGCAGCGTGGCCCGGCCGCACTCTCGGTGAACAGCTCGTTCAAGCAGGACCGCTACCGGGACGAGCAGACACCCGACGGCGTGCTCTATCGCTACCAGGGCGACGACCCGGAGAACTACTTCAACCGTTGGCTACGAAGTGCCCACCTGCTCGACGTTCCGATCGTGTACTTCGTAGGAACGCGCCCGAACCACTATCAGCCGATCTATCCAACCTACGTTGCCGAAGACGATCCCGGCCACCTCCGGGTCCTCCTGACCTTCGGGAAGATGCGCGGCGCGTACGACGAGCGCGAGCCCGTTCCTATCCCCGACGAGATCGAGCGGCGCTACGTCGTCCGCGAGGTCAAGCAGCGGATCCACCAGGCGCAGTTCCGGGGCGTCGTGCTTCCTGCGTACAGCGACCGGTGCGCCATTTGCCGGCTGCGAGAAGTTCGCCTGCTCGACGCGGCGCACATCGTCGGCGACGCAGAAGAACTGGGCGAGCCGATCGTGTCGAACGGGCTCAGCCTCTGCTCGATCCACCATCGCGCGTTCGACGAGGACCTCGTCGGGGTCGCGCCTGACCTTCGTGTCCATGTCTCGCCTCGGCTGCTCGACGACGAGGACGGCCCGATGCTCGACGTGCTGAACACGTTCCACGGCACGACGATCGAGGCGCCATCGAGACAGGCCTGGCGTCCGGATCCCGAACGGCTCGCCGCCCGCTTCGAACGCTTCGCCGGCGGCGCCTGACACGT
>DASTYQ010000051.1:0-5471 GCA_035764775.1 Gaiellaceae bacterium
GCCGTTCCGCTTCCAGTCGGAGAAGCCACCCGCGAGGTTGACGACGTCGAGGTAGCCGAGCTCCTCGAGCGCCTTCGTCGCGAACGCGGAGCGAGAGCCTGCGGAGCAGTAGACGACGAGCGGGCGGCTCTTGTCCGGCACGAGGCCCTCGATGCGCTGCTCGAGGCGGCCGCGCCCCGTGTAGATCGCTCCCGGGATGTGCCCCTCGTCCCACTCGTCGGGCTCGCGGACGTCGACGAAGATCGACCCGTCCGACGAGTCGAGGCGCTCGTGGGCCTCGACCGTCGAGATCTCGTCGATCTCGCCCTTCACCTGTGCCAGCAGCTCGCGGTAGGTCGCCATTACTTTCGGAACTATAGCTTTGCCACGCGGTTCTTCCGCGCGGGGTCAGACCCCGGGGTCTGACCCCGCGCGCGATAGAGCCTGGCTATCGTCCAGCGGTGTCCGCGCAGCGTCGTGTCGCGCTCCTGGTCGGCGCCGTCGCTGTCGTCGCCGTCGCTGTCGTCGCGGTCGCTGTCGTCTCGTCCGACGGGGGTTCGGCAGGTACCGCGGCGACGACGACACCCGAGCTGCGCGAGGGACGTCCGCCGCTCTCGTTCGCGCTCGGCTTCCGCCGAGACGCGGAGGCGCTCGCCCTCGCCCGCGGCCAGGCCCTGTATGCGCGCGGCGACCTGAAGGCGGCCGCGGCGCTCTTCGCGAAGCACGACTCCCTCGACGCGAAGGTGGGCTCGGCGCTCGCGAGCTGGCCCGAGGGCTCGCGCGAGCGGCTCGAGCAGCTCGCGAAGCTCTACCCGAACGCCGCGGTCGTGCAGGTGCACCTCGGGCTCGCGCGCCTCTGGGCGAATCAGGGCGACCCCGTCGAGGCGTGGCGCGCCGCGCTCGAGGCGGAGCCGGACACGCCCTACGCGATCGTCGCCGGGAACCTGCTCCATCCCGATCTGCCGCGCGGACTGCCTGCATTCATCCCGTCGTTCAGCGCCCCCGCAGCGGTCACGGAGCTTCCTCCGGCTCGCCAGCTCGAGGCGCTTCGTGTCGCGGCCGAGCGCGGCGGCCTGCGCGAGCAGCTCCTGTACGGCGTCGGCCTCCAGCGCGTCGGCCGGCCGGTGTCGGCTGCGCGTGTCTTCGACCGCGCGTCGCGCCGCTATCCCGACGAGGTCGAGGCCCAGGTCGCGGGCGCGGTCGGTCAGTTCGACAAGGACGCACCGGAACGGGCTTTCGCGCGACTCGGCCCGCTCTCGCGGACATATGGCGACGAGCCGACGGTCCGCTTCCACCTCGGCGTCCTGCTCCTGTGGACCGGCCGCATCAAGCCCGCGGAGCGCCAGTTCCGACTGGCTGCGAAGTCGCAGCCCGGCTCTCCGCTCGCGCGCGAGGCGAATCGCTACCTCGAGACGATCCGCCGCGCGCGGGGCTGACATCGCCGAGTTCGCCGCCGCCTCGCACGCGAGTCGGCATCCGAGGTCGCGGGGCCAGGTCCAACCTGGCCGAGCGGCTCGTTGCTTTGACGCCCGCCGCTCCCGCAACTACCTTGTGACCGCCGACGAGGAAGGGGGGCGGTCTGGCCGCCGAACAAACGCAGGGCGCTACCACTCGAACGCCGATCGAGGAGATCCTCGCCAGCGACGAGGGACAGCGGCTGCTCGAGAGCGGGTACCGGACCGGTCAGGTCGACGCGGACGAGCTCGCGCTCGCCCTCGACGAGCTCGAGCTCGAGCCGGCGCAGCTCGACGACTTCTACGCCGCGCTCGACGAGGCCCAGATCGCCGTCGTCCACGCAGATGCCGAGGAGCCCGAGGCGGAAGCCGAGCCCGAGCCCGAGATCACGACCGACGCGCTCCAGCTCTTCCTCAAGGACATCGGCAAGGTGCCGCTCCTCACGGCGGCCCAGGAGGTCGAGCTCGCGAAGCGCATCGAGCGCGGCGAGCACGCGGCGAAGCAGGCGATGGTGGAGGCGAACCTCCGCCTCGTCGTCTCGATCGCGAAGCGCTATCGCAACCAGGGGCTCCCGTTCCTCGACCTCATCCAGGAGGGGACGATCGGACTGGTCCGCGCCGCCGAGAAGTTCGACTACCGCAAGGGCTTCAAGTTCTCGACGTACGCGACCTGGTGGATCCGGCAGGCGGTCGCGCGCGCGATCGCCGACAAGGGCCGGACGATCCGCATGCCCGTCCACGTCGTCGAGAAGCTCAACCGGATCATGCGCTCCGAGCGCAAGCTCCGGGCCGAGCTCGGGCGCGAGCCGTCGACCGACGAGATCGCCCGCGACGTCGAGATGACGCCGGACGAGGTCGACCAGATTCGCCGCAGCGCGCAGATTCCCGTCTCGCTGGAGAAGCCGGTCGGAGACGACGACGAGTCGGAGTTCGGCCACTTCCTCGCCGACGAATCCGCGCCGCTCCCGGACGAGCTCGCGGAGACGACGCTCCAGCGCGAAGCGCTGCGCTCGATCCTGGGCGCGCTCTCCGAGCGCGAGCGGATGGTGCTCGAGCTCCGGTACGGGCTCGACGGCCAGCAGCCGCGCACGCTCGACGAGGTCGGCCGGGCGTTCAACGTCACGCGCGAGCGCATCCGCCAGATCGAGCACCAGGGGCTCAAGAAGCTCCGCGCACTCGCCGACGCTCAGCGCGTCCGCGACGTGGCGTAGCACGCGTGCTCTAGACGCCCGGCGACTTCGAGCGTCTCACCCGTCGTGACCTCGGCTGCGACCTATCTCGACGAGGAGTTGCTCACAGCCGGCGCGGAGCTCACGTGGCGGGCCGGTGCGCACCGCGACGCGAAGGGAGCCGGGATCTGCGACGGGACGGCCGGGAACGGGTACGCACTCCTGACGGCGTTCGAGCGGACGGGGCGTGACGAGTGGCTCGAGCGCGCTCGACGATTCGCGGTGCACGCCCTCGAGCAGACACGGCGTCTGCGGGCGGCGAGAGGCTGCGGGCGCTATTCGCTCTTCACCGGCGACCTCGGAGTGGCCTGCTATCTCGCCGACTGCCTCGACGCCCGAGCCAGGTTCCCGGTGCTGGACGCCTGACTAGACTGCGCGGCCGTGACGACGTCCGACGCGCTGCGCGACCAGCTCGCCGAGTTCATCTCCATCCCGTCCGTCAGCGCCGATGCTGGCCACGCCGCCGACATCGTCGCTGCGGCGGAGTGGGTGGCGAACCACATCCGCCGGACCGGCGGGACCGCCGAGGTCGTGTCGCGGGGCTCGAGGCCGCTCGTCCTCGGCGAGGTCGCGGCCTCGGAGAAGCCCGAGTCGGCGCCGACCGTGCTCTGCTACGCGCACTTCGACGTGCAGCCGCCCGATCCGGTCGACCTGTGGGAGTCGCCCCCCTTCGAGCTCACGCACCGGGACGGCCGTCTCTACGCCCGGGGCGTGGCCGACGACAAGGGCAACATGTTCGTCCTCGTCGAGGCCGTGCGCCAGCTGGCCGAAGCGGGCGCGCTGCCGGTGAACGTCCGCTTCGCGTTCGACGGCGAGGAGGAGGTGGGCGGCGACTCGATCGTCGACTGGGTCGATGCCGACAAGGGCGCGGCGGACGTTGCGATGATCCTCGACGGCGGAATGATCCGGCGCCGTCAGCCGGCCTTCATGGTCGGGGTACGAGGCATGATCTACCTCCACCTCCGAGTGCGGACAGGCACGACGGACATGCATTCGGGGATGTTCGGCCTCGCCGCGCTGAACGCCAACCACGCGCTGATCGCCGCGCTCTCGGCCGTCCTCCCCGGCGCCGACGGGCGCCTGCGCGACGAGCTCCGGGTCGGGGTCGCGCCTCCGAGCGCCGAGGAGCTCGACGCCTGGGCGCAGCTGCCTTCAGGGCAGGAGCAGCTCGGGGACATGGGCGCGACGCCGATCGTGCCCGGCGCAGCGGACGAGTTCTACGACCGCACCTTCGCCGATACGTCGCTCGACGTGAACGGCATCGCGAGCGGCTCTCCGGATCTCGTGAAGACGGTCCTCCCCGTGGAAGCGCGCGCGAACGTGTCGATGCGGCTCGCGCCGGGCCAGGATCCCGAGACGATTCGGGCGGCTTTCGAGCGGCTCGTGCACGAGGCGCTGCCCCAGGGCGCGGAGCTCGAGATCACGCTGCGAAACAGCGCGCGTCCCGCCCTCACGCCGACCGACTCCGACGCGATCCGGCTGGCCGGAGACGCCTTCGAAGGCGTGGTCGGCGCACGTCCGTTCCTGGTGCGGTCGGGCGGCACCCTCCCGATCTACGCGAGCCTCGTCGACCGCGGCCTGCCGACCTTTGCCACCGGCTTCGGGATCGAGAACGAGTGCAACGTCCACGCGCCGAACGAGAACGTGCCCGAGGACACCGTCGAGGTCGGTGTCGCGACCATGCGCGACGTCTTCACCCGCTTCGGAGAGCTTGGCACCTAGAGCGCCTTTCTCGAGCCCGCTGGCGGAGGAGCTCGCAGGCGACGTCCTCGAGCGGTTCCTCCGCTACGTGCAGGTCGACACGCAGGGCGCGTTTCGCGTGGCCGCGCGCCCGAGCACCGAGAAGCAGCTCGACCTCTCGCGCCGCCTCGTGGAGGAGCTGCGCGAGATCGGCCTCGCAGACGCCGAGCTGAACGAAGGGCACTCCGTGTTCGCGACGCTGCCGGGAACCACGGACGGGCCCGTCGTCGGTCTCATCGCGCACGTCGACACGACGCCGGACGTGAACGGCGCCGGTGTCTCGCCCATCGTCCACGAGTCCTGGGGAGGGGAGGCGATCGTGCTGCCCGGCGACCCGCGGCAGGTTCTCGATCCAGCCGAGATCTCCGCCCTTGCAGCGCGCGTCGGACACGACCTCGTCACGAGCGACGGGACGACGCTGCTCGGCGCCGACGACAAGGCGGGGATCGCCGAGATCATGGCCGCCGTCGCCTACCTGGCGCGCACACCGGATCGCGAGCGTGCGCCGATCCGCGTGGCGTTCACCGTCGACGAGGAGGTCGGCCGGGGCGCCGAGGACTTCGACCTCGACGCCTTCGGTGCGGACGTCGCGTACACGCTCGACGGGTCCGATCTGGGCGAGCTCGAGGTCGAGACGTTCTCGGCCGCATCGATGCGTGTGACCATCCACGGGTCCTCCGTGCACCCCGGTGTCGCTAAGGGGAGGCTGGTCAACGCCGTCAAGCTCGCCTCCGAGCTCGTCCTCTCGGTGCCGCGCGACCGTCTCTCGCCGGAGACGACCGAGGGTCGTGAGGGATACGTCCATCCGCATCGCATCTCCGGCAACGCCGAGGAGGCCGTCGTCGACTTCATCGCGCGTGACCACGACGATGCGCTGCTCGAGGAGCACCTCGCGCTCCTGCGCAGCCTCGCCGAGCAGGTCGAGGTGCGCGAGCCGCGGGCGAAGGTCGACGTCGAGGTGCAGCACTCGTACCGCAACATGCGCCCCTTCATCGAGGAGAATCCACGTGTGGTCGAGGCCGCGCTGGAGGGAATCCGGCGCGCCGGTGTCGAGCCCAGGCTCGCGATC
>DASTYQ010000052.1:0-2496 GCA_035764775.1 Gaiellaceae bacterium
TGCGGAGCGCGAGCGGCGTGAGATCGACCAACTGCAGCTCGTCAGCCCGGCGGACGACCTCGTCGGGGATCGTCTCACGCTGTTTCACGGACGTGATCTGCTCGACGACGTCGTTCAGCGACTCGAGGTGCTGGATGTTGAGGGTCGAGATGACGTTGATCCCGGCGGCGAGTAGCTCCTCGACGTCCTGCCAGCGCTTCTCGTTTCGCGAACCCGGGACGTTCGTGTGCGCGAGCTCGTCGACGAGCGCGACCTGGGGACGCCGCGCGAGAACCGCGTCCACGTCCATCTCCTCGAAGCTCGAGCCCCGATAGCCGAGGCGCTTGCGGGACACGACCTCGAGGTCTGCCACCTGCTCGGCTGTCTTGCGGCGTCCGTGCGGCTCGACGAAGCCGACGACAACGTCCTCCCCGTACTCGCGCCGACGACGGCCCTCATTGAGCATGGTGAACGTCTTCCCGACGCCAGCGGCGGCGCCAAGGTAAATGCGGAGCGTGCCTCGCGCCATGGCTATAGCGTGCCCCTACGCCCGCTTGCCGTCGAGCGCAAGGTTGAGCCTGAGCACGCTCACGCCAGGCTCCCCGAGGAAGCCGAGCGCGCGGCCGTCCGTGTGCTCGTCGATGAGCACGAGCACTCGATCGAGCGAAAGGCCACGCCGCCGCGCGACTCGAGGCGCTTGCAGTCGAGCGTTGGCGAGGGAAATGTGCGGATCGAGTCCGGAGCCCGAGGCGGTGACGGCGTCGACCGGCACCTGCACGCCGGCGGTGAGGCCGTTGTCGCGGCGGTACTCGATCCGCCGCTGACGCACCGCTGCGAGCAGCTTCTCGTTCGTCGGCCCGAGGTTGGAGGGGCCGCTCGCCATCGCGTCGTAGCCCCCGCCAGCAGCCGAGGGACGCGGGTGGAAGTACCGCGGGCCGGAGAATGACTGCCCCACAAGACGCGCGCCGACGATCTCACCGTCCCGCTCGATGAGCGAGCCGTCTGCCCGTCCCGGAAACGCGACCTGAGCGACCCCGGTGACGGCGAGGGGGTAGGCGACGCCTGTCAGCACGGTGAACGCGAGGAAGACGACGAGCGCGGGGACGAGCTGCCTGCGCATCACACGACGCCGGAACCCGAGACGACGAGGTCGATGAGCTTGATCCCGACGAAAGGCGCGACGAGCCCGCCGAGCCCATACACGAGCAGGTTGCGCCGCAGGATGCTCGCCGCCGAGCCGGCGCGGAAGCGGACGCCCCGAAGGGCGAGTGGGATCAACGCGACGATGACGAGCGCGTTGAAGATCACGGCGGAGACGATCGCCGATTGCGGGGTCGAGAGATCCATCACGTTCAGGGTGTCGAGCTGGGGGAAGGTGGCAGCGAACATCGCGGGGATGATCGCGAAGTATTTGGCGACGTCGTTCGCGATCGAGAAGGTGGTTAGGGCGCCCCGCGTGATGAGAAGCTGCTTTCCGACCTCGACGATCTCAATCAACTTCGTCGGGTTGGAGTCGAGGTCGACCATGTTCCCCGCCTCTCTCGCCGCCTGCGTCCCCGTGTTCATCGCGACACCGACGTCGGCGGCGGCGAGCGCCGGTGCGTCGTTCGTACCGTCGCCCGTCATGGCCACGAGCTGGCCGGCCGCCTGCTCGCGGCGGATGAGGGCCATCTTGTCTTCGGGCTTCGCTTCTGCGAGGAAGTCGTCCACCCCCGCCTCCTCCGCAATCGCCCTGGCGGTGAGCGGGTTGTCGCCCGTGATCATCACTGTGCGGATGCCCATCACCCGCAACCGCTGGAAGCGCTCGCGCATCCCTTCCTTGACGACGTCCTTCAGGTGGATCACGCCCAGCGCCGACGAATTGCTCGCGACGACGAGTGGCGTTCCGCCGGAGGTCGCGATCCCCTCGACCATGGCGTCAAGTGCAGGCGGCGTCGAGCCGCCGCTCGCCTCGATCCAGCGCTTGATCGCGTCGGCTGCCCCTTTCCGGATCGAGCGTCCGTTCAGGTCGATGCCGCTCATCCGCGTCTCGGCGCTGAAGGGGACGAGCGTGCCCTCGGTAAGGTGCCGTTCGCGAAGGCCGTAACGCTCCTTCGCGAGCACGACGATCGAGCGCCCCTCCGGCGTCTCGTCGGCGAGGCTCGAGAGCTGGGCGGCGTCGGCGAGGCCTCGCTCGTCGACTCCCGGAAGCGGACGGAACTCGGCTGCCTGCCGGTTGCCGAGCGTGATCGTGCCCGTCTTATCCAGAAGCAGGGTCGAGCAGTCGCCCGCCGCCTCGACCGCCCGCCCCGAGAGCGCGAGGACGTTCCGCCGCACGAGCCGGTCCATGCCCGCGATCCCGATCGCGGACAGGAGTCCGCCGATCGTGGTCGGGATGAGGGTGACGAGGAGCGCGACGAGCACGATCACCTCCTGCTCGGCTCCGGAGTAGACGGCGAAGGGCTGCAGCGAGACGACGGCGAGCAGGAAGACGATCGTCAGCCCGGAGAGCAGGATGTCGAGGGCGATCTCGTTCGG
>DASTYQ010000053.1:0-12439 GCA_035764775.1 Gaiellaceae bacterium
TCATGTGCTGCTTCGCTGCCATGTCGCCGCGCTCGATGAGCTTCGCCAGCGAGACCTCCTGATCGGCGGTCAGGAGCGGCACCTTCCCGATCTCGCGGAGATACAGCCGCAACGAGTCGAGTGACGGTTCCACGGAGAGATCGAGCTTCGGCTCGACCTTCTCCTCCTCGGCGGGCACGGGCTCCGCATGCGGGAACTCCTTGTGCTCGGTCCCCTCGTGGAGCTCGATCGCGTGGTCGATCAGGTAGGCGTAGAAGTCCTCGATCTGCTCCTTCGTGAGCTCGACGTCGTCGAGCCCCGCGACGATCTCGTCATACGTGAGAAACCCTTTCTCGAGCCCCTGCTCGACGAGGCGCTGGAGCTCCTCGACCTCGGGGAGGGCGATATCGACGGACAGCATGGGTTGGCTTTCTCCTCTCGCGCTCGAACGGGTACTGGCCTTTCCGTACTGCTTGAGCCGGCCCGCCTGCCGCCCCGGCTCCACCACCAAAGCGCGCGGATACTAGTCCGGAACGGACGATTGTGGAAGAGGACCACTTTGTTAACGCGGGGGGTCTATCCGGTGACGCGAAGTCCGCCCACGACCTCGCCGCGCGAGTTCTCGACCGGAGCATCGGCGAGGGCGCCTGACTCGAGCCCGAGCTGGTCGAGGAAGGCGGCAACAGCCGGGCCGAGGGGACGCTGAGCGCCGTCCTCGACCTTGCAAGCGATGCCCAGCCCGTCCCGAGCCGCGCACAGCAGTCCCTCGGCCCCGCCTTTCGAGACCCAGCCTCCGAGCCGCATGAGCTCCGTGTCGGGTGCGCCCTCCCCACGCACGAGCTCGGGACGCGCCCGCATCGCGTCGGCGACGCGCGTCCCACCGTCCAGGTGCTCGAGCCGCGTGAATGCGTGAGCAATCTGCTCGAGCGTGAAGCCGTAGGTCACCACGCCGCAGCCGTCGACGGCGGTCGGCACGGACGTACGGTCGACCTCCGCCGCACCCGCAACTTCAGCGAGCAGCTCCTGCTGGCAGGGATGGGAGGCGAGCCTGTACCCGTCAGTGGGCCAGCCCCGCTCGTGACACAGGAGCAGCATGGCCGCGTGCTTTCCCGAGCAGTTGTGCTCGATCCTCGTCGGCTCGGGGCCGCACTCGAGGTCGTCCTCCGTGGCATTCGCCTTCGCGAGGAGGCTCCGGACCGGCTCGAGCTGGTCGGGCCGATGCAGGTGCGATGCAGATGCGATTGCGATCTCTGCGTCGTCGAGATCGGGCCTCGCGCGCACGACGGGGAGCGCCTGGATCGGCTTCGCCGAGCTTCGGAACAGCGTCGCGAGCTGTGCGTCCCCGCGAGTTGCGACCACGGCTCCGCCCGAGACCGCGACCGCATGAACTCGGTGCTGGGCCTCCACGACACCGCCGCGCACGACGTCGACCACGAATGGCTCCACGGGCCGGCACGTTAGCGTCGGTTGCGAATGGTCGGGATTTCCCGTATGTTCGGCGATCATCGACCGTCATCCGGACTACGAGCTCGACGACGTCCTCGTCGTCTCCGAGCGCGATCAGCTCCGCGCCCTCGCCGACGACGTCCGCACGACGATCGTCGCGCTCCTGCGCCACCGTGCCCGCTCGACGCAGGAGCTCGCACGCGAGCTCGGCATGCCCAAGGGCACGGTGGGACATCACCTGAAGGTGCTCGAGAAGGCGGGCCTGATCCATGTCGTTCGCACGCGCCAGGTTCGAGCCCTCACCGAGAAGTTCTACGGTCGCACGGCACGGCTGTTCCTCTTCGAGAGCGAGGACCCGGCCGACGCTCGCGCCCTCGGCGCTGCGCTCTTGCGCCGTGCCAGCGCCGAGATCGAGCAGTCGCCGGATACGGCGCAGTTCGGACATCCGAAGGTCAGACTGGCTCACGCCGACGTGCTCCGATTCGAGCGACGTCTCAAGCGCGTCCTCGACGACTTCGTCGCCGCCGAGACTCCCGGCGGCAAGCCGTACGCGCTTGCCGCCGCGCTCTACGAGCAACGCGATGCGTAGGTTCTGGCCGACCGGCGGGCTCTGGCGCCACGGCGACTTCTTGAAGCTGTGGTCGGCCGAGACCATCAGCGTCTTCGGCTCGCAGGTGGGTCAGCTCGCGATGCCTCTCGTGGCCATCCTCGTCCTCGACGCCACCGCCTTCGAGGTCGCGGCGCTCGGCGTCGTGCTCTTCCTGCCCTTCATCTTCTTCACGCTGCCGGCAGGCGTGTGGGTCGACCGGCTCCCGCGACGACCGATCCTGATCGTCGGCGACTTCGGCCGCGCTGCACTCCTCGCCACCGTCCCGATCGCGTACTTCGCGGACGCGCTGACGCTCGCGCAGCTGTTCGTGGTCGCGTTCCTCGTCGGCACGCTGCAGGTGTTCTTCGACGTCGCGTACCAGTCGTATCTCCCGTCGCTCGTCGCGCGTGACCAGATCATCGACGGGAACTCGAAGCTGGAGATCAGTCGCTCGGCCTCGCAGCTCGGCGGCCCGGGATTGGGAGGCGCGCTCGTGCAGATCTTCACGGCGCCGTACGCAGTCCTTCTCGACGCGATCAGCTTCCTCGGCTCCGGCCTCTTCATCCTCCGGATCCGGAAGATCGAGGAACTCCCGCAGACGACTGCTGCCAACGGAGAGAGGCCGAGCCTGTGGATCGACCTCAAGGAGGGGCTCCACTTCGTGCTCGAGAATCCCAACCTCCGCGCACAGGCAGGTTGCACGGCGACCTCGAACTTCTTTGCGAACGTCGCCTTCGCAACGCTGCTCGTCTTCGCGGTGCGCGAGCTCGGCCTCTCCGCGGGGGCGATCGGGATCATCTTCTCGCTGGGAGCCGCCGGCTCGCTGGCAGCAGCCTTCACCGCGACCCGCATGTCCACGCGGTTCGGCATCGGCCCGACGTCGATCGTCGCCGCCGCGCTCTTCGGACCGGCGACGCTACTCGTCGCGCTCGCGCCGGTCGGAGACGCCGCGATCCCGATCCTGGTCGTCTCGCAGCTCGTGTTCGGCTACACGATCGTCGTCTACAACATCGTCCAGGTGAGCTACCGGCAGGCGATCTGTCCGCCTCGCCTCCAGGGGCGGATGAACTCGGTCATGCGGTTCATGGTCTGGGGAACGATCCCGCTCGGAGGACTCCTCGGCGGTGCGCTTGCCACGTGGATCGGCCTCCGCGAGACGATCGTGGTCGGCGCGGTCGGCGGTGGGCTCGCATTTCTCTGGCTCCTGCTGTCGCCGCAGCGTCACCTCCGCGACATGCCGGAGCCGGTCGACGACGAGGCCGCGACCGAGATAGCACTCGAGGAAGCGGTACCGTCACTGGGTGCCTGAGCTTCCCGAGGTCGAGGCGTGGGTGCGCGAACTCGACCCGCTCGTGTCCCGGTCGCCGATCGACAACGCAGGTCCTGCCCACGTCGCGACGCTCAAGACATTCGCTCCACCGGTCTCCGCGCTCGCAGGAGAGCGCTTCGAGGGCTCACACCGCCGAGGAAAGAATCTCCTCTTCCCCGTCGCGGGCCAGGATCTTGTCCTCCGCGTCCATCTCATGAGCGCGGGGAGGTTGCGCTACCTCGAGCCGGGCGCGAAGGGGCCGAAGACACGGATGTTCCAGATCAGGTTCAGCGACGGCGGCGAGCTCGTCCTCACCGAGGCGGGCAAGAAGAAGCGTGCCGGCGTCTGGCTCGTGACGAACGAGCAGCTGGACGCCGACCTCGCGCACCTCGGGCCCGACGCGCTCGACCTCGACGCCGCGGCGCTCGCCGAGATCCTGCGCAGCGAGCGCCGGCAGCTCCATCCGCTCCTTCGCGATCAGCGCGCGATCGCGGGCATCGGCCGCGCTCACGCCAACGAGATCCTGCTTCGGGCTCGCCTGTCGCCGTTCAAGGCGTCCACGGACCTCACGGATGAGGAGATCGAGATCCTCGCCGCCGCAATCCGCGACGACCTGACGCGCGCATTGGAGTTACGAGAACGGGGAAAGGGAGACTCCGCCGTGTACGTCGTCCACAACAGGCTCGGAGAGGCTTGCCCACAGTGCGGGACCCCGATCGCGCGCGTCGACTTCGAGGAGCACACGATCTACTACTGCCCCAGCTGCCAGACCGGTGGACGCTTGTTGAAAGACCGGCGGCTGTCGCGGCTACTGCGCTAGGAGGCGTTGCTACGGTGACCGACGTGACCGATGTCGTCAGGCTCGAGGAAGACCTCCAGGCATCAGCACCGGAGATCGCCCTCGCGCTCTCGCGAGCCGGCGTCTCCGGCGTCCAGAAGGCCGTGCGCATTCGCCGCGGCGACGCGGAGACCGTCATGGCGGCCGTCATCGACTGCACCGTCGACCTGGCGGCGAACCAGAAGGGCGTGCACATGTCGCGGTTCCCCGAGCTCTTCGAGGACGCGATCGAGATCGTCGTCGAGCGCGAGGCGATGCTCGTCGAGGTGCTCGCCGAGCACATCGCGGCGAACGTCGTCGAGCGCCAGGGCGCGCTTCGCGCAGAGGTCTGGATCCGCGCCCAGTGGCCGATCCACAGGCGCACTCCGGTGACGAAACTCGCGACGCAGGAGATGGTGACCCTCTGCGGGATCGCCGCGGCGTCCGAGTCCGGCACGCGCCGCGCCGTCGGGGTCGAGGCGACCGGGATCAACGCCTGCCCCTGCGCGCAAGGCCTCGTTCGCAACCATGCCTCCGAGCGACTGCTCGAGGCGGGATTCGACAACGGGGACATCGAGCGCATCCTCGAGCTGGTTCCGATCGCGACTCACAACCAGCGCGGCCGCCAGACGCTGTTCGTCGGAACCGAGCAGGACCTCGACGCCGAGGTCCTCGTCGAAATCGCCGAGCGCTCGATGAGCGCCCCGATCCACGACCTGCTGAAGCGGCCCGACGAGCTGTTCGTCGTCGAGCACGCACACCTCCAGCCCCGCTTCGTCGAGGACTCGGTGCGCCATGCGCTGCGCGATGCGCTGGAGACGCTTCCCCAGCTCGACGACGGCGACTTCCTCCTCTCGAAGCAGGTCAACTTCGAGACGATCCACGTGCACGACGTCGTCGCCGAGAGGCACGGGACGGTCGGCGAGCTCCGGGGCGAGCTCGCGAGCGGCGAGCCGAGCCCGCGGCAGACGACGCTCGACGCCTGGCTCGGCTCCTAGGCCGCGTGTCTTGTTGCGACCTCGAGTTCCTGTCGCGGGACGATCTCGAGGAAGACGGCCTTCTCCTCAGGCTTCCGCGTGACCCACCGCGTGAGCGCATAGGCCCTCTCGATTAGCCACTTCTGCCAGCCGTACTTCTCTGCCTGGAGACGGCGAACGAGTGGCCCCTCGTCCACAACGCGTGCGGTGGCCTCGATCGGCGGCCCGGTGATCCTCCCGCGCCCGGTGCACGGAGCCACGAGCACGTGCGGGTTCCACTTGATGCGCCGGACCTTCCAGGTCGCCGCTCCAGTAGCGACGAAGAGCCGCCGCGCCAGATCGTCCGAGACGAACCAGACGGGCGTCGTGGCCTCGGACCCGTCACGGCGGAAGGTCGTGATGGCGAGATACCGCTCACCCTCGAGAGGCGTGAAGCCACTCGGTTCCGCAATCGTCGACATGCCGAACACCTCCTTCGACCGCATATCGTCGTCGGCGGGACTCCTCTCGCCATCGGTGAAATCGCGTACGCGTGAGCGGACTACGCGCGACCCGGTCGTCTCAGCTCGAAGCGGTGCTCCGTCCCGGCGAACAGCCGACGAATGTTCTGGTGGTGCAAGGCGATCACGGCCACCGCGCCGCCCACGCCGAACGCCACGATCGGCCACGGGTAGTCGAGCACGATCACGAGAGCGCCGAGGGCGACCGCGGTCACGATGGTCGCGACCGACGCGAAGCGAGTGAGCGCGAAGACGACCAGCCAGGTCGCGACGCACAGGACGGCCACGAGCGGCGCGAGCGCGAAGGTCGCACCACCCGCCGTCGCGGCCATTTTCCCGCCCTTCTGGAAGTGGAGGAACACGGGGCGGGCGTGACCCGCCATCGCTGCGGCGGCCGCGAGCACTCCGATCAGCGCACCGCCGATCCAGAGTCCGAGCGCCGCCGCCGCGAAGCCCTTGGCGATGTCGAGGAGCGCGACCGGAAGCCCGAGCGAGCGGCCGTACACACGGAAGACGTTCGAGGCGCCGACGTTCCCGCTCCCCTTCGTTCGGATGTCCTCACCGCGGACGAGCAGCGGCACCCAGTAGCCGAACGGGAGCGACCCGAGTATGTACCCGCCGAGGATGGCGAGCGCGTCGGTCACGAACCTACGCGGCCGGAATCGAGTAGGAGCCGACCCACTGGTTCACGACGCTCCAGTCGAGATTCCGCAGGAACGCCTCGATGTACGCCGCGCGATCGGTCTGGTAGTCGAGGAAGTACGCGTGCTCGTAGACGTCGAGGGCGACGAGCGGGGTTGCGTTCCATACCGGGAACGTGTTCTGCGCATCCCCCACGTAGTTGAAGAGCCGGCCCTCGTCCCAGTCGTACGCCGTCCACGCCCAGCCCCGTCCGGCCATGCCGGTCGCGCGGAGATCGGCGCGCCACGCATCGGCCGAGCCGAAGTCACGCTCGATGAGCGCTCCGATCGGGCCGTCCGGGTCGCCTCCCTCGCCGCCGAGGTGCTCGAAGTAGACCTCGTGGTTCTTGATCCCCCCGACGGCGAAGGTCAGATCGACCTTCAGCGACCTCACCTCGGAGTAGACCTGATTCGCCGAGCCGAGGTCGACCGTCGCGACCAGCCCGAGGATCTCGTTCCGCTTCGCCACGTACCCCTGGTAGAGCCGGTAGTGAGCCTCGATCGTCGTGCGCGAGATGCCGTCGAGCTCGAGGAGAGCCGGCTTCAGCTCGCGTGGCCTGATCTCGACGAAGTTCGACATCGTTTCCTCCAGGGGCGGGGCGGGAACGCGCGGAGCATATCCTTGCCCCGACCGCATCCGTCTTGAGAGGAGAGCAGGCATGGCATTCAGCGTCCCCGACCTCAGTTACGCGTTCGATGCGCTCGAGCCGCACATCGACGCGCGCACGATGGAGATCCACCACGACAAGCACCACGCCGCGTACGTGACGAACCTGAACGCGGCGCTCGAGGGCACGGAGTGGGCCGAGCAGTCGCTCGAGACGATCCTCACGAGCCTCGACTCGATCCCCGAGGACAAGCGCATGGCGGTCCGCAACAACGGCGGCGGCCACGCGAACCACACGTTCTTCTGGGAGATCATGGGCCCGAACGGCGGCGGCGATCCGTCCGGCGATCTCGGCGACGCGATCACGGACGCCTTCGGTGGTGTCGCGGAGCTCAAGGCGGCCGTGAACGACGCCGGCGTCAAGCGGTTCGGCTCCGGCTGGACCTGGCTCGTGTGGGACGGGACGGGACTGGCCGTGAAGTCGACGCCCAACCAGGACACGCCGATCATGGACGGCGACGCGCCGCTCCTCGGCATCGACGTCTGGGAACACGCCTACTACCTCAACTACCAGAACCGGCGCCCCGACTATCTCGAGGCGTGGTGGAACGTCGTGAACTGGGACGCAGTCGCGGCGAACTTCGCCGCAGCGCGGAGCTAGACCGGAATCCGCCGGACTCGCGGGCGCGTAGCAACCAGCACATGGCTGCGTCGCTCGCGATCCGGGTCGGATCCCCTTGGGTACGACCCACGACCATGGACCGCGTGGAGCTTCCACAACCGACGGACGGCCAGCTCATCGTGCGCATCGCGCGCGGCGACCGCGGAGCGTTCGACGAGCTCCACCACCGCTACGCGCGCGCCGTCCTCGGCCTCGCCCTCCGGCGGATCGGCGACCGGGGACGCGCCGAAGACGCGACCCAGGACGCCTTCGTCGCGATCTGGCGCTCGGCGAGGACGTACGACCCGGATCGAGGGAACGGCGCGCCGTGGCTCTATGCCGTCGCCCGCAACGCGATCACCGACGGGCTCCGCCGCACGCCCGAACCCGTGGGCGAGCTCGAGGATGGACCGGGGCGCGCGCCCGACCCCGCCGACGAGGCCGAGGCATCGTGGACCGCCTGGCGCGTGCATCGCGCGCTCGAGATCCTCCCCGAGCACGAGCGGCCCGTCATCGACCTTGCGTACTGGAGCGGCCTCTCCCAGAGCGAGATCGCCGAACGTCTTGGTATCCCTCTCGGCACGGTGAAGACGCGCACGCGGAGCGCTCTCGCGAGGCTCGCCGACGCGCTCGAGGAAGAGCTCCGATGACCCCTGACTTCGAGCAGCTGGTCGGGAGCGACCTCGAGCCGGCGGAGCGCGCGCGCCTGGAACGCGTCCACGAGCTCCTCGTCGCCGCCGGACCCCCTCCGGAGCTGCTCGTGCCGACGGTCGTCGAGCTCGCTCCGCGACGCCGGCGCGGACTCCTGCTCGCCCTCGCCGCGGCGATCGCAGTCGCGGCGTTCGCGCTGGGGGCAGCGCTCACCGGACCCGAGGTCGACTTCACGGAGACGATGGCCGGAACCGCGGCTGCGAGCGACGCGCGGGCATCGCTTGCGGTCTTCGAGCTCGACGAGGCGGGGAACTGGCCGATGGAGCTGACGGTCTCGGGGCTTCCGCCGGCAGAGAGCGGCCGCCCGTTCGAGCTCTGGCTCACCCGAGACGGCCGGCCCGCCGCGCTGTGCGGCGCCTTCCTCACGGACGAGTCGGGCAACACGGTCGTGCCGATGAACGCGCCCTATCGCTTCGACGAGTTCGACGGCTGGGTCGTCGTCGAGGAGGGCTCGGACACCCCACTCCTGACCACCTGAGCTCCCCCGGCCGGAGCGCTATCGTCGGAGCATGGCGCAGTACGAGGACTTCGTTCGCCACGTGCTCGCGAACGGCCGGCCGAAGGGCGACCGCACCGGCACCGGCACGGTCAGCGTGTTCGGCTATCAGATGCGCTTCGACCTGTCCGCGGG
Source organism: Gaiellaceae bacterium (assembly GCA_035764775.1). Taxonomy (GTDB): domain Bacteria; phylum Actinomycetota; class Thermoleophilia; order Gaiellales; family Gaiellaceae; genus GMQP-bins7. The sequence goes on from DASTYQ010000053.1 coordinate 8,908, forward strand.
TTTCCCGCTGGTGACGACGAAGAAGGTGCACTTCAAGTCGGTCGCGGTCGAGCTCCTCTGGTTCCTCCGAGGAGACTCGAACGTCCGCTGGCTCCAGGAGCAGGGCGTCACGATCTGGGACGAGTGGGCCGACGCGGACGGCGAGCTCGGCCCGGTCTACGGCGTCCAGTGGCGGAGCTGGCCCACGCCCGACGGCGGCCACGTCGACCAGATCGCCGAGGTCGTCCGCCTGCTCCGCGAGGACCCCGACTCGCGGCGGATCGTCGTGAGTGCATGGAACGTTGCGGACATCCCGCGGATGGCGCTGGCGCCGTGTCACGCGTTCTTCCAGTTCCACGTCGCCGACGGCGAGCGGCTCTCGTGTCAGATCTACCAGCGCTCCGCGGACGCCTTCCTCGGCGTCCCGTTCAACATCGCGAGCTACGCGCTGCTGACGCACCTCCTCGCGCAGCAGACCGACCTCGAGGTCGGCGACCTCGTGTGGACGGGCGGCGACTGCCACATCTACGACAACCATCGCGAGCAGGTCGAGACGCTCCTCTCCCGCGACCCGTTCGCGTATCCGTCGCTACGAGTGCTCCGCCGGCCGCCGACGATCTTCGACTACGCCTACGAGGACTTCGAGGTCGTGGGCTACGAGCACCATCCGGCGATCCGCGCCCCGGTCGCCGTGTGAAGGTCGTGCTCGTCGCCGCGGTCGCGCGCGGCGGCGTCATCGGGCGCGCCGGTGGGATCCCGTGGCGGCTCCCGGAGGACATGGCTCGTTTCCGCGAGCTCACGATGGGCCATCCGGTCGTCATGGGTCGACGCACCTGGGACTCGCTGCCGGACCGGTTCCGGCCGCTTCCGGGTCGCGTCAACATCGTCGTGACGCGCAACCCTGGCTGGTGCGCCCAGGGCGCCGAGCGCGCGGGATCCGTCGAGGACGCGCTCGGCCTGCACGAGGACGAGCCCGAGGTGTTCGTCATCGGTGGGGGCGAGATCTACGCCGCGGCGCTGCCGTTCGCCGACGAGCTCGTGCTCACCGAGATCGACGCCGACGTGGGGGGTGACACGCGGTTCCCCGAGTGGGATCGTTCCGAATTCCTGGAGGTCGAGCGCCGCGAACGACTCGCGGACGACGGAACCCCTTTCGCCTTCGTCAGGTACGCGCGGCGAGCTCGCTGACCGCCTCCCGGAAAACCTCCGTGTGCAGGTCGACATCCGCGTCCGTCGTCGCGGGCGACATGAGCGCCATGTTGTGGAAGGGCGTCAGGAGGATCCCACGGTTCAAGGCGAAGAGATGCATGTAGCGCTCGAGCTCGAAGTTCGACGCCGCGTGCGCCTCGGCGCCGTTCCGCGGGCGATCGGGGCCGAAGAGGTACTCAGCGCGGCAGCCGAGCTGCGTGACGTGCCAGCGGAGACCGGATTCGGCGATCCCGGCCTCGACGCCTGCGGTCCAGCGCCCGGCGAGCGCGATCATCCGCTCGAACGCGTGCTCCGTCAGGACTTCGGCCAGCGTTGCGCGCATCGCAGCCATTGAGAGCACGTTCGCAGCGAGCGTCCCACCGACCCCGCCGACGTCGACGTCCTCGAGCTCGATGCGTCCGGCCAGACGGCCGGCAACCTCCTCCGAGAAGCCGTACGCGGCGGCAGGAATCCCACCCGCGATCGGCTTGCCGATCGTCACGACGTCCGGACCGAGCCCGTGCGCCTGCGTATACCCGCCCGGGCCGCAGCAGATGGTGTGCGTCTCGTCGATCGCGAGCAGCGTGCCGTGCCGTCGAGTCAGATCGCGAAGCGCGTCGTGAAAGCCCGGGTCGGGGTGGACGATCCCGATGTTCGTCAGCGCGGGCTCGGTGAGGACGAGCGCGACATCCCCATGTGCGAGCTCACGCTCGAGCGCGTCGACGTCGTTGAACTCGACGACGCGCGTCGTGACGGCCGGATCGACGGGCGGGCCCAGATTGCCGCTCCGCGCCCGCACGACTCCGCCTGGACCGAGCGTCGCGAACGTCTCGTCGACGGTGCCGTGGTAGCACCAGTTGAAGACGAGGATGGCTGAACGACCAGTCAGGTGACGTGCGAGCCGGATCACGAAGCGATTCGCGTCCGTGGCGGTGAGAGCGAACTGCCAGGCAGAGACGCCGAAACGGCGCGTCAGCTCGGCCGAGACCTCGAGGGCATCCTCGCTCGGGAGCATCAACGTCGTCCCCTTGGCCGACTGTTCAGTCACCGCCTTCAGCGTCGGCTCCGGAGCGTGGCCCGTCATCGCGCCGGTGTCGCCGAGACAGAAGTCGACGTACTCGTGACCATCGACGTCGACGAAGCGCGCCCCCTGCGCCTCGCGCACGAACACCGGAAAGCCGCCGGGCCACTTGCGCATCCAGTGCATCGGGACGCCTTCGAACAGCGATGAGCGGGCTTGCTCGGCGAGCTCGCGCGAACGCGGATGCGCCTCGACGAAGCGCGCCTCCTCGCGCGCTGAGAGCTCTGCCAGGCGATGCGGTCCGGACAGGTCCGGCCTACTACGAGCGCCGGATGGCGAGCACGCGCGCCTTCCACGACCCGCTCGGCGCCGCGACCTCGACGACCGCGCCGACGACGGCGCCCATGAGCGCGGAGCCGAGCGGTGAGTCGGGCGACACTCCGCCGACGGCGGAGATCACGACCTCCATCGCCTCGTCGTCCTCGTCGGCGATCTCGACGATCGACCCGACGCCGACATGCTCGTCGGTGTCGTGCTCGACCGTGACGGCGTGGTTGAGCCGCTCGCGGAGCGCCCGGATCCGCGCTTCCAGGAGTCCCTGCTCGTTCTTCGCCGCGTGGTACTCGAAGTTCTCCGAGAGGTCGCCGAACTCGCGGGCGGTCTTGATCGCCTGCACCGCCTCCTTGCGTTTCGGGCCTTCGAGCTCGGCGAGCTCGGCCTCGAGGGCGGCTCGCTGGTCGGCGGTCAGGTGCTCGGTCCTCGGCTCGCTCATCCACGAGAGCCTAGACGCGTCCGTAGAAAGCCGCCCGCGCGTTCCGTAGGGCGACCCGATACGCGCGCAGCGCGGCGGGGGGATCATCGGTTCGACGAAGGAGGTCAACCATGAAGACCATCGTCCTCGGAGTCGACGACTCCGCCGAGTCGGCTCGCGCGGTCGAGAGGACGATCGAGCTCGCCCGGATGTCCGGGGCGAGCGTGATCGTCACGAGCGTTGCGCCCGTCATGCAGTTCATGGCGAGAGGCACAGGCCCCTACGACCCGACCGACCCGCCCGAGCGCCACCGCGAGCTCGCGGCCGAGGCCGCGGCCCGTCTCACCGAGCAGGGGATCGCCGCGCGAACGATCACCGGGCTCGGCGACGCCGGCGCCATCATCGTCGAGCTCGCCGGCGAGCACGACGCGGATCTCGTCGTGGTCGGGATGAGCAGCCACCCGCACGTCGCGCGCTTCCTCGGTGGAGTCAGCGAGGACGTCGCCCACCACGCGGGCTGCGACGTCCTGCTCGTTCACTGAGCAACGAGGCTGACACGGGGTCAGGTCGAGGACCTGACCCCGCCACCGCGG
>DASTYQ010000054.1:0-53992 GCA_035764775.1 Gaiellaceae bacterium
CGCGGTGGTGTTGCGATCGCGATCGCCGTCGAGCTCGGGCTACCCGTGAAGCTCGTCGGCGTCGGCGAAGGCGTCGACGACCTCCGTCCTTTCGACGCAGCGGACTACGCCCGGGCGCTTCTTATGGATTGACGAAGAATCCCTCGATCGAGGGCTCTAGCTCATTGCATGCGGGAACGAGCCCGCGTACGCTGTGGCGGAACCCTGGACGCGACGCAGGGAAGGAGGATCTGGGAATGGCTGTCGCGATGTACATGCACTGGCCGGGCGTCACATCCGACCAGTACGACGCCGTCATGGCGAAGCTTGGCCTCGATGCGAATCCGCCCGCCGGTGGCGTATTGCATATGGCGACAGTAACCGACGAGGGTGTCGAGGTGTGCGAGATCTGGCAGACCGAGCAAGCCTTCAACGGCTTCCTCGAGCAGCGTCTACTGCCAGTCGTGAGCGAGCTCGGGATCGGAGGCGAGCCCGAGGTACGAGTCGTTCCGCTCCACAACCTCTATGCCGCGGATCCGGACATGATCGACCGGATCGGCGTCATCTCCCTTCCGGCTGCAGTCGCGAGCTGGGCCAGCTGATCGTTCATGAGCCGAGATCCGCCATGCGCGGATCTCGGCTCACATCACCTTTGGCCCTAGCCGTTCGGCGCGATCGTGACCTTGTAGGCCGTCGGCCCAGGGTTCGGCGAGACCGTGACTTCGATCCTCGTCACCTCGAAATTCATCGCGCTCTTGTCGTTGTCCCCCAGCCAGTGAGCCGCGGCCTGCGCCGCCTCGGTGATCGCGACCACGAGCCCCGTCGGACCGCCTTGTCCTTCCTCATCCGGGTCGGCGGACGCCTCACCGAGGAACGCCGGCGCGAGCTGCTCCCGCCTCTTCTCCCGCTCGTCACCGTTGCTCACGGATCCTCCCTTCGTCGCAGGAAGCGCAAGCCTACTCCGCTCCTGTCGGGGCAACAACATCGCCCAGATGCGCAATGACGACCTCGTGTCCGATGCGACGACCCTCCGCGCGGAGGCTCGCGAGCCGCTCGGCCCCGAGGGACTCGAGGACAGACGGCGTGAAGCGAGCTTCGATCTCCGGCTCGCCGTACTCGAGCGGTCGCAACCCCCGAGCGGCATCGCCGGCACCCCAGAGGCGGGCTGCCTCTTCGGGGTGCCCTGTCGCGGCCGCGTAGCCGCCCAACGCCGCGAGGCATTCGGCGCAGCTCCTGTCGTCGTGGAGGGCGACGTAGATGGCGAGGCTCTCGCTCAGACGCTTCTCGACGAGCGCGAGATCGTCCTTCAAGAGCCCGGTCGTCCCGAGCATGCACAGCGCAGCGGCGGTGTACAGGGCGTCGCCCAGGGAGCGGGCGTGGTCGAGGGCCGCTTCGAATGCCTCCTCAGCACGATCGAGGTCTCCACCGGCAAACGCGGCGACTCCGACGTCGTACGTCGAGTCGACGATCGTCGTCGGGTCGCCGAGAGCGCGGCGCCGCTCGAGCGCCTCCTCGGCGCAGGCCAGCGCCCGGTCGTGATCACCCTGCGTCCGGGCGACATCGGAAAGGATGCTGAGCACTGCCGAGAGCGCGCGGTCGTCTCCGAGCGAGCGGGCGAGCGCGAGAGCCTCGATGCAGAGCTGCTCGGCGCGTTCGGCGTCGCCGCGCCGCAGTGCCGTAAAGCCCAGCTCCGAGAGCGCGAAGATTTCTTCGCGCTGCCTCTTCTCCGCACGGAACAGCGAGAGAGCCTCCTCGAGCATGGGCACCGCGGCGTCCCAGTCGCTTTGACCCGCCGCCTGGCGGGCTGCAGTCCAGAGCGCGTCCGCCCGGATCCGTGCAGGTGCATCGCTCGCGAGATCGAGGCCGAGGGCGAGCCATCGCCGCGCTTCGCCCACGTGTGCATGGGCACGCCAGAAACGCTCGAGCGCGCTCACAGCGCGGAGCGTGTCCACGGCTCGCCCCGACGACAGCAGCCAGTCGAGGGTAGCCGCGATGTTGTCGTATTCGCGTTCGAGTCGGTCGAGCCACTCGATCTGATGAGTGCCTGACAGCTCCTTCTCGGCTGCGAGGGCAAGCGCGAGGAAGTGCTCGGCATGACGCCTCCGCACGTCGTCCAGCATTCCTTCCGCTCGCATGCGATCGACGGCGAACTCGCGAACGGTCTCGAGCATCGAAAGCCGGAGGTCGCCATCGCCCGCCTCCGTTCGGATCAAGCTCCATCCGACGAGTGCCTCGAGATCGGGGAGGAACGACCTGCGGCTGCCGTCGAGCGCCCGGGCGTCGTCGAGTGAGGCGCTGTCCGAGAAGACGGCGAGGACGCCGTGAAGGGCGCGCTGGCCGTCCGATAAACGCTGATAGCTCCAGTCGATGGCCGCATGCAGTGTGCGCTGGCGTTCCGGAAGGTCGACCGGCCCTTCCATCTCGAGGGCGAGCCCCTCTCCGAGCGCGCGAACGATCTCTGCGGGAGGGAGGACGGCGAGTCGCGCAGCCACCAGCTCGATCGCCAGCGGGAGTCCGTCGAGACGTCGGCAGATCTCGTGCACCGACGCGAGAGCGCTCTCTTCGAGGATCACGCCGCGCGCTGCGGCAAGCTCGGTGAAGAGTGTTGTCGCATCCTCGATGGAAAGCGGCTCGAGGGTCAGCACGTACTCGGTCGAGAGCCTCAGCGGCGCACGGCTCGTCGTGAGCACCTGCACGTCCGGCGCCCGATCGAGAAGAGCGGCAACGCACACAGAGGCTCCCTCGAGGTGCTCGAGGTTGTCGAGATAGAGCAGCGCGCCCGTTCCCTCGAGCCGGTCGCCGATCGCATCCACGAGCGTCCGCTCGCTCGACTCGCGGACGCCCAGAGCGCGCGCGATCGCGCTCGGAACGAGCTCTGCGTCCGCCACGGGCGCGAGACCGACGAGGTGCACCGGCCGCTCGAGCGCCGCGCTCGCGGCCACCTCGAGCGCCAGCCTGCTCTTCCCCGCGCCGCCCGGTCCCGTGATCGTGACGAGTCGGGCGCCCCGGTTGTCGAGAAGCTCCTCGACCCGCGCGAGAGCGTCCTCGCGGCCGACCAGCCGGTGGTGGAGTGCCGGGAGGCTGGTCGCCGTGAGCGTCTTGAGCGGAGGAAAGTCCTCTCGCAGACCCGGAGCCACGAGCTGGAACAGCTGGACGGCGTTCGGGACGTCCTTCAGACGATGCCGGCCGAGCGCACGGTACGAGCCGTCGGCGATCGGGGTCTCGCCCGAGACGTCGCGTGTCGCCTGCGAGACCACGACCTGCTCACCGTGTGAGGCCGCGCAGATCCGGGCCGCGATGACCACGTCGATCCCGACGTAGCCCTCGGGGCCGAGCTCCGGCTCGCCGGTGTGCAGCCCGATCCGGAGGCGATGCGCCTCCTCGTCCGGCCACGGTTCGGCGGCGAGCGACCGGTGGATCTGCGCGGCGGCGCCGATGGCGTCCCGCGCCCGCGCGAAGGCGAGGAAGACACCGTCGCCCGCCCAGTCGACCTCGACGCCCTCGTGTGCCCGAGCGGCTTCGCGAACGAGCTCTCGCATGCGAGCACGCGCAGGGCCGAATCGCTCTCCGAGAAGAGTGAGCAGCCGAGTGGAGCCCTCGACGTCCGCGAAGAGGAGCGTGACGGTTCCCGTTGGCAATGCGGGCGGCGCGAGCATGCGGCGAGTCTAGGAGCCGAACGGCGAGACGTACACTGTCCGGCCGTGTTCGACACCCTGTCCGACAAGCTGCAGGCGACCCTTGGCGGTCTCGGCCGGAGTGGTCGGCTCGACGAGGAGGCGATCTCCAAGGCAATGCGCGAGATCCGCCTCGCGCTCCTGGAGGCGGACGTCAACCTCGAAGTCGCGCGTGACTTCACGAGCGCCGTCAAGGAGCGCGCGCTCGGCCAGGACGTGTTGAAGAGCCTGACACCCGGGCAGCAAGTCGTGAAGATCGTCCACGAGGAGCTCACGACGCTGATGGGCTCGGGCGACTCGCGCCTTGCGTTCGGGCGCCCTCCGACCGTCATCCTGCTCGCGGGGCTCCAGGGCTCGGGCAAGACGACTGCTGCGGCAAAGCTCGGCCTGATGCTCCGACGCGACGGCAAGCGACCTGGTCTCGTCGCCTGCGACCTCCAACGCCCGGCCGCCGTCGACCAGCTCGAGCAGCTCGGCAAGCAGATCTCGATGCCCGTCTACGCGCTCGACCGAAACGATCCGGTCAGTGCGGCGCGGCAGGGGGTCGAGGCTGCGCGGAAGCACGGCCTGGACGTCGTCGTCCTCGACACGGCCGGACGGCTGCACGTCGACGAAGAGCTCATGGCCGAGCTCGAGCGCGTGTCGGCGGAGACGAAGCCGACGAACGTGCTTCTCGTCCTCGACGCGATGACGGGCCAGGAGGCGGTCAACGTCGCGCTCGCGTTCCAGGAGCGCATCGCCTTCGACGGCGTCGTCCTCACGAAGCTGGACGGCGACGCTCGCGGCGGTGCCGCGCTCTCGGTCCGGGCGGTGACGGGTCGTCCGGTGAAGCTCGTCTCGGTCGGCGAGAAGCTCGACCAGCTCGAGTACTTCCACCCCGACCGCATGGCATCGCGCATCCTCGGCATGGGAGACGTCCTCACGCTCATCGAGAAGGCGGAGGCCGCCGTCGAGGTCGACGAGCAGGAGGAGATGGAGAAGCGCATCCGCGCGGGCGAGTTCACGTTCGACGACTTCCTCGCCAGCTACCGCATGATCCGGCGCATGGGCCCGCTCCAGGGCGTGATGAAGCTCATCCCCGGCATGGGCAAGCAGCTGCAGGGGCTCGACCTGGACGAGAAGCAGCTCGCGCGGGTCGAGGCGATCGTCCTCTCGATGACGCCGCAGGAGCGCCGGATGCCCCACGTCATCTCGATGCAGCGGCGCCGGCGAATTGCGGCGGGGAGCGGAACCTCGCTCGACGAGGTGAACAAGCTCATGGCCGCCCGCAAGCAGATGGCGAAGATGATGAAGCAGGTCGGCAAGGGCAAGATGCCGACGCTCCCGCCGGGGATCGGCGCGCCGAGACGCTAGCCTTCCGACTTCAGCAAACGAAAGGCACATCCAGCACATGGCAGTGAAGATCAGGCTGACTCGCGTCGGCTCCAAGAAGAACCCGATCTACCGCGTCGTCGTCGCCGACTCGCGCTCGCCGCGCGACGGCCGGTTCATCGAGATCGTCGGCCGCTACAACCCCCAGACCGATCCGTCCACGATCGACCTCGACGAGGCGAAGATCAAGGACTGGATCTCCAAGGGCGCCCAGCCGACGGAGCCGGTGTCACGGCTCATCAGGGCCGCCGGCATCTCGGGCTGAGGACAGGCGGTGGCCGAGCTTCTCGAATGGCTCGCGCGACGGCTCGTGGACGACCCGGAGGCTGTGCGTGTCGAGACGGAAGAGCGTGAGGACGCGATCGTCTTCCACCTCCACGTCGCGCCCGACGACGTCGGCAAGGTGATCGGAAAGCAAGGCCGGATCGCACGCGCGCTCCGGAGCGTCGTTCGCGCGGGCGGAGCCCGGGCCGACGAGCGCTACATCCTCGAGATTGCCGACTGACGCCGGGCAGGAGCTCGTCAGCGTCGGACGCGTCGGGCGCCCGCACGGCATGGACGGCGCCTTCGTCGTCGAGCAGGCGAGCGATGAGCCCGGCCGCTTCGACGTTGGAGCAGAGGTACTGATCGACGGCCGACCCGCACGCATCGAGATCTCGCGGCAGGTCGGAGGCAGGCGGCGCGCGATCAAGCTCGACCGGCGGGTCGAGCGCGGCGCCGGTCTCTTCGTGCGCCGCGCTGCGCTCGCCCCGCTGCCGGAGGACTCCTACTACGTCGCCGACCTCGTCGGGCTGGACGTCCTCGACGAGAACGACGTGCGCGTCGGCAAGGTGCGTGACGTCCTTCCCGGGCCGGCGAACGACGTACTCGAGCTGGACACGGGCGTCCTGCTCCCGCTCGTCGAGGACTGCATTCGCGAAGTGGATCTCCCGAGTCGCCGGATTCTTCTCAATCCCGGCTTCATCGGCTGACGGCTACGGTTCGGCGTCGTGCGCCTCGACGTCTTCACGCTCGTTCCCGACGCCTTCGAGTGGATCCGGGAACGTCGTCCGCTCGCGGCCGTGCTCGGCGGTGAGCTCGACCTCCGCGTCTTCAACTATCGCGAGTCGACACCCCTGACCGCCGGCCAGGTGGACGACGACCCGTACGGAGGTGGACCCGGCATGGTGCTCCGCGTCGATGTCGTCGCGGCCGCGCTCGACGCCGTCTACGGCAGGGTTCCCGACCATCGCGTCATCGCGCTCTCGCCGCAGGGCATGCAGCTCGACCAGGAGCTGGTCGAGGAGCTCGCGTCCGAGGACGCGCTGACGCTGCTCTCGGCGCGGTTCGAGGGATTCGACCAGCGGATCCTCGACCACCTCTGCACCGACGTGGTCTCCATCGGCCCGTACGTCCTTTCCGGCGGTGAAATCCCTGCGCTCGCGCTCGTCGACGCAGTCGCGCGGCGACTTCCGGGTGCTCTCAGCGAGGGGTCGGGAGAGGTCGAGAGCTTCTCCGTCGCGCTCGACGGCGGGCTCGAGTACCCGCATTACACGCGGCCGGCCGAGTTCCGCGGCTGGGCGGTTCCGGCGATCCTGCTCTCCGGCGACCACTCCAGGATCGAGGCGTGGCGTCGAGAACACGTCAGAGCGGTTACATGAGCGACACCGAGGAGCGCATCACGCCGCCGGCCGGCACCCCGGACGGCACGGATGAGCGGTCCGGCGACGGCTGGCGGATGCCGCAGGTCTACGAGCAGCCGCCGCCACCGGCGCCGCCGTTCTCGTGGCCGGTTCCACCGCCGGGCACGGACATCACGTCCGCGCAACACCACGAGTTCCACCATCCGCTCGACCGCGTCACCGGGCGCCTGCCGCGCCGCCTGCGGATCGCCGTCGACTGGATCGTCACGATCGTGGGCGCCATCGCGATCGTGCTCGCGATCAAGGCGTGGGTCGTCAATCCGTACCGGATTCCCTCCTCGTCGATGGAGCCGACGCTGCACTGCGCCCGGCCGGCCGCGGGCTGCGAGGCGCGGTTCTCCGATCGCGTGCTCGCGAACCGCTTCATCTACCACTTCCGTGATCCGCAGCGCGGCGATGTCATCGTCTTCGAGACGCCTCCGGCGGCCAAGGCGAAGTGCGGGGCGGGGGGCACGTTCGTCAAGCGCATCATCGGGCTGCCGGGAGAGCGCGTGCAGGTCCGGCTCCGCCGCGGTGCCGCCTACGTCTACGTGGACGGGAAACGTCTCGACGAGCCGTACATCGAGAACGACCGCCGAGATATCGGGCCGGAGGAGCGCTACCGCGTTCCCCCCGGCCACTACTTCGTGATGGGCGACAATCGCTCGCAGTCGTGCGATTCGCGCGTGTGGGGATCCGTGCCGCGGGACAACATCATCGGCAAGGTCTTCATGACCTACTGGCCGCCTCAGCGCGTGTCCTTCCGCTGAGCGCGGGATCTGCAATTGCAGATCCCGCGCGCGGACAATCGAAGACGATCGCCGTGACTGTCCACCGCCCGAGCACCGCACGACCGACGCTGTGACGACTGGTACCATGCCGCCGGCCCGACGGGGCCCCTTCTTCCTATGAACCCGGTCATCGAGAGCCTCGAGCAGCGCAACATGCGCACGGACCTGCCGCAGTTCAAAGCGGGGGACACGCTGCGCGTCCACTTCAAGGTGATCGAGGGCAACCGCCAGCGGATCCAGGTGTTCGAGGGGATCTGCATCAAGCGTCAGGGATCAGGCTTCCGCGAGACCTTCACCGTGCGCAAGCAGTCCTTCGGCGTCGGAGTCGAGCGGACGTTCCCACTCCATTCGCCGAAGATCGAGAAGCTCGAGGTCGCCGCGATCGGCGACGTCCGGCGCGCCAAGCTCTACTACTTGCGCAAGAGAGTGGGGAAGAAGGCGCGCGTCCGCGAGCTCCGGCAGAGCTAGCGTCTATTCTCGGCCGCGTGGCTCGATCCAGCGGCCAGCGCCTCCTCGGGTTCGATCGCAAGCTCGACGCGCGTTTCGTCGCGGGAGCGGACGAGGCCGGACGGGGTTCGCTGGCAGGCCCGCTCGTCGTCGCGGGCGTGCTCTTCGACTACGAGGACCTGCGCGGCCCGCGCGTTCGGCCGCTCACGACGCTGAACGACTCGAAGCAGGTCTCCGTCCAGGAGCGCGAGACGCTGTTCGAGGCCGTCGGCGCGTGCGCGGCGGCGATCAGCGTGCGCGTGGTACCCGTCGGCACGATCGACCGGAACGGACTCCATCGCTCGAATCTCGCCGGGCTGCGGGCCGTGCTCGCCGACCTCCACCCGCCGGCCGAGGTGTGCCTCGTCGACGGCTTCCGGCTCGGGCCGACGGCGCCTCCGCATCGGGCCGTCGTCGACGGTGACGCCCGCAGCGCCGCGATCGCCGCGGCGTCGATCGTGGCGAAGGTCGTGCGCGACCGCGTGATGCGTCGCCTCGACGCGTTGTATCCGAACTACGGGTTCGTCTCGCACGTCGGGTACATCACTCCGGCACACAACATCGCGGTGCGTGCGTTCGGGCCGTCAGTGCTCCATCGCCGCTCGTTCCAAGCTCGCTGCTACGCCCAAGACGCAGCATGAGCAACGCGGTGTGAACCGGGGCGAGCGAGTCGCCCTCCGCCACTACCGCGTTCGTGGATACCGCTTGCTCGCGGCGAACGCGCGCGTTGGCCACTACGAGCTCGACCTCGTGCTGCGCCGTGGACGCCGGATCGTGGTCGTCGAGGTGAAGGAGAAAGCCGGAAACGCGTTCGGGCACCCGCTCGAGATGGTCGACGAGGAGAAGGCGCTTCGTGTGCAGCGTGCGGCCGCGGGCTGGCTCGCCGCGCGCCCCGAGCTCGCTGGCCTCGAGCTCGCGTTCGAGGCCGCGGGCGTCCGCGGCCGCCGCGTGGAGCGCGTGCCTCTCGTGTAGGACCGCAGGACCCGCCGTCGAAACGAGCCTGGATGGCTCCGACCCAGGCCGCCCTCTATCGCGAGCTGTCCGGCGAGCTGCGTCTCTCCTGGTCGGAGCGGGAGCTACCGGAGCGCGAGCGGACGAAGCACGTCCACCGCCTGCACCCGTATCTCGGCAAGTTCGTCCCTCAGCTCGTCGAGGCGCTTCTCGGCCGCTACGTGCGACCGGGGGGACGGGTGCTCGACCCGTTTGCGGGCTCGGGAACGACGCTCGTCCAGTGTCTCGAGTCCGGCTACGACGCCGTCGGCGTCGACGTCGCGGCGTTCAACTGCCTGCTCATGCGCGTGAAGACGGCCCGTCACGATCCGTTCCAGCTCGAAACGGAGGTCCGGGATGTGCTCGGGCGAAGCGGTACCTCGGCGCTGCGTTCTCGCGGATACGTCGCCGAGTGGTTCGCGCCTCAGGCAGCCGCCGAGCTCCTCCACTTCCGCTCGCTCGTCGACGCGTACACGCACGCTGACGTCCTTCGCGTCGTCCTCGCGCGGGCTGCGCGGTCGGCGCGGCTGACGACGCACTTCGATCTCGACTTCCCGCGCACTCCCCGGCGTCAGCCGTACTGGTGCCACAAGCACCGGCGCGAGTGCAGGCCCGTACAGGAGGCCGCGAAGTTCCTCGACCGCTACCTGCTCGACACGCTCGAGCGGATCAAGGCGTTCCAGCGCGTGCGCAGCAGGTCGCACGAGGCCGAGATCGTCCACGGCGATTCGGCGGAGGTCGTGCTCGAGGGACGGTTCGACGCCATCGTCACGTCCCCGCCGTACCCCGGGCTCATCGACTACCACGAGCAGCATCGGTACGCGTACGAGCTGCTCGGGCTCGACGATCGGCGTGACCGGGAGCTCGGTGCCGCGGCGCTCGGTACGAGCCGGCGGGCGCTCGAGGAGTACGTCGACGGTATCTCGCGGGTGCTTCGCGTCCAGTCGCAGCTGCTGGAGCCCGATGCGCCCGTGCTGGTGGTCGTCAACGACCGGCGCGAGCTCTATCCGGCCGTCCTCGAGCGGAGCGGTCTCGTTCTCGTCGATCGTCTCGAACGGCACGTCAACCGACGAACCGGGCGTCGTGCGGGCGAGTACTTCGAGTCGATTCTCGTGTGTGTACGAGAAACGTAAGGCGTCCGAGAACCGGCCGATACCGGGGGTAGCCTGACTCGCAGGCAGGTCCAAGAGAAAGGGGTTGTTGACATGAGAAAGCTTTGGCGCAGGCCCTCGCCGGCCATGGTCGTCGCGTGTGTGGCGCTCCTCGTCGCCTTGAGTGGAACGGGAATGGCGGCAGCGACTCAGCTCGCGCGGAACAGCGTCGGGACGCGGCAGCTGAAGGACGGCGCCGTCTCGAATCCCAAGATCAGGAACAATGCCGTCAACTCCGCGAAGGTTGCTCCGCGCTCGCTTCTCCGCTCCGACTTCGCTCCGGGTCAGCTCCCCGCCGGACCGGTAGGTCCGCAGGGACCGGCTGGTCAGCAGGGCGCCGCGGGTCCCGCAGGTCCCGCCGGACCCGCCGGCGTGATCGGCCCGATCACGGTGCGTACGGCGTCGGCCCTGGTCGATGGTGGTACCGCCGAGAACGGCGCGTACAACTCGCGTCGCGTCACCGCGATGTGCCAGGGCAACGAGCGGGCGATATCGGCCGGGACCTCGTGGAGCGACGACACGACCGGCCGCGAGCTCATGACCGGTGAACTCGAGCCGCAGCTCAACGCCCAGAGTCAGGTGGTGGGATTCCTCGGAGTCGGCCTGAACGACAGCGGCAACGACAGCACGTTCACCGTGCACGTCCTCTGTTACACGCCCTCCTCCTAATCCTGCGCATTTGACCCATTCGTGACGGAGGCGGTCACCATGTGTGACCGTCTCCGCGTCACCGTGGGTGGGTGCTCGCTCGCGCGGTCACCCATGCGCTGGTGGGCCTCGAGCCGCGGCGGGTCGAGGTCGAGGCGCACCTGCAGTCGGGCATCCCCGGCTTCGCGATCGTCGGCCTCGCCGACCGCGCCTGCCAGGAGGCGAAGCACCGCGTCCGGAGCGGTGTCGTCTCCGCCGCGCTCGAGTGGCCGGCCAACCGCAGGATCACTGTCAACCTCGCACCAGCCGCGCTGCGCAAGGAGGGGTCGGGCTTCGATCTGCCGATCTCGCTCGCGGTCCTCGGGGCGACCAGACAGCTTCCGCCTGAACGGCTCGCCGAGCACGCGGCCGTCGGCGAGCTTGCGCTCGACGGCCGCATCCGGCCGGTCGCGGGGACGCTGGCGGTCGCGGAGGGAGCGCGCCGAGCCGGCCTGAGCCATGTCGTCTGTGCCGCCGAGTCGGCCCCGGAAGCAGCGCTCGCTGGCATCGAACCCGTCCCGGTGCGCCACCTCGGCGAAGTCGTGGCGTACTTCCGCGGCGAGATCGAGGCTCCGGCGTACGACTCGCTGGAGGAGAGCGCCGGCGAGCCTGCCTCGCCCGATCTCGCCGACCTCCGCGGACAGGAGCGCGCCCGGAGGGCGCTCGAGATCGCGGCTGTCGGCTCGCACAACGTGCTGCTCATGGGGCCGCCGGGCACGGGCAAGACGATGCTCGCCCGGCGGCTTCCCGGGATCCTTCCACCGCTGACGCGCTCGGAGGCGCTCGAGGTGACGCGGATCCACTCCGTCGCCGGGATGCTCCCGCAGGGAAGGGCGCTTCTGTCCGCGCCGCCGTTCCGCGCTCCTCACCACGGAGCCTCGGCGCCGGCGATCGTCGGCGGCGGCCCGAGCCCTCGACCTGGCGAGGTGTCGCTCGCGCATCACGGCGTGCTCTTCCTCGACGAACTGCCCGAGTTTCCGCGCTCGGTCCTCGAGTCGCTCAGGCAGCCCCTGGAGGACGGGGTCGTTGCTGTTGCGCGCGTCGGCGGGAGCGCCCTGTTCCCGGCTCGCTTCCTGCTCATCGGAACGATGAACATGTGCCCGTGCGGCGCGCGCGGCGATCCTGCCATGGAATGCGCTTGCACGGCGCAGCGCCTCGCCGCCTACCGAGAGAAGCTCTCTCGCGCGCTGGTCGATCGCTTCGATCTCGCCGTCGCCATGCCACGACCGCGAGCTTCGGAGCTCGCGGCGCCTCCGGCCGAGGCGTCAACCGCAGTCCGCGTGCGCGTCGTGGCCGCACGTGAGCGCCTGAGCGACGCAGCGCCGCGACGCACCGAGGCGGCGTCGCAGCTCCTGTCGAACGCGGTCGACCGGTTGCCGCTGTCTGGTCGCGGCCGTGCGCGTGTTGCTCGAGTCGCGCGCACCATCGCCACGCTCGCCTGCGCGGATGTGGTCGAGCCGGCGCACATCGCGGAGGCGCTCTCGTATCGAATTCCAGGCGACCTCAGCGCAGCGTGACCGAGATTCGGCGCATCCGGCGGCGAGACGCCGCGTTTCCGCCACTCCTCGCAGCGATCCACGATCCGCCGGCGCAGCTCTTCCTGCGTGGCTCGGCTGACGTCGCGCTGCTCTCGGAGCCGGCGATCGCCGTCGTCGGCGCAAGGGCCTGCTCCTCGTACGGCCGCTCCGTCGCGCGGTCGCTCGCGCGTGAGCTCGCGGGAGCGGGGCTCGTCGTCGTCAGCGGTATGGCGCGCGGCGTCGACGGCGAAGCGCACCGAGGGGCGCTCGACGCCGGAGGTCGGACCGTGGCCGTCCTCGGCTGCGGTATCGATCGCGACTACCCCGCCGCCCACGCCGAGCTTGCCCGGCGCATCGGCGAGCAAGGTCTCGTCGTCTCCGAATACGAGTCCGGCGTCGAACCGGCTCCGTGGAGGTTTCCGGCTCGAAACAGGATCATCGCGGGTCTCTGCGCGGGCACGATCGTCATCGAGGCGCGCGAGCGAAGCGGAGCACTCATCACGGCCGACTTCGCGCTCGAGGAAGGTCGCGACGTGCTCGCCGTTCCAGGCGAGATCACGAGTTCGCTGTCCGCCGGCTCGAACGCGCTGCTCAGGCTCGGTGCGGTGCCCGTGACCTGCGCTGCCGACGTGCTCGAGCTCTACGCGATCCGGCCCCGCGCGCTCAGGCGTGCTCCGCTCGGGCCCGTGGAGGAGGCGCTGCTCGCCCAGCTCAGCGGCTCGGCGCTGACGGCAGACGAGCTCGTCCGCGCGACAGCGCTCGATCCGGGAGCGAGCTTCGCCGCGTTGTCCGGCCTCGAGCTCGCCGGACGCGTGACGTTCGAGGACGGTCTGTACCGCGCAGCGATCTAGGATCGCGGGTCATGGCGACGACGTCGTACTGGCTCGAGGAGCCGGCGCTCCCGCGCGCCACGCCTCGGATCCAAGGCTCGGTCGACGTCGCGATCGTCGGCGGTGGGATCACGGGCTGCTCGTGTGCGCTCGCTCTCGCCGAGGCGGGCAAGAGCGTTCGGCTGTTCGAGGCGCGTGAGATCGCCGGCGGCGCCAGCGGGCGCAACGGTGGCTTCGCGCTTCGTGGCGGGGCCGCCCCGTACCCCGTGCTTGCGGAGTCGATCGGAGATGACGCGACGGCCGAGCTCTGGCGGTGGACCGAGTCGGAGCTCGAGCGGCTTGCGGCGCTGGCCGGTGACGCTTTTCGCCCGACCGGCAGCCTCAGGCTCGCCGTCGACGACGAGGAGCGCGAGGAGTTGCTAGAGGAGTACGAGGGTCTGCGTGCAGCCGGCTTCGCCGCGGAGTGGCGCGAGGACCTCCCGGCGCCGATCGATCGCTACCCGGCCGCGCTCTTCCACCCTCCGGATGGCGTGCTGCAGCCCGCGCGCCTGGTGCGGCGCATCGCGGAGCGCGCGGTCGCCGCAGGCGTGGAGATCAATGAGCGCACCCGCATCGAGTCCGCGGAGGAGACGGGCGCCGAGACCGTCGTCGTTGCCACGGACGGTTACCCGAGCGGTCTCCTCGGCGAGCTCGAGGGCCTCATCGTTCCGACTCGCGGACAGGTGATCGCAACGGAGCCGATCGAGGAGCTGCTGTTCGAGATCCCCCACTACGGCCGGCACGGGTTCGACTATTGGCACCAGCGGCTCGACGGACGCATCGTCGCGGGCGGGTTCCGGGACGTGTCTCTCGACACGGAGTTCACGGCCGAGGAGGTCACGACTCCAGTCGTTCAGGCGGCACTCGAGCGCTTCGTCGAGGAGCACGTCGGCCGGCCGCTGCGCATCGACTACCGCTGGGCCGGGATCTTCGGGATGGTGTTCGACTTCCTCCCGGTCGTCGGCCGCGTGCCGGAGGCGGACGGGCTCTGGATCGCGGGCGGCTACTCGGGCCACGGCAACGTGCTCGGCTTCGCTTGCGGCCGTCTCGTCGCTCGCGCGATCCTCGGGGAGAGCGACCGGATGCTCGACTTGTTCGAGCCCACACGGCTCCTCGGGGCCGTCCAGGACGCATAGAACCATCACGAAGGAGGAGCAGTGTCGACAACGTCTTCCGCAGTCCTGCGCACGCTCGGCGACGCGATCGCTGGAGACGTCGTGCTCCCGGTCGACGAGGGTTGGCAAGCCGCGCGCCAGGCATGGAACCTGACCGCCGATCCGCGACCTGCAGCAGTGGTGTATCCGGAGTCGCCGGCCGACATGCGGAGGATCGTCACCGTCGCGGCCGAGCACGATCTCCGGGTCGCCTTCGTCGCGGGAGGCCACAACGCCGGACCGATCGACTGGAGCCGCGACGCGCTTCTCGTCAAGACGGAGCGGATGCGGGAGATCGAGATCGACCCGGCCGAGCGCCGTGCGCGAGTCGGTGCCGGGGTGCTCGCGAAGCCGCTCGCCGAGGCGGCGGGCGAGCACGGGCTGGCGTTCCTGGCCGGGACGTCGCCCGACGCGGGCGTCGCCGGCTACGTCCTGGGAGGCGGCTTCAGCTGGATGATCCGCAAGCACGGGCTGGCCTGCAACAGCATCCTCGGCGTCGAGCTCGTCACGGCCGACGGACGGCTCGTCCGCGCCGACGCGAGCAACGAGCCGGATCTGTTCTGGGCGTTGCGTGGAGGGGGCGGCAACTTCGGCGCGGTCACCGCGATCGAGCTCGCGCTGTACCCGGTGGCCGAGCTCTATGCAGGCTGCCTGTTCTGGCCGATCGAGCGAGCTGCGGAGATCCTGAAGGCGTGGTTCGAGTGGACTGGGTCGGCTCCGCTCGAGTGCCACTCCATCGGGCGCATGCTGCAGCTCCCCGACGCGCCCTTCCTCCCGCCGCACCTGAATGCACGGTCGTTCGTCCTGGTCGAAGCAGCCCATCTCGGGTCGCAGGCCGAGGGCGAGGCGCTGCTCGCACCACTGCGTGCGCTCGAGCCCGAGTTCGACACGTTCGAGATGCTCCCGGCCGCGTCACTCAGCCTGGTCAACATGGATCCCGACTTCCCGCTGCCCTACGCCGGCGATGGTGCGCTGCTGTCCTCGCTGACCCCCGACCTGATCGACCGGCTCGTCGACTCGTTCGTCGGCTCGCCTGTGCTGCATGCCGAGATCCGGCACCTTGGCGGCGCCGCTGCCGAGGGCTCGCCAGAACACGGGGCGCTCGACCGGGTCGAGCAGCCCTTCGTGCTCTTCACGTTCGGACTCGCGTTCGACGCCGAGCAGCACGCCGCCGTAGAGCACCACGTCGAAGGGATCTTTGCCGCCGTCGAGCCCTGGAACTCCGGCAAGCGGTATCTGAACTTCACCGAGGTGCGCGCCGACTGCCGGACGATGTTCCCCGACGACTGCTACGACCGGCTCCTGGCGATCAAGGCGGCGTATGACCCGGATGGGCGCTTCCTCGCCAATCACTCGATCCCCGCGGCGGGCTAGAGCTCGAGCTGTTGCAGGTCCAGCTCGCCAGCCTTCGCATAGGCCGCCTTCGCGATCGCGAGGTCCTGGATTGCGAGCCCGGTCGAGTCGAACAGCGTGAGGTCGCCGGCGCTGCGGCGGCCGTCGGCCGCGCCAATGAGCACGGCGCCGATCTCGGTGACGGAGTCGCGCGTCACGACCCCGGCGTCGACGCCCGCGGCGAGCTCGCCGCCGTGGCTCGCCTGCTCCCAGTCGTCGCAGAAGAGGTGCGCGCGTGAGAGCTCGGCGACGGCGACTTCCTCCTTCCCCGGGCCGTCCGCTCCCATGAGCGAGACGTGCTGACCCGCCTCGAGCGAGCCCTCCGGATAAAGGACCTCCGCGCCGGGCGTCACGGTGATCACGACTTCGCTCGCGAGCGCCTCTGCCGCACTCCTGGCCACCCGCGCTCCGATGCGTTCTGCGACGAATCGACGGCGACCCTCGTCGACGTCCCACACGGCGGGCGTGACGCCGTGCGCCACCAGCATGCGCGCGGTCTCGGCGCCGTTGATCCCGCATCCGATCACGGCGTACGACGACGCCTCGGAACGGCACAGGGTGTCGGCAGCGAGGACGCCTGCGGCCGCGGTGCGCAGGGACGTGACGGCGGCGGCATCCAGCACGGCGAGGAGACGCCCGTCCTCAGCGTCGGACAGCAGCACGAGCCCCGTGACCGTGGGCAACCCTCGCGCCGGATTCCCGGGGAAGGACGTGACCCACTTGAGCAGGGCGTGGCCCTCGCCGATGGCCGGCATCGCCCGGAAGTCGCCGGCCGGGTAGTTCGTGACATACACCTTCGACGGCATCGACCACGTACCGCGCGCGTGCGCCTCGAACGCGGCGCGCACGGCGTCGTACGCCTCGTGCGGCGAAACAGCTCGCTCGACGTCCGTCGCGCGGAAGACCGAGATCATCGCCGCAGCCTAGTCCGGCCCGGCGAGCGGCCCGACGAGGTAGCGCTGGAACGTCGGCGCGACTCGCGCGGCGAGCTCGTCGGCCGGCAGCGAGGCGAGCGGCTCGACGCAGACGACGTATCGCGCCATCACCAGGCCGACGATCTGCGAGCCCATGAGCGACGCCCGAAGCGCGGCGTCCTCTGTTCCGAGCGCACGCGCGATCGGATCGCGGATCCGCTGCTCGATCACTCCCCGGAGAAGCGCCGCCGCGGCCGGCTCGGAGGCCGCGGCGCGGACGATTGCGAGCACGCGCGTCCGCGCCTGCTCGTTCTCGAGGAGCCCGATCGCGAACGCTGCCACCCGCTCGCCGAGCGAGTCCGTGTCGCCGGCGAGAACTGCAGGAAGCGCCGTCTCGGGCTCGAACGGCAGCTCGATCGCGGCGATGAACAGCTTCTCCTTCGTCCCGAAGTAGTGCAGGACGAGGGCCGGATCGACGTGTGCTTCCCGCGCGACCGCACGCATGCTCGCCCGCTCGAAGCCCCTGGTGGCGAACAGCGTGCGGGCGGCGCCGAGGATCTCGCCGCGCGTGTCTGCACCCCCGGGTCTCCGTCCGCGCGGGCCCCCCGCACGCACTTGACTGGTCTCTACCATCTGACATAGAGTAATTCATCGGGCGATGAATTCTATGGCTACGATCTCGATCGAGGACCTGAGCGTCGTTCGCGGCGGCCGCGAGGTGCTGCACCGACTCGACCTCGAGATCGAGCCCGGGTCGGTGACAGGGCTGCTCGGGCCGAGCGGAAGCGGCAAGTCGACGCTCATCCGCGCGATCGTCGGGGTCCAGATCGTCGCCCGCGGTCGCGTGACCGTGCTCGGTCTCGCCGCCGGCTCGGCGGCGCTGCGACGACGCGTCGGCTACGTCACCCAGGCGCCGGCCGTCTACGACGATCTCACCATCCGCGAGAACCTCGAGTACTTCGCGCGGATCGTCGGGGTCGGACACGATCGGGTCGAGGCGGTGATCGACCGGGTCGGGCTGCGAGGACAGCGAGATCAGGTGGCGGCGACGGGCTCGGGAGGCGAGCGGGCGCGGCTGTCGCTTGCGACCGCGCTCCTGCACGAGCCCGAGGTGCTCGTCCTCGACGAGCCGACCGTGGGCCTCGACCCGGTGCTGAGACGCGACCTGTGGGCGTTCTTCCGCGAGCTTGCCGACGGCGGCTCGACGCTGCTCGTGTCCAGCCACGTCATGGACGAGGCCGCGCTGTGTCAGCAGTTGATTCTGATCCGGGACGGGGACGTCCTCGCCGTCGAGACGCCGGACGAGCTTCGCGAGCAGACGGGCGAGCGAGATCTCGACGCTGCCTTCCTGCATCTGATCGAGGGGCACGCGTGAACGCCGGGCCGACGGGCGCGACGGCGCTGCGCGTGCTGCGGCAGCTGCGCCGCGACCCGCGGACGGTCGCCTTGATCGTCGTCGTGCCGTGCGTGCTGATCTTCCTGGTCGACCAGCTCTTCGTCGATCAGCCGCAGGTCTTCCAACAGGTTGGCGTGCCGCTCCTCGGGCTCTTCCCATTGATCTCGATGTTCCTCGTCACGTCGATCACGATGCTCCGCGAGCGCACGGGAGGAACGCTCGAGCGCCTGCTCACGCTTCCCCTCGCCAAGCTCGACATCCTGCTCGGGTACGCGATCGCGTTTGCGGCCTTTGCAACGCTGCAGGCCGTCGTCGTCTCGCTCGTCGGCTTCGGCCTCCTCGACCTCGAGGTCGTGAACCCCACGGTTCTCGTGATCGCGCTCGCCGTCGCGAACGCGATCCTCGGCATGGCGCTCGGGCTCTTCCTCAGCGCGTTCGCGCGCACGGAGTTCCAGGCGGTCCAGTTCATGCCGGCGTTCATCCTTCCCCAGATCCTCCTCTGCGGCCTCCTCGTCCCCCGGGACGAGATGGCGGAGTGGTTGCAGGTCGTCTCCGCCCTCATGCCGTTCACTTATGCCTACGACGCGCTGTCGCGAGCGGCGGACGACCCGACGCTGGGCGCCCGGTTCTGGTTCGACGTCGTCGTGGTGGCCGGGGTGACGCTGGCCGCACTCGCGCTCGGTGCCGCGACGCTGCGGCGTCGAACGCCGTGACGCTCAGGCTGTCTTGACGGCCGAGATCAGCTTCAGCACCGACTCCTTCGCGTCGCCGAACAGCATCGTCGTTTTCGGGTCGAGGTAGAGCTCGTTGTCGATGCCTGCGAACCCGGGGTTCATCGACCGCTTCATGACGATGATGCTCGCGGCCTTGTCGACGTCGAGGATCGGCATGCCGTAGATCGGGCTCGCAGGATCGCTGCGCGCGGCGGGGTTCGTGACGTCGTTGGCGCCGATGACGAGCGCGACGTCCGTCTGGGGGAACTCGGGGTTGATCTCGTCCATCTCGAACAGCTGCGTGTACGGCACGTTCGCCTCGGCGAGGAGGACGTTCATGTGGCCCGGCATACGGCCCGCGACCGGGTGGATCGCGTACTTCACATCGACGCCCTTCTCCTCGAGGAGGTCGGCGAGCTGGCGAACGTCGTGCTGGGCCTGCGCGACCGCCATGCCGTAGCCGGGCACGACGATGACCTTGCGGGCGAACGACAGCTGAACGGCGACGTCGTCCGCTGTCGTCGCGCGAACCGTCCGCCCGTCGTCGGACCGGGCCTGTCCTGCACCGGCCTGCACCTGTCCGAACGCGCCGAAGAGGACGTTGGCGATCGAGCGGTTCATGGCCTTCGCCATGAGCAGCGTGAGCAGCGTGCCCGAGGCGCCGACGAGCATCCCCGCGACGATGAGGACGGTCGAGTCGAGCACGAACCCGGTCGCGGACGCGGCGAGGCCGGTGAACGCGTTCAGGAGCGAGATCACGACCGGCATGTCCGCTCCGCCGATCGGGAGGACGAACATCACGCCGAAGGCGAGTGCGAGCACGATCACCGCGACGATCGCCCACTGCTCCTCGAGCCCGGCGACGATCGCGACACCGAGCACGGCCGCGACCGCGAGGACGAGGATGTTGACGACGTTCTGGCCGGGGAAGACGATCGGTCGCCCGCGCACGAGCTCCTGGAGCTTTGCGAACGCGACGAGCGACCCGGCGAACGAGATCGAGCCGATGAGCGCGGAGAGCACGATCGAGAGCGCTTCGTCCCAGGCCAGGACGCCGTCCGTCTCGTGGAACTCCGCGAGCGCGATCAGCGCCGCGGCGCCCCCGCCGACCCCGTTGAACAGGGCCACCATCTGCGGCATCGCAGTCATCTTCACCCTGCGTGCGCCGACCAGTCCGGCGACGCTGCCGATCGCGGCAGCCACGACGATCAGCGCCCAGTTCGAGATCCCGTCGACGAGGAGCGTGGTCGCGATCGCGACGATCATCCCCACACCGCCGAGCCAGTTCCCGCGGCGCGCGTGCTTCGGAGACGAGAGGAAGCGCAGCGCGAGGACGAAGCAGACGATCGAGACGAGATAGAGAAGGCCGACGACGTCAGGGTCCGAGATCACGTCTCGTCGTCCTTCTTCGGCTCGGGCCGACGCTTGAACATCTCGAGCATCCGGTCGGTGACGAACCAGCCGCCGACCACGTTGGCGGTCGCGAGCACCATCGCGACGAAGCCGACGGTCTTCGTGAACGTGTCGTCGGCGAACCCGAGGATGAGGATCGCGCCGACGATGACGATGCCGTGGATGAAGTTCGTCCCCGACATGAGCGGGGTGTGCAGCATGGTCGGCACCTTCGAGATCACCTCGAAGCCGAGGAAGGCGGCGAGCACGAGGATCGTCAGCTCGACGACGAACGTGAGGTCGGTCACGCGGCGTCTCCGTCCGGACGCGTGACGCAGGCGCCGCTCGTGATGTCGTCGTCCCAGTCGAGGACGAGCTCGCCTTCGGGGGCGAGATGCGAGAGCAAGGCGCCGACGTTCCGCGAGTAGAGCTGGCTCGCGTGGAACGCCATCGTCGACGGGAGGTTGCGGGTGCCGATGACGGTCACGCCGCCGTGGTCGACGACGTCACCCGGCACGGTCAGCTCGCAGTTGCCGCCGGTCTCCGCAGCGAGGTCGACGATCACGGATCCCGCGCGCATGCGCTCGACCGCGCTCGCAGGGATGAGCTTCGGGGCCGGGCGGCCCGGCACGGCTGCGGTCGTGATCACGACGTCGAAGTCGGGGATTCGCTCCTCGAGAGCCGTCTGCTGTTGTGCCTGCTGCTCCGGGGTGAGCTCGGTCGCGTAGCCGCTGGCCGTCTCCTCGGTGCGCACGCCCAGATCGAGGAAGGTCGCGCCGAGGCTCTGCACCTGCTCGGCGACCGCCGGTCGCACGTCGAAAGCCGAGACGACGGCGCCGAGCCTCCTCGCCGTCGCGATTGCCTGCAGGCCCGCTACCCCGGCGCCGATCACGAGGGCGCGCACCGGAGCGATCGTGCCTGCCGCCGTCATCAGCATCGGGAAGAGACGCGGCACACGGTCGGCCGCGAGCAGGACTGCCTTGTAGCCGGAGACGGTCGCCTGCGACGAGAGTGCGTCCATCGACTGGGCGCGTGTGATGCGCGGAATGGACTCCATCGCGAATCCCACGAGTCCGCGGTCTCGGAGCCGCGCGACCCCCTCGGCGTCGGTCAGCGGCTCGAGGAAGCCGACGACGATGGCACCTTCGGCGAGACCCTCGAGGCGCTCGGCAGTGGGTGCTGCGACACACACGATCCCGTCCGCGGACCGCGTGAGCGAGGCCGCGTCCGTGAGCTCGGCGCCGGCCGCCGCGTACTCGTCGTCTGCGAACCCGGCGGCCGTCCCGGCACCCTGCTCCACGCGGACCTCGAACCCGGCGTCGCTCAGCTTGGAGACTGTCTCGGGGACGAGCGCAACGCGCCGTTCGCCCTCCGCCGTCTCCCTCGGGACCGCCACTCGCATGCGGTCGCGAACTCTACGGAGAGGCGGCGGCAGCCGGTCGCAGAACCGTCAGAGCGAGGCCCACACGTCGATCTTCGTGCGCGTGCGGCGGATCACCTCGTCCGTGAACGCGGCCGTGCCGTGGTGCCCGCCGAGGTCGGCTGTCCTGATGCCGTCGGCGACTGCCTCGAGGCAGGCCTCGCGGATCGCTCGACCGGCGTTCTGGATCCCCTCGTCGTCCGCATGGGAGAGGAGGGCAGCGCCCGCGAGGATCATCGCCATCGGGTTCGCGACGTCCTTCCCCTCGAGCGCCGGGGCGGTGCCGTGTGCGGCCTCCGCCATGAGAGCGCTCGGAACGTAGTCGTCACCGAAAGCGACGAGCAGCGACTCCGAGCCCGCGATCGAGCCGAAGAGCGGGAGGACGAGGTCCGAGAGGATGTCGCCGTCGCGGTTCAGCGCGGGGATCACCATCGGCGCGCCGCTCGACGAGATGAGCAATGCGAACGTCGCGTCGATGAGCTGCGGCTCGTACGGCACCTCCGGATGACGCTCGGCGGCCGCGTCCATCTCTTCCTTCAACATGCCCTCGTAGATCGGGCTCACCGTGTACTTCGGACCGCCGAAGACCTTCGCGCCCATGCGCTCGGCCTGGCGGAACGAGAACTCGGCGACGGCGTGGCAGATCCGCCGCTCGATGCGCTCCGTGCGGAGTGCGACCTCGTCGTCGCCGTGTCCTTCGCGCCACTCCTTCGCGCCGTATGCGTCTCCCACGGCCATGCGCACGACCGAGATGGGCGCGTGCACGCCGCCGAGCGGGACGACACCGGGGATGCGCCGACCCGTGCGCACGATGACCTTCCCCCCGATCTCCTCGCGGAGGATCCTGTTCGGCGACCCCACGTCGCCGGCGCTTTCCGGCGTCACCGTTGCGGCCTTCAGGCCGTAGCGGTGCTCACGGATGGCTGCGGCGGCCTCGTACACGACGCCGTTCCGGGTGGAGCGACGGCCCTCGAGCGAGAGATCGAAGCGGACGAGGCCGAGCTCGACGCCGATGACGTCGGACGTGAGGATCCGGAGCGCCTCCTCGAGCAGCTCCTGTCCGGTCTGGTCGCCTTCGAGTACGACGATCGTCTGCACGCGCGAGATCCTACTCGGCGATCGCAGCGATAAATGTTCTACAACAATATGCTTGCGGTTTACCGCGGACTTTTCTAGTGTTCCGTACCCCGTCAAGGCGAACTCGAAGGAGAATCGAAATGGCACGAAAGACGATCCTCGTATGCGACAACTGCGGAAAAGAAGTGCCCGAGAGTCGCGGCGCCGTCATGCGTCTGAATTACACGGATGCGAGGCGCGGGTCGAAGCAGGCCGATCTCTGCGACGACTGCGCTACAGGGATGCCGGGCCAGGCGGTCGCTCGTCGGGGCCGCCGGCCGAAGTCCGTCGCGGGCTAGGCCTGCAGCAGCCGTGCCGGCACCTGTCCGTCCGAAAGATGAGCGCTCTTTGCGCAGAGCGTACGAAGACGTGCCCAGGGCCGGGACTACGATGGATCGATGGCTCTTTCGCTCGTCGTCGGACCGGCGCACGTCGGCAAGGTCGCGCTGCTCCTGGAGCGCTACCTCGAGCTGCTCGACCGGGATCCCTGGCTCGTCGTTCCGAACCGGGTCGACGTAGACCGGGTCGAGCGCGACCTGATTCGTCGTCGTCCAGCACTGCTCGCGGGAACGATCGGGACCTTCGACGACCTCTTCCGGCACGTGGCCGACGAAGCGGAGAAGGCGCTTCCTGTCGCCACTGAGACGCAGCGTGCGTTCGCGGTTCGACGCGCCGTTGCGGGCCTGGAGCTCGAGGGCCTGCGTTCGTCCGCCACCACTGCCGGGTTCGCCGATTCGCTGCTCCATGCGATCGGTGAGCTCGAGGCGGGGCTCGTCGAGCCGGATGCGCTCGGCGGCGAGCTCGCGGTACTCGTCGCGGCGTATCGCACCGAGCTCCGGCGGCTCGGCGCCCGCGATCGTGACGGCATGCGCCGCGACGCAGTGGAGCGGCTTCGCGGCGATCTCGTCGCCTGGGGCGGCGAGCCGGTCTTCGCCTACGGCTTCGAGGATCTCACCGGGGCGGAGTGGGCGCTCGTCGAGACGCTGGCCGCCCGCACCGACGTCACGCTCTCCATCCCGTACGAGCCCGGGCGCGCCGCCTTCGCTGCTCTGACGGGCACCGTCGAAGACCTCGCCGCGCTCTCGGGTGCGGGCATCGAGGAGCTGCCGCTCGTGACCGGCACCGTCGAGCCTCCCGCGCTTGCGCACATCGAGCGTGAGCTGTTCTCCGACGACCCTGCGGCGGGGCCCCCTCTCGACGGCTCGCTTCGCTTCCTCGAAGGCGCCGGGGCGCGAGGCACCGTCGAGCTCGTCGCGAGCGAGGTCGCAGCGCTGCTGCGCGGCGGGACGGCGCCCGAGAGCGTCGCCGTCGTCTGCGAGTCGGTCGATCGTTGGCGGCTCCCACTCGAGGCGGCGTTCGCACAGCTGGGCATTCCCTGCGGAGTCGAGCATCCGCGACGCTTCGGCGAGACCGCTCTCGGCCGCGCACTGACGTCGATCCTGCGCTACGAGTGGCTGGGTGGGGGACGCCGCGAGCTCTTCGCATTCCTCCGCTCGCCGTTTTCGGGCCTCGAGCGGCGCTCGGTCGACTTCGTCGAAGGCCGCCTGCGTGGACGCGCTGTCGCGGAGCCCGGACGGGTGGAGGAGGAGAGCGAGCGGCTGCGCGGCGCACCCGTCCCGGCTCTCGTCGACCTCCGTGCGAACGACGACCCGGTTGCGGCGGCACGGACGCTCCTGGCACTCATGGTGCGGAACGCCTGGGGGCTCGAGTCGCCGCCGACCACCGATGATGCGCGGGGCGATGCACGCGCGTATCGCGCGGCCGAGCGAACCCTCGGCGAGCTCGCAGCGATCGGTGGAGCGGACATCGAGGTTCCACGGGAGGACGTGCTCGCCGCGCTCGAGCGAACACGCCTCGCACCGGAAAGTCCCGCGAGCGGACGCGTGGCCGTGCTCGACCACGAACGGGCGAGGACGCGGTCGTTCGAGGTCGTGTTCGTCCTCGGTCTCGAGGAAGGGTCGTTCCCGCGACGCGGGCGTCCGTCGCCCCTTCTCAGCGACGAGCTCCGCGCCGAGCTCGGGAGCCGGCTCAAGCGCCCCGACGCCGTCGCCCGCGACCGTTACCTCTTCTATACGACCTGCACCCGAGCCACCAGGCGGCTCGTCCTCGTGCGCGAAGCGGCTGGCGACGAGGGTGTTCCGCGCGAGGCGAGTCCCTTCTGGGAGGACGTTCGGTCGCTGTTCGACGCCGCCGACGTGCAGCGCGCGACGCGACGCCGGTCGCTCTCGGCACTCACGTGGCCGCTGGAGTCGGCTCCGAGCTCGCGCGAGCGGCTCCGCGCGCTCGTGAGGCTCGCCGCCGACGACGAGGACGGCGCGAACGCGCTCGCCGCTGCGAACGACTGGTCGCGACGCCTCGATCGAGCTCGCTCCGCGTTCGATCGCGCGACCCCGCTCCGAGGACCTGCGGTGGTCGCTCCCTTCGCCGCGAAGCAGGTCTTCTCCGCGACGGAGCTCGAGCGCTTCGCCGACTGCTCGTCGGCGTGGTTGGTCGAGCGCGTGATCGACCCGAAGAAGATCGACGCGGAGCCCGACCCGATCCTCCGAGGCTCGGTCGTGCACACGACGCTGAACCGCTTCTACGCATCCCTCCCGCGCGAGCTCGACTCCGAGCGCGTGACCGAGGAGAACCTCGAGGCTGCGATCGAGCTCGTCCATCGCTGCCTCGACGCGGCGATCGAGTCCGGCGTGCGGCTCGACCTCACCGAGCTTCAGGAAGCCGAGCTGCGGCACACGCTGCGCGTCGACCTCGAAGGCTTCCTGCGCGACGAGGCGGCATCCGAGGTGCAGTTCGTGCCGCGACGACTCGAGGTCGCATTCGGCTCGGAGCGTGCAGCGCCGGAGCTCCAGCGGGGCCTGCAGCTCGCGGACGACCTCTGGCTCTCGGGGAAGATCGACCGGATCGACATCGACCCGTTTTCCGCGCGGGGCATCGTCCAGGACTACAAGTCGGGCAAGGGTGCGCACTCCGCGCGCGAGATCGACCGCGAGTTCCGCCTCCAGATCCCGCTGTACGTGCTCGCGCTTCGCGACCTCGTCGGGGTCGAGCCGCTCGGCGGCGTCTACCGCGCGCTCGCCGGACGGAGGCTCACACGCGGGATGCTCCGGGAATCGGCCCGCGAGGACCTCCCGGGGTTTGCGAAGGACGACTACCTCGACGAGGACACCTTCTGGAGCCAGGTCGAGGCTGCGCGCGAGCGGGCCGCCGAGAACGCCCGGCGCATCCAGGGCGGAGACGTGCGCCATGATCCGAAGGGCGACGGCTGTCCCCCGTGGTGCGACCTGTGGCCCATCTGTCGGGTGGCGCGCGCAT
Source organism: Gaiellaceae bacterium (assembly GCA_035764775.1). Classification (GTDB taxonomy): domain Bacteria; phylum Actinomycetota; class Thermoleophilia; order Gaiellales; family Gaiellaceae; genus GMQP-bins7. The sequence goes on from DASTYQ010000054.1 coordinate 25,986, forward strand.
GACGGTCGTCGAATCGACGTCGAGCCTGAACGAGGAACAGGTCGGCGCCGTCGAGGCGGACGGCTCGGTCTTCGTGTCCGCGGGAGCCGGAACCGGCAAGACCTCGGTTCTCGTCGAGCGGTACGTTCGAGCTGTCTGCGAGCGCGGGGTCGACGTCGAGTCGATCCTCGTGATCACGTACACGCGCAAGGCCGCAGGCGAGCTGCGGACGCGGATCCGCGCCGCGCTCCGCGAGCGCGGGCGCCGAGACCTCGCGCGCGAGCTCGACGGGGCGTGGATCTCGACCATTCACGGCTTCTGCGGTCGCCTGCTGCGCGCCCACCCGTTCGCCGCCGGGTTGGATCCACGGTTCCGCGAGCTCGAGGATGCAGGTGCGGTCGTCCTCCGCGGGGAGGCGTTCGACCGCGCGCTCCAGGAGTTCTGCGCCGGCGGCGAGCCGGAGCGTCTGCGTCTGCTCGCGACGTATCGCGCCGACGGCCTGCGGCGGATGCTGACCGGCGTGTACGAGACGCTGCGCTCGGCTGGACGCGACCTCGTGCTCGAGCTCGGCGAGCGGCCGGACACGGCCGAGACCGTGGCAACGCTGCGGGCCGAGGCACAGGCGCTCGCCGGCGATGCCTCGGCGACTGCAACCCAGCGCGCGAACGCAGGCGAGCTCCTCAACGTGCTCATCGGTGGAGCAGCGCCGGAGCGACTCGTCGACCTCTCGGCGTTTGCGAGCAAGGGCGCGCGTGCCGCATCGTTCGAGCTCGCGCGCAAAGCCGCCGAGCGGGCGGCCCTCGAAGAGCTCGCGGCGCACGACCGGGAGCTCCTCCAGGAGCTGCTCGAGCGCTTCGGCGTCGCCTACGCGGCGGCCAAGCGGAGCGAGTCGGTCGTCGACTTCGAGGATCTCCAGCTCGCTGCGCGCGATCTGCTGCGCGACGACGCCGCCGTCCGCGAGGCGACGCAGCTCCGCTTCCGCATGGTCATGGTCGACGAGTTCCAGGACACGAACCGCCTCCAGTGCGAGCTGATCGACCTCGTGGCGCACCCCGAGCTCACCGAGGTCTTCACTGTCGGGGACGAGTTCCAGTCCATCTACGGGTTCCGTCATGCCGACCTCGAGGTCTTCCGTGAACGGCGCGCGCAGGCGCCGAGCCTCCTGGCCTTGAGGCGCAACTACCGTTCGCGACCGCAGGTGCTCGCCGCCATCAACCACCTCTTCGGCGACGCGTTCGGTGACGACTACCAGCCGCTCGCCGCCTCGGCCGAGTTCCCCGATCCGGTCTTCGGACATCCCGTCGAGCTTCTGGTCACCGACAAGTCGAGCTACGCCGGGACGGCCGAGCACTGGCGCACCGGTGAGGCGCGCCGGATCGCCGCCCGTGTCCGCGAGCTCGTCGACTCGGGTGAGGCCGATCCGAGCGAGATCGTGGTGCTCTTCGCCGCCGGTACCGACGCCGAGCGCTACGAGGAGGCGCTTCGACGCGAGGGTCTGCCGACGTACCGGGCGACCGGCCGCGGGTACTTCGGCCAGCAGCAGGTCGTCGACCTGCTCGCGTATCTGCGCCTCCTGCACAACCGCTACGACGACGTGGCGCTGGCGACCGTCCTCGCCTCGCCGTTCGTGGGCGTCTCGAACGACGCCCTCGTGCTGATGCGGCGAAACGCACTGCGCCGCCCGCTGTTCACGGCGCTCGAACGCGCGCTCCCGGAGCATCTCGCCGAGACCGACGAGCGCCTGCTCCGAGCCTTCCTCCAGCGGTACGAGCGCCTCGTGCGGGCCTCGAGCCGCATCGGGCTCGAGGAGCTCTGCGAGTGGATCGTCACCGAGCACGACTACGACCTCGCGGTGCTCGCGCGCTGGGACGGCGCCCGTCGGTTCGCGAACATGCGCAAGCTCGGCCGGCTCGCACGCGACTACGAGGCCGTTCGTGGGTCCGACATCGAGGGATTCGTGCGTTTCGTCCGTGAACAGGATGCGCTCGGTGCGAAGGAGCTCGAGGCAGTCGCCGAGGAGGAGGGAGGCGGCGCGGTTCGGCTGCTGACCATCCACGCCGCGAAGGGTCTCGAGTTCAAGGTCGTCATCGTCGCCGATGCCGGGCGCGACACTGGCGGGCCACGCGGAATGGACGAGATCGTCGCGCTCTCCGACGGACGCTTCGGGTTCCGCATGGTGCATCCCACACGCGGCGACCGTCAGCCGGTCTTCGGCTTCGAGGAGGTCCGCGACGCCGAGCGCGACCAGGAGCGAGCCGAGCGACTTCGCCTCTACTACGTCGCGATGACGCGCGCGATCGACCGCCTCATCGTGTCGGGAGCGATCGATCCCGCGCGCACGGCGGACCGCTCGACGCCGATCGGTTGGGTCCTCGACCGCCTCGATGCTCACGAGACGGTCGTGGAGGCAGACGAGACGCCCGCCGAGCTCGACTGCGACGACGCGCGGTTCGTGCTGACCGTGAACAGGTTCGTTCCCGAGCCCGCGCCGGCGGTGGAGATCGAGCCCGCGACCGCTGTGGACGACGAGCTGCAGCTCGCGCTGTTCGACGAGTTGCCCCCCGGCCGGCAGCGTCTCGGGATCGAATTGCCTGCGCTGGCCGAGATTCCCGTGCCGAGCGCGCACGACGTGCGGCGGCTGTCGTACAGCGCGCTCGCCCTGTTCCAGCGGTGCTCGTATCGCTACTTCGCCGAGCGTGTGCTTGGCCTGCCGTTCGGCGAACGAGTCGCGAGCGGAGAGTCCGGAGGCGGTCTCGCGGGGACGGAGATCGGCGACGCCGTGCACCGGCTCCTCGAGCTCGTGCCGCTCGACGAGCCGGCCGTGCCGCCCCGTGCGGAGCTCGAGCAGGCCGTCCGCGACTGGTACCCGGACGTGACTGCCGAAGAGCTCGATCGGATCGCCGCGATGGTCGATGCGTACTGCCGCTCCGACCTCGCGCGGCGCATCGCGAGTCTGCGCGGCGCTCGCCCGGAGCGTCCCTTCGTCTTCGAGCACGACGGCGTCCTCATTCGCGGACGTCTCGACGTCCTCTGGCGCGAGGGAGGCCGCGCGGTCGTGGTCGACTACAAGTCGAACGCCCTCGAAGGACGATCGCCTGCCGAGATCATCGAGGCCGAGTACTCGCTGCAGCGGCTCGTCTACGCGCTCGTGTGCCTCCGCGCCGGAGCAGACGAGGTCGAGGTCGCCTACCAGTTCCTCGAGCGTCCCGACGACGTCGCAGCGACGACGTTCACTGCGGATGACATGCCCGCGCTCGAGAGCGGCCTCTCCTCGGCGATCGGGCGCATTCGAGAAGGCGACTTCAGGCCGACGCCGAGCGAGTTCGCGTGCTCGGACTGCCCCGCGCTGGATCTGCTCTGCGCCGGGCCGCGTCTCGCGCTTTCCACTGCTATCTAGAGTCGCGCCGTGCGCATTGCCGCGATCAGCGACATCCACGGGAATCTCCCGGCGCTGGAGGCCGTCCTCGCGGAAATCGAACAGGAGGACGTCGACGAGATCGTCGTTGCCGGCGACACCGCGCATGGACCGTGGCCGGCCGAGGTGCTCGACCTTCTCGTCGAGCGTGGCGCCCGGAACGTTCGCGGAAACGCCGATCGCGAGGTCATCGAGCGAAGCGACCGGTTCGGCCCGCTCGCTCACTGGAGTGCAGATCGCCTCGGCGAACGGCGGCTCGACGTCGCCCGGAGCTGGCCGCTGACGCTCGAGCTGTCGATCGCGGGCCTCGGGTCGGTGCTCGTATGCCACTCGACCCCGACCTCCGACGATCCTATCTACACGCGCATCACGCCCGATGCGGAGCTGGCGGCGATGTTCGAGTCCGTCGACGCAGACGTCGTCGTCTGCGGTCACACGCACATGCAGTACGAGCGCACGCTCGGCTCGGGACTGCGGATCGTGAACCCCGGCAGCGTCGGCTTGCCCTACGAAGGAGCGCGCGGTGCGTACTGGGCGCTGCTCGGCCCGGACGTCGAGTTCCGGCGCACCGAGTACGACGTCGAGGCGACCGTCGCTGCCATCGAGGTGATGCGCGTCCCGGTCGACGGCCGCCTGCTCGAGCAGCTGGTGGAGCCACCCGATTCCGAGAGCACCACCGAGTACTTCGAGTCGATGCGTGGCACGTAGCTACGTTCGCGAGGCGCAGCGCGGTCTCGGCCGGCGACGCGAGCGGATCGTCCCGATCATCGAGCGGCTCGCAGCCGAGCACGAAGATGCGGAGATCGCGCTGCGATTCCGCAGCGATCTGGAGTTGCTCGTATCCGTGATGCTCTCCGCGCAGACGACCGACGTGAACGTGAACAGGGTGACCCCGCGACTGTTCGAGAAGTACCGGAAGCCGCAGGACTATCTCGCCGTTCCGGTGGAGGAGCTCGAGCGGGACATCTACGCCACGGGTTTCTTCCGCCAGAAGGCGAAGGCGATTCGCGGCACGATGGCCATGCTGATCGAGGAGTTCGACGGGGAGGTGCCGCGGCGTCTCGAGGACCTCGTGCGCCTGCCGGGCGTCGCGCGCAAAACGGCGAACGTCGTCTCCGCCGAGCTCGGCCACGCGCAGGGCATCGTCGTCGACACCCACGTCCGCCGGCTGTCTCAGCGGCTCGGGCTGACGCGCAACGACGACCCTGTGAAGATCGAACGTGACCTCCAGCGCGTCGTCCCGCGTCCCGATTGGGCTCGATTCCCACACCTGTTGATCTGGCACGGGCGTCGCGTGTGCGACGCACGGCGTCCGCTGTGCGAGGAGTGCGTGCTCGAGGACTTGTGCCCCTCTTCGCGCCTAAGACGGTGACGGAGAGCGTCTGCCGACGCGACTCCGCCCTGGCAGGGCAGGGTCTTCGACTCACGCGATCGGGATCTGCGCTCGCAGATCCCGATCTGCGGATAGGTCAGATCCACCTGCGCCAGCGAAAGAGCGCGAGCTGGACGAACGTCGAGGCGACGATGAGCGCCACGGACACACCGATCGTCCAGAACTGGCGATCGAAGACGCCCTCGAAGTTCTGTCCGTAGAAGCCTACGATCAGCGACGGCACCAGCACGAGCGAGGCGATCACCGTGAGCTTCTTCGCCACCTCGTTCTGGTTCTCGGCGACCTTCGACTGCAAATGGTCTCGAACCCCGGCGAGGAGGTCTCGCGCGACGTCGAGCTCCTCGGTCACGCGGACGAGCGTGTCGTAGGTGTCTCCGAAGAGCCGCTCCACCTCGGTCGGGAACAGCGCGTGCTCCCCGACGTCGATGCGGCCGTCCAGCACGCGGCGTGCAACGGATCTCATTCCCGAGACGGTGCGTCGCCGGTGGAGCAGCATGTGGCGAAGCCCGGCCAGCCGGAGCCGGACCTCGGCCGGCCGGAGGTCGTCGATCTCGTCCTCGAGAGCATCGATCTCGGCGTAGACGGCGTCGAGGACGTCGAGGTACGTGTCCGCGACGTCGTCCACGAGCCGATGGACGAGGATCCCGACCGAAACCGTCTCGGAGGCGGTGCGGAGCGCGGCCATGTCGTACTCGACGTCGCCGGCCGGCGCCTTCCGAACGGTCACCAGTCGATCCGGCGTCGCCACGAAGTCGATCTCCTGGTACGCGAGCCGGGAAACGCTGACGGTCGACATGACGACCAGCACCCCGAAGACGTACGAGCCGTGACCCTCGATCACCGGGTGTGGATCGCGGTCGGCCTCGGGCGTCGCGAGAAGCTCTTCGACGACGTCCGGATCGACGCCGTGAGGCAGTGCCGCATCGAGCTCCTGCCTGGACGGGTCGACGAGGTCGAGCCAGCGCGCGCTCACGCCGCCTGAGGGTAGAGACCTGTTCGGTCGGAGAAGGCCCTACGCGTGGGCTGCCGCAACCTCGGGTGAATGGCGCTGCTCCTCGAGCCAGCGCTGCGCGTCGAGGGCGGCCATCGTGCCCGAGCCGGCGGCCGTCACGGCCTGCCGGTACGTGTGGTCCTGGACGTCTCCCGCTGCGAAGACACCGGGGATGTTCGTGTGCGTCGAGCGTGGCTCCGTGACGAGGTACCCGGCCTCGTCGTGGTCGAGCCAGTCGAGGAAGAGCGACGTGTTCGGGTCGTGGCCGACTGCGACGAAGAGGCCGTCCGCCTCGATCTCTCTCGTCTCGCCGGTCACCGTGTCGCGGAGCCGGAGTCCGGTGACGTGACCGTTTCCTTCGCCCAGCACGTCGTCGACCTCGGCGTTCAGGACGAACTCGACCTTGTCGTTCGAGCGAGCGCGGTCGACCATGATCGGCGAAGCGCGGAACTCGTCGCGCCGGTGGACGATCACGACCTTGCTCGCGAACCTGGTCAGGAAGGTCGCCTCCTCCATCGCCGAGTCGCCTCCGCCGACGACCACGACGACCTTGTCCCGGAAGAAGGCTCCGTCACAGGTCGCGCAGTAGGAGACGCCACGTCCCTGGAGCGTCTGCTCCGAGGGGAGACCGAGCTGCCGGGCGCTCGCGCCGGTGGCGACGATCACCGAGTCCGCGCGATGCTCGTCACCACCGACGTAGACCCTGAACGGCCGCTCCGAGAAGTCCACGCGCGTGACGTCGTCGGTGATGAACTCCGCGCCGAAGCGTTCGGCCTGGCGCCGGAAGTCGGCCATCATCGTCGGCCCCATGATCCCGTCCGCGTACCCCGGGTAGTTCTCGACGTCGCTCGTGATCATGAGCTGGCCGCCCCAGTTGAAGCCCTCGATGACGAGCGGGTGGAGGTTCGCGCGCGCCGTGTAGAGGGCGGCCGTATAGCCGGCGGGGCCACCGCCGATGATGATCACGTCACGAACGTCGCTCACATTGCCTCCTCATGCAGAGCGTAGCCCGGCTTGCGGGCCACCGACGATGGAGAACGTATCGATGATCTTCGATGTTCCCGCTCACGCGGCGTCGATACCTGCCACCGCGCCGAGCGCAGGCTGCTCGGCCGCCTCGGCGACGAGCTCGGCGGCGGCCAACGAACGGGGTTGCCGCTCGATCGGTTGGAGCTCGGGCGGCTCGATGCCGGCAATCCCGTGCTGCTCGAATCGCCGTGCCTGCGGAAGGACCTGCCGCTCGAGCGAGCCGACGGTCTGGTTGTACGCATCCACCGCTCCGCCGAGGCTGCGACCGAGCTTCGCGAAGTGTGCTCCCATCGTCGAGAGGCGCTTGTAGAGCTCCCGTCCGAGATCGGAGACCTCGCGCGCGCTCTCCGCGATGGTCTCCTGCTGCCACGTGATCGCGACCGTGCGAAGGAGCACCATGAGCGTGCTCGGCGACGCGAGGATCACGTTCGAGCTCCAGGCGTACTCCTGGAGCGACGGATCGTGCTCGTGCGCGGCACGGAGGTACGACTCGTCCGGGAGGAACATGACGACGAAGTCCGGCGACGGGTCGAACTGGCGCCAGTACCCCTTCGCAGAGAGCTTCCCGACGTGATCGCGCACCTGCCGTGCGTGGTCTGCGAGCCGAAGCTGCCGCTCCGCCTCGTCGGACGTCTCGAAAGCGTCGAGGTATGCGACCAGGGGTGCCTTCGCGTCGATCACGACGTGCTTCCCTCCCGGGACCCGTACGACGAGATCCGGGCGTAGCGTGCCTTCGTCCGTCGCGGTCGTCGCCTGCGACACGTAGTCGCAGTGCTCGACCATGCCCGCGAACTCGACGACGTTTCGGAGCTGAGCCTCTCCCCAACGCCCTCGAACGTGCGGCGTCCGCAAGGCGTTGGTGAGGCTGCCCGCGCGCTCCGCGAGGGTGGAGACCTGCGTCTGCAAGGCACCGTACGACTCCTGGCGCACGCGCTCCACCGTCTGGAGTTGTCGATCCATCCGCTCCAGTGAGTCCCTGAGCGGCTTCACGTGTCCGCTGAGGTGGGTCTCGGCGAGCTCGAGGAAGCGCGAGCTGTTCGCGTCGAGTGCCTCGCTCGAGAGCGCCTTGATCGCCGTCTCGAGCCGCGTGTCGGCGGATTCGCGCTCGACGCGGAGCTCCGCCTCGGCGGTCGCGAGCGTTCGCTCGAGCTCGATGACTTCCTGCACGCGCCGGCGGCGCTCGACGAGCGCAGGTCGCACGGCGACGAGGACGGCGAGGCCGCCGAGCGCGAGCCCGATGAGCAATGCCGCGATGACCATTGAGCCGACTCACGGTAATCCGGTCGGCGGACGGCGGTGCATACGCAACCCGGACTGAACCCGAGCCGCTGCTACCCTCCTCGCCCGGCATGGCCGACAAACCCCGCGTGAGAGCGCCCAAGCAGCGCGCAGTAACCGCCGACGAGAGCGCTCGTCGCCGCAAGACCATGGCGCTCGTCGCCGGGATCGCCGGGGTCGTGCTCGGGTTCGTCGTGGTTGCGGCTGCCCTCGGCATGTTCAGCGGCGAAGCCGGCACGACGGACACGGCGGGCCTGCGAACGGCGCTCGAGAATGGAGGGTGCACGTTGAAGGTGGCGCCTGCGCTCGAGGGTGCCCACTCGATCACGGACCCGGGCGCCGTGTCCCCGAAGTGGAATACCGATCCGCCCACGAGCGGGCCGCACTACGCGGTCGCGGGAATCTTCGGAATCTACGAGGACGAGCTGGAGCTGGCGCGCGTCGTCCACGACCTCGAGCACGGCGGTATCTACATCCTGTACGGGAAGGACGTCCCCGAGTCGACGGTCGACCAGCTACGCAGCTTCTACGAGGATCACAAGACCGGCACGATCATGGCGCCGCTCGACCGGCTCGGCGACAAGTTCGCCCTCGGCGCCTGGGTCGTCGACGGCGACACCGACAGCGGCTTCCTCGCGACGTGCGCGCAGTTCGACGAGAACGCGCTTTCGACGTTCTTCCGCTCGCTTCAGTACCGCGGCCCCGAGCGCTTCGACCCGAGTCAGCTCCAGCCCGGCCACTAGCCGGGCGTAGACTCCGCCCCGCCGGGGTGGCGGAACAGGTGAGACGCGCCCGCCTTAAAAGCGGGTGTCCCTAAGGGGGCGTGCGGGTTCGAGTCCCGCCCCCGGCACAGCTCTTTTCGCAAGATCGGAATCTCCGACCGGAGATTCCGATCGCGAACGTCAACGACGCTCGCGGCCTCGTTCCGGTGGTTCCTGCAGTCCCGCCGCTAGACTCCGCGCGCCGTGGCGAGCCTGCCTGAAGCGCTTGCCCATGCCCAGCTCGAGTGGGACACGCCGCTCTACCGCATGGCGGTAGCGCAGTTCGATCAGGCCGTCCCGGTCGCCGACATCCCGGACGACGTCGCCGAGCGGCTGCGCTTCCCCGAGCGCTCGACCATCGTCTCGATCCCGGTCCGGATGGACGACGGGCGGCGTGTCGTCTTTCCCGGATACCGGGTCCAGCATTCGAGCATCACGGGGCCGACAAAAGGTGGGATCCGGTACGACCCCGAGGTGACGCTCGGCGAGTGTGCGGCGCTCGCGATGTGGATGACGTGGAAGTGCTCGCTCCTCCGCCTCCCGTACGGCGGCGCCAAGGGCGGCGTGCGCTGCGAGCCACGTGCGATGTCGCCGGGGGAGCTCGAGCGTCTCACGCGTCGCTTCACCTCCGAGCTCCTTCCGATCATCGGCCCCAAGGAGGACATCCCGGCGCCGGACATGGCCACGAACGAGCAGACGATGGCCTGGATGATGGACACGTACTCGATGCAGAGCGGCTACGCCGTGCCCGAGATCGTGACGGGGAAGCCGATCTCGATCGGCGGCTCCGTGTTCCGGCAGGAGGCGACCGGCGCCGGAGTGGTGATGGTCATCGCGCGCGCGTGCGACCGCCTCGGCTGGACGCTCGCCGACCAGCGCTGTGTCGTGCAGGGGTTCGGGAACGTCGGAGGGGTGGCGGCTACGGAGCTCCACGCGCTCGGGGCGACAGTGATCGCGATCTCGGATGTCTCCGGCGGCCTTCGGTCCTCGGCCGGCCTCGACGTCCCCGCACTGCATGCGTACGTCCGCGACCACGGATCGCTCGAGGGCTGCGAGGCGGGGGATCGCCTCACGAACGACGAGCTGCTCGAGCTCGAGTGCGACATCCTCGTGCTCGCGGCGCGCGAGGATCAGATCACGGAGGCGAACGCTCCGCGGGTACGTGCGCGGATGATCGCGGAGGGCGCGAACGGCCCGACCTCCCTCGAAGCCGACGCCGTGCTCTGGGATCGCGGGATCCCCGTGCTCCCCGACGTGCTGACGAACGCAGGCGGCGTCACCGTCTCGTACTTCGAGTGGGTTCAGGATCTTGGTCGGCTGTTCTGGACGCGCGACGAGATTCGAGCCAAGCTCGCCGAAAAGCTGTCCACCGCGTTCGACCGCGTGTGGGATCTGGCCGAGGACCGCAAGGTGCCGCTGCGTACGGGCGCGCTCGTAGCAGGCATCCGCGAGGTGTCGGACGCGCTTCAGGCGCGGGGAATCTTTCCGTGAACACCTCTCGCCGTCCGCTCGACGTCACACCACTCCACGTTCACGGGCGAGGTTCTCGCCCGTGAACACGGTCCGCGACGCGATGGTGTCGAACCCCGGGCAGCTTCCCGCAGATGCTTCCGCCCAGGCTGCCGGCGAGTTCCTCCAGCGGACCGAGGTGCGCGCTGTCTACGTCACGGACGAGGAGAAGCTCGTCGGCGTCGTGACGCGGAAGACGCTCGTGCGCGAGGTTGTCGCGAACGGGCTCGATCCCATGACGACCGAGCTCGGTGCGATCGCGGAGACGCCGGACTTCACCATCGGCCCAGACGTTCCGCTCGAGGCCGCGTTCCGCTTCCTCGAGGCGGAGGACGCCGAGCGTGTCCCCGTGGTCGACGAGCACCATCGGCTCATCGGCGTGCTCTCGCGGAGCGTGCTCCAGAGACGGCTCGCCGAGGACGAGGACGAGCCGCTTCCGCCAGCCGCCTAGCAGCAGGTGTACGCGCCGGGAGGTGCCGTGCCCTCCTCGTGTCCCGGCAGCTCGGCGGCAGCGAGCGCCGCTCCGTGCAGCACGTCCCGCTCCGAGACCTCGATCTCTGCGAGGTGGTACGCCGTCATCACCTCTCGCAGGACCACGATGCCGGCGACGATGACGGGGGCGCGACCCGGCTCGATGCCCGTCACTGCGAGCCGTCCCTCGGTCGTGAGGGCTGCGAGCCGCGCGAGCTGCGCCTCGACCGAGGCCAGCGGGATCCGGTGGCCGTGCGTACGAGCGGGGTCGTACTCGGCGTCGCCGAGGTCGACGGTTGCGAGCGTCGTGATCGTTCCGGCGACGCCGATCGCGTGCGTCGCCTCGAGCCCGGGGAGAAGCGAACGGACGTAGGTTCCGGCCGCTTCCAGCTCGGGGCGCGACGGCGGGTCCGACGAGAGAAACCGTTCCGTCACTCGCACGCAGCCAACGTCGAGGCTGACGGCCGAGGCGACCGCTCCGTCGCGGGCGACCACGAGCTCGGTCGACCCGCCGCCGATGTCGACGACGAGGACGTCGTCGAGGGGCGACCGGCCGGCGGTGACGCCGCGGATCATCATCCTCGCCTCCTCCTCGCCCGACAGGAGGCGGGTCGTGAAGCCGTAGCTCCACTCGATCTCACCGAGAAACGCTTCGCCGTTTTCGGCGTCTCTCACGGACGACGTAGCGATGCACAAGGTCCGCTCCGCGCCGAGCGCTTCGAGCTCGCGGCGGTAGTCGGCGAGGCAGTTGCGCAGACGTGCGACCGGCCCGGGGAGCAGGCGCCGCCGTTCGTCGACGCCCTCGCCGAGTCGCGTGATCGTCAACCGACGCACGACCTCGTCGAGCTCGCCGCCTTCCACGTCCGCGACGAGGAGCCGGGTCGAGTTCGTCCCGAGATCGACGGCTGCGACGCGGATCATCGTGTGGGGAGGAACACGCGAAGCCAGCGCGTGCTTCGACGCGCACCCTCCAGCGAGCCGAGGAGTACCTGGAGCTGCGCTCGTGAGACCCGAAGGCGGCCGGTCGCCGCCTGCAGGTCGGCCTGTGCGCGCTCGGCCTCCGCGAGGAGCTCCTCCGTTCGGGCGCTGCGCTCCTCGAAGAGCGCGAGCTCGGTGCTGATCGCCTTCCCGGTCCGCTTGCCCTGCTTCCAGAGCGCGACGCCGCGGATGACCACGACGAAGAGGCCGACGACGACGAGCACGAGCCCGACCAGGAATGCCGTGAGGATCACTCGTGCGGAGTCTAGAGACCCTTCTTCAGCATTCCGAAGACGCCGCGCACGACGTCGCGAGTCAGTGCGCGCCCGCTCGACGACTGCAGGAAGTCGCCGACGGCGTCCGCGCCCTTGCCGACGGCTGACCCGGCCTTCTTCTGCCGCTCCGTCGGCCGCGCCGGCGGCGGGTCGCCGGGAGCAGGCGGATCAAGCCGGCCCGCGAGCATCTCGCGCGCGCTCTGGCTGTCGAGTCGCGTGCCGTACTTCCCGAACAGCGGGCTTTCCTGCGCGGCCGCGGCGACGTCGTCTGCGGGGCCCATGCGCGAGAGCGGAGCCCGCATGCGCGTGTGCACGACCGGAGTCGGCACACCCGACTCGCTGAGGATCGTCACCGCCGCCTCGCCTGTTCCGAGCTGTGTGAGGAGCTCCTCCAGGTCGTAGACATCGGACTTGGGGAAGGTCCGTACCGTCGCCCGCAGCGCCTTGGCGTCGTCCGGCGTGAACGCCCGCAGCGCGTGCTGTACGCGGTTCCCGAGTTGTCCGAGCACGTCGGCCGGCACGTCCTTCGGGGTCTGCGTCACGAAGAAGACGCCGACGCCCTTGGAGCGGATGAGCCTGACGGTCTGCACGACGGACTCGACGAACGCCTTGCTCGCACCCTCGAACAGCAGGTGCGCCTCGTCGAGGAAGAACACGAGGCGCGGCTTGTCGCGGTCGCCCACCTCGGGCAGCTGCTCGAAGAGCTCGGCGACGAGCCACATGAGGACTGTCGACCAGAGCCGCGGCTTGTCCTGCACGGCGGGTAGCTCGAGGCAGGAGACGACGCCGCGTCCGTCGGGGGCCGTGCGCAGGAGATCCGCGACGTCCAGCTGCGGCTCTCCGAAGAACTCGGTACCTCCGCCCGTCTCCAGGCCGACGAGCGAGCGCAGGAGCACGCCGACGGTCTGCGGCGAGAGGCCGCCGATGCCCCTGAGCTCGCTTCGGCCGGCATCCGAGTCGAGGAAGGTCAGGAGCGCCCGGAGATCGGACAGGTCGAGGAGTGGAAGCCCCTTCTCGTCGGCGTAGTGGAACACGAGCCCGAGGCTCTGCTCCTGCGTCGCGTTCGACCCGAGCACCTTCGCGAGGAGGAGCGGGCCGAAGTCCGAAACGCTCGCGCGCGCTGGGACTCCCGGCCCGATCCCGCCGAGGGAGAGGTACTCGACCGGAAAGCCGGTCGGCGTGAAGGGCAGGCCGAGCTCGCCGGCGCGCTTCTTCGCCGGGCCGTCGGTCGATCCGGGCACCGCCATCCCGGAGACGTCGCCCTTCACGTCGGCCGCGAAGACAGCGACGCCGGCGGCGGACAATTGCTCCGCGATCAGCTGCAACGTCCGTGTCTTGCCCGTTCCGGTCGCGCCCGCGATCAGGCCGTGGCGGTTCATCGTCGCCAGAGGCAGCCTGACGGTCGCCTCGGGCACAAGCGCGTCGGCGAGCTTCCCCGTCCCGAGCTCGACTGCGCCGCCCTTCGTCGCGTAGGCCGCGGCGATCGCGGCACCGAAAGTCGCAGCGTCCGGAGGCGTCCGCGCCATGGCGCGCGATCGTATCAGTGCACTCTCCGGATCCCGTTTGTGCGGCTAGTGGATCCGAGATATCTCATTTCAGGTGTTTGACGGCAAAAAATTGGGCATATAGGATCCAATCCACAACCAAACTGCACACAATCGAGCGGGAGGTAGACATGGCATCGCGTGAGACGAACGGGCGCTGGGACGGTGTCGCGCGGCCATACGGCGCGGACCAAGTGGAGCGGATCCGCGGGCGCTTCCGGATCGAGCACACGCTCGCCCGCCTTGGTGCCGAGCGGCTGTGGCGGCTTCTCCACTCCGAGGACTACGTCGCCGCGCTCGGCGCGCTCACCGGAGCGCAGGCCGTGCAGATGGTGAAGGCCGGTCTCAAGGCGATCTACCTCTCCGGCTGGCAGGTGGCAGCCGACGCGAACCTCGCTGGCCACACGTACCCGGACCAGTCTCTCTATCCCGCCAACAGCGCTCCCGCGCTCGTTAAGCGCATCAACAGTGCGCTCCTCCGCGCCGATCAGGTCGACTCGGCGGAGGGGCGGAACGGCACCTACTGGCTCGCGCCGATCGTCGCCGACGCCGAGGCCGGCTTCGGTGGGCCGCTCAACGCGTTCGAGCTCATGAAGTCGTTCATCGAGGCGGGCGCGGCGGGCGTGCACTTCGAGGACCAGCTCTCGTCGGAGAAGAAGTGCGGCCACCTCGGGGGCAAGGTGCTCGTCCCCACGAGCCAGTTCGTCCGCACGCTTGTCTCGGCGCGGCTCGCCGCCGACGTGCTCGACGTGCCGACGGTGCTCGTCGCGCGAACGGACGCTCTGTCCGCGACCCTGCTCACGAGCGACGTCGACGAGTGCGACCGTGCGTTCATCACCGGAGAGCGCACTTCCGAAGGCTTCTTCCGGATCACATCCGGCATCGATGCTCCGATCGCGCGTGCTCTCGCCTATGCCCCCTACGCGGACGTTCTCTGGTGCGAGACCTCGACTCCCGACCTCGACGAGGCTGCGCAGTTCGCGGAGGCCGTCCACGCGAAGTTTCCCGGGAAGCTCCTCGCATACAACTGCTCGCCTTCCTTCAACTGGCGCAAGCACCTCGACGACAGGACGATCGCGACCTTCCAGCGTGAGCTCGCCGCGATGGGCTACCGCTTCCAGTTCGTGACCCTGGCCGGCTTCCACGCCGTCTGCAACTCGATGTTCGAGCTCGCTCGCGGCTACGCGGCCGAGGGAATGAGCGCCTACGTGCAGCTCCAGGAGGCCGAGTTCGCGAACGAGGAGTTCGGCTACACGGCGACGAGGCACCAGCGCGAGGTCGGCGCCGGCTACTTCGACGCCGTGCTCGAGGCGGTCACCGGCGGCGAGAGCTCGACGCTCGCGCTCAAGGGCTCGACCGAGGAGGCCCAGTTCGAGGTGGCCCTGTAGCGTGACGGACATCGCGACGGCTGCCGTCAACGCACCGGACGAGGCGGGCGTCCTCTCTCGCGAGGCCCTCGACCTCGTCGTCGCCCTGCAGCGCGAGTTCGCGGGGCGAAGAGAGGAGCTGCTGCTCGCGCGCGCGGAGCGACAGGAGCGGATCGCCGCGGGTGAGCTCCCCGACTTCCTCGAGTCGACCCGTTCCGTGCGCGAGGGCGACTGGCGCGTCGCGCCGGCGCCGGCGGACCTCCAGGACCGCCGTGTCGAGATCACCGGCCCGGCTGGCGACCGGAAGATGGTCATCAACGCGTTCAACTCGGGGGCGCGCATGTACATGGCGGACTTCGAGGACGCGAACTCGCCCACCTGGGAGAACGTCGTCGGCGGGCAGCAGAACCTCACGGACGCAATCGACCGGACGATCTCGCTCGAGCAGGGCGAGAAGCGTTACGCGCTGAACGACGACGTCGCGGTGCTCCTCGTGCGGCCGCGCGGCTGGCACCTCCAGGAGCGCCACGTCGAGGTCGACGGCAAGCACGTCTCCGCCGGTCTCTTCGACTTCGGCGTCTACCTCCACCGCAATTGGGAGCGCCTGCTCGAGCGCGGGACCGGGCCGTACTTCTACCTCCCGAAACTCGAGAGCCACCTCGAGGCGCGGCTCTGGAACGACGTCTTCTGCTTTGCCCAGGACCAGCTCGGGATCCCTCGAGGGACGATCAAGGCGACCGTTCTCATCGAAACCATCCTCGCGGCGTTCGAGATGGACGAGATCCTCTACGAGCTCCGCGACCATTCCGCCGGACTCAACGCGGGGCGTTGGGACTACATCTTCTCCGTCATCAAGAAGTTCCGCGACCGGCCGGACTTCGTTCTCCCCGACCGCGCGCAGGTGACGATGACGGTCCCGTTCATGCGCGCCTACACGGAGCTGCTCGTGCGCACGTGTCACGGGCGTGGCGCACATGCCATCGGCGGCATGGCGGCATTCATTCCGAGTCGCCGAGATCCCGAGGTCAACGAGATCGCCCTGGCGCGCGTCCGCGAGGACAAGCAGCGCGAGTCGGGGGACGGCTTCGACGGGACGTGGGTCGCGCACCCCGACCTCGTTCCGGTCGCGATGGCCGAGTTCGATGCGAGGCTCGGCGAGCGACCGAACCAGCTCGAGCGCCTTCGCGAGGATGTCGTGACGCAGGCGGCGGATCTCCTGGACGTCGCGGCGACGCCGGGCGAGATCACCGAGGCCGGCGTGCGCGCGAACGTCTCGGTCGGGATCCGCTACATCGCCGCGTGGCTCCAGGGCGTCGGCGCGGCGGCGATCGACAACCTGATGGAGGACGCTGCGACCGCGGAGATCTCGCGCTCCCAGATCTGGCAGTGGATCCGCCACGGGCGAGTCGCACGGGCCGACGTGGAGCGGATCATCGACGAGGTCATGGCAGAGCTGCCCGACGAGCAGGTCTATCGTGACGCTCGTGAGGTCTTCGAGAGGGTCGCGACGCACGAGGTCTTCGTCGACTTCCTGACGCTCACGGCGTACGCGCAGCTGCTTGGCCATCCGGCGCACGAGGCGGGCCGCAATGTCTGACGGGACGAAGGCCGACGACATCGCCCTCGCGCTCGAGGAAGCGATCGTGTCGGGCGAGATTCCGCCCGGCAGCACGCTCCGACAGGAGCACCTCTCCGAGCAGTTCCAGGTCAGCCGGACGCCGGTCCGCGAGGCGCTCCGCCGGCTCGCGGCGTTGGGCCTCGTCACCTTCGAGCCGAACCGCGGCGTCCGCGTGCGGATGCTCTCCCGCGACGAGATCCGTGAGGCATTCATGGTGCGGGCCGAGCTCGAGAGCCTCGCGACCGAGATCGCGACGCCGAAGATGACCGAGGAGGATCTCGCTGAGCTCGAGCGGGCGGAGCGGAGGTTCCACCGCGCGACCGAGCGGCTCGTGGAGATGAGTCACGAGGGGCGGCAGGATCTCGAGATCGCGCGCGAGTGGCTCCATCTCAACCACTCGTTCCACGACGTCATCTACCGGGTCGCCGACGTTCCCCTCGTCGAGCGGATGGCAAAGGCCGCGCGGCGTACGTTTCTCGTGAAGCCGGTGTGGGCAACCGGGGCGGACCTCGACGAGCTCTACCTGAAGAACGACCGGCAGCATCGCGCGATCCGCGATGCGATGGCCGCCCGCAGCCCCGACGGCGCGAGGGTGCTCGCACGCGAGCACGTGCTCTCGTCGGGTCGTCTGCTCGAGGCGATTCTCGACAAGGTGTCCGCACAGTCGCGCGAGACCTCGTCCGCGGGCCGCCGCTAGTCGCGCGGCATGCCGCTCCAGAACCGCGTCACGCCCTTCGGCGAGCTCGTTGCGCACCCCGCACGCGGGCTCGTGTACGGGAATCGCGGTTGCCTGCACGACGACGCCGGACGGATTCGACGCCAGTGGGCGGTTCGACGCTGGATCTCGTGCCGGCTCGAGTTCCGCGGCTGGCACCGAAGTCCGCTCCTCCAGCCGGGACAGTTCACCGAGCTGTTCTTCCTGGACGAGGCGACCGCGTTTGCGGCGGGCCACCGCCCGTGTGCGCTGTGCCGCCGCGAGGACTACGCCCGCTTCGGTGACGTCTGGAGGCGGTGCCACGCCGGTTGCGTCGGCGCGGACGCGATCGATCTGGAGCTCCACTTCGAGCGCGTGGATCCTCGGACGCGCGACCGGCGCCTGCATCGGGTCGCGCTCGACAGCGTTCCCGACGGCGCCTTTGTCGTCGAGGACGGGACGGCGTGGCTCGTCCACGGCTCGGCGCTCCTGCGGTGGACGCCGGCGGGCTACTCGGAGCGCCGGCGGCGAGCGTCGGGGACGACTTTGCTGCTCACGCCGCCGTCGGTGCTCGACGTACTCCGTGCAGGGTGGGAGCCCGCCGTTCCCTTCCTGCACCCGAGCGCCGGCTCCTAGCGCGCGAGCGTCACCTTCGAGAGGCCTCGCGGAGTGTCGGGGTCGAGGCCGCGCGCGCGGGCGAGCGCCCACGCGAAGAGCTGGCCGGGAAGGATCGAGAGCAATGGTGAGAGCAGCGGGGAGGACGTCGCCGGGCTCGGGAGGACGTACTGCGCATGGGGCACGGACTCGGCCGCCGAGCCGCTTGCGACGACGGTCGCGCCCGCCTCGTGGGCGCGTTCGACCGCTTCGATCACTGCCGGAAGGGTCGCGTCGTCGGACGCGATCGCCCACACGGGGAACAGCGAGTCGAGCGCCGCGACCGGACCGTGCGCGAGGTCGGTCGCCGTCAACGGCTCGGCCGCGATCCGGCACGTCTCGAGTAGCTTGAGCGCGATCTCGCGTGCGGTCGCGAACTCGGCGCCGCGGCCGACGACGAACATGCGGCCGGCGTAGGCGAACGGGACAGCGATGCTGCCGATACGCCCCTCGAGCGACCGCGTGAGCAGAGGCGCGTCTGCCGCGACCGATCGGAGGTCGTCGGCGAACGCACCTCCGCGATCCGCGCCGTGCGCGGCGAGGAGGCCGAGAGCTGCGACCTGGTTCGAATACGTCTTCGTGGCGGCGACGGCGTGCTCGGCTCCCGCGCGGAGCTCGAGAACAGCGTCGGACTCGCGGGCGAGATCCGATGTTGGGTCGTTCGTCACGGCGACCACGTAGGCGCCGCGCCGGCGGGCGCGCCGTGCGTACTCGACGACGTCCGGTGTTCGGCCGGACTGCGAGAGCGCGAGCGCGGTGCATCCCGACATGTCGAGCTCGGCCCCGTAGTAGACGGTCAGCGAGATCGAGTCGCGCAGTGCCGTCCAGCCGGGCAGGAGCCCGAACGCGTAGACGCCGTACGACGCCGCGTTGTCGGAGGAGCCGTGACCGACCATGCGGATCGTGGTCGCGCCTCGGCGACGCATCTCGTCGGCGACGGAGGCGAAGGCATCCTGACGCTCGAGCAGGCGGATGAGGGCTTGAGGTTGCTCGCGGATCTCGTCGAGGAACCGCGACCCCGGCTCGTGCGGGAGTGCTTTGGCGGGCTCAGCCGACGACACGGGCGCGCCCTTCGACGAGCACTCGCTCGATCTCGAGGTCCTCGCTGACGACGACGACGTCGGCAGGCAGCCCGACGCCGATCCTTCCGGTGGAGGGGAGCCGCAGGACGCGCGCCGGGACCTCGGTCGCCGCTCCGATCGCGTCGGCCAAGGGGACGCCGAGCGAGTGCAGGTTGCGAACCGCCTCGATCATCGTCAGCGTGCTCCCGGCGAGCGCGCCGCCGTTGCCGCGTGCGACGCCGTCAGAGACCTCGACCGCGACGTCGCCCAGACGGTAGGAGCCGTCGTCCAGGCCGGCGGCGGATACCGCGTCGGTGACGAGCGCCAGCCGCCCCTGGGCGGCCTGCCACACCATCGCCGCCGTCACGGGGGCAACGTGCACCCAGTCGAGGATGAGATGGACGACCACGTCAGGTCGCGCGAGCGCCGCCCCGACGATCCCCGGGTCGCGGTGATGGAACGGTCGCATCGCGTTGAACAGGTGCGTCACGCTGCGGACACCGAGGTCGAACGCGGCGATCGCGTCCTCCGCGCTCGCGTCGGAGTGGCCGCAGGACACTGCGATCTCCCTCAGCAGGAGCTGCTCGATCAGGCGGTGCGCCCCCGGGAGCTCGGGCGCGAGTGTGACCAGTCGGACAGGCCCCGCGGCCAGCAGGCGATCGAGCAGCTCCGGATCGGGGTTGCGGCGCGCCTCGGCCGGGTGGATCCCGAGTCGAAGAGCCGAGATGAACGGCCCTTCGAGGTGGGCTCCGAGGACACGGGGCCCGTCCGACTCGGCAGGCACCTCGCGGAGGGCGGCGAGGAGCTGCTCCTCGGGGGAGGTGATGAGTGTGGGGAGGTAGGAGGTGACACCGGTCTCGAGCAGCGCCTCGCCGGCCTGGCGGTAGCCCTCGGCATCCGCCGAGAGAAAGTCCACTCCGCCGAAGCCGTTCACCTGCAGGTCGACGAAGCCTGGGATCGCGATTCCGCGGCCGTTGGGCGACGATAGCCCGAACGCCGCGACCCGACTGCCGATGATCTCGAGGTCGCCTGGGACGAGTTGGCCGTCGACGAGGGCCGCCTCGACGCCGAGTCTCATTCCACGTCCTCCAGTGCCCCGGCGATGCTCCGACCCGAGGCGGTGAGGCGTCCGCGCGCGGTGTCGGCGTCGACGTTGGCGACGAGGGAGACGATCGCGACACGCGCGTCGCCGTTCGCGGCCGCGAGGGCGTCGTCGATCTCCACAGGGCTCGCGCCGGTCGCGGCCGCGACGATTCTCCGCACGCGCCCAACGAGCTTCTCGTTCACGGCGACGACGTCGACCATGAGGTTCCCGTAGGTCTTCCCGAGCCGGATCATGGCGATCGTCGAGATGGCGTTGAGAACGAGCTTCTGTGCGGTTCCGGCCTTGAGGCGCGTCGAGCCCGCGATGAACTCGGGACCGACCACGACCACGATCTCGTGGTCGACGAGCGAGCCGAGCGTGGAGCCCGGAGCGCACACGACGCAGACCGTGAGAGCACCGGCCGCCGTTGCCGCCTCGAGCGCGCCGGCGACGTACGGCGTCGAGCCGCTCGCGCTCACGCCGACGACGGCGTCCTCGGGTCGGACGTCGAGGACGCCGAGATCGCGCCCGCCCGCCTCACGATCGTCCTCCGCCGCTGCCCTGGCGAGCGGAGCTGCGGCGGTTCCGCCGGCGACCACTGCGACGACGAGGCCGGCTGGGGTGGAGAACGTCGCCTCGCATTCCGACGCGTCGAGCGCCGCGATGAGACCCGACGAGCCCGCGCCCACGTAGACGAGGCGGCCGCCGGCCTGCATCCGATCCGCAACCGCGTCGATTGCGTCGGCGATCGCCGGTGCAGCCGCGGCGACCGCTCCGGGCACCGTCGAGTCCTCCCCGTTCATGAGTGCGACGAGCTCGGACGTCGGTCGCGACTCGTAACCGGCATGCGGGTCGCTCCCCGCCTCGGTGATCAGCTCGTCCTCGACCATCGCGCGAGTCTACGCCGCGCTCCCCGGGTGGTCAATACCAGTTATGAGGAAATGTGGTATCCATACCCGGCAGCTCATGGCCGAGATCGCGCTTCGGAGCATCACGAAGGTCTTCGCGGGAGACGTCGTCGCCATCGACGACGTCTCCCTGGAGATCGGCGACGGCGAGTTCATCGCGCTGGTCGGGCCGTCCGGATGCGGCAAGTCGACGTTGCTGCGCACGATCGCCGGCCTCGAAGACGTGACGGCGGGCGAGATCTCCATCGGCGATCGCGACGTGACCGACCTCGCGCCCCGGCACCGGGACATCGCGATGGTCTTCCAGAGCTATGCGCTGTACCCGCACATGAGCGTCCGGCAGAACCTCGGCTACGGGCTCAAGGTGCGGCGGATGCCGAAGGCGGAGGCCCGCAGGCGGGTCGAGGAGATCGCCGAGCTTCTCGGGTTGACCGACCTGCTCGAGCGCAAGCCGGCCCAACTCTCCGGCGGCCAGCGCCAGCGCGTGGCCATGGGGCGCGCGATCGTACGGCAGCCGCAGGCGTTCCTCATGGACGAGCCGCTGTCCAACCTCGACGCCAAGCTCAGGGTCGGGATGCGTGCCTCCCTGGCGCAGCTGCATCAGCAGCTCGGTGTCACGACCGTCTACGTCACGCACGATCAGGTCGAGGCGATGACGCTCGGGCAGCGCGTTGCCGTGATGCGCGACGGTCGCATCCTTCAGGTCGACACTCCGCAGACGCTCTACGAGAAGCCGCGCGACCTCTTCGTCGCGGGATTCATCGGCTCGCCCGCGATGAACCTCGTCGAAGCGACCCTCGCCGACGGCGAGGTCACATTCGGGCAGCTCCGCGTGAAGCTCGACCCGTCGAGGCGGCCGGAGGGGAGTCAGCGCGGTCCCCTGATCCTCGGCATCCGACCGGAGACGTTCGAGGATGCGGCGTTCGCGTCGACCGACCTTCCGACGATCGACGTCGAGGTCGTCGTGCTCGAGGAGCTCGGCTCCGACGCGCACGTCTTCTTCCGCGTGCACGCGACGAGGATCGCCGCGGAGACGCTCGGCGAGGACGAGGACACGACCACCGACCTCGTCACCGATCGCGGCTCGCTCCTCAACGCGCGCGTCGACGCGCGGACGGACGCTCGTGTGGGTCACACGCTCAGCCTGGCCGTCGACCCGTCGCGCTTTCACTTCTTCGACGCAGACACCGGTGCGTCGCTCCTCGGCGTCGGTACGAGCGAGCGCCGGGCTGCGTCGCCGATGGTGTCCTGACTGCGGGAGGTCTGGTCATGACCACTGCCGACCGCTCGAATACGATGGGCCACGTGACCAAGCAGGCCGCGACGCGCGATCTCGTGCTCGACCTCATCGAGCAACTCGCGGTCGGCGACGCGATCCCGTCGGAGCGTCAGCTGAGCGCCGACTTCGGCGTGTCCCGGCTGACCGTGCGCGCGGCCCTCGACGACCTCGTCCGGGAAGGCCACCTCGTCCGGCGCCACGGCTCGGGGACGTTCGTGAGCGAGCCCAAGATCGCGCAGGAGCTGACGATGACGTCGTTCACCGACGACATGCGCCGGCGCGGGCTGAGGCCTGCGAGCAAGACGCTCGATCTGCGCACCGTCCCCGCGGGAGCGCGGCTCGGGCGCCTCCTGCACGTCTCCCCGTCCGAGCCGGTTCTCGTCGCGGGCCGGCTCAGGCTGGCGGATGGCGAGAGCATGGCGATCGAGACGGTTCACATCCGCGCATCGCACGTTCCAGGGCTGACGGCCGCCGACCTGGAAGAGCGCTCTTTCTACGAGTTGCTCCGCGACCGCTACGGGATCGTCGTCGTCGGAGGCGAGCAGACGATCGAGCCCACCGTCACCGACGAGGACGAGTCGAACGCGCTCGGTGTACCGCTCCACTCGCCGGCGTTCCGGTTCGAGCGGGTGACGCACTCGGCGGCTGGAGAGATCGTCGAGTTCGTCGAGTCGATCTACCGCGGCGACCGGTACCGCCTCGTGACCTCGCTGTCGATTCCGCACGAGCGCCGCCGCTCGCGCGACGGAGACGGACGAGGCGCGGCAGGCAAGCAGCGTGGTTAGTACCAAAGCCGAACTTGGCGCCTCATCGGCAAACACGCCGCTGTGCAGGATATTGGCACCGCAACCGTTGCAACAGTGGGCTTGACAGATCGCCGAAGATGTGGGAGCCTCTCGCCCGTGGCAGATTGGTACAAACCACTTGGGTGCTCCGACCTGGCACTGCCACGCTTCCATCCCCGGTCTGATCGAGCGCCCAGATGCCGCGGGAGATGCGAATGAACATACGTATTTTCGCCGCAGCTGCGCTCGTTGCCGCACTCTCGGTCGTAGCTGTCGGTGTGTCTGGGGCGTCGGGTGGCAGTGCCGCGAACACCCTGACGGTCTGGCTCCAGGTCGACGCGCAGTCCGGTTGGCCCGAGGTCGTGGCCGCTGCCAACGCTCAGTTCAAGGCTCAGAATCCGGGCTGGGACGTCGACGTGCAGTATCAGACGTGGGGCACTCACCTCGCGAAGTTCGACGCGACGTTGGCGGGCGGCAATGCGCCTGACGTCATCGAGATGGGGAACACCGAGATGACGAAGTACAGCGCTGCGGGTGCCTTCCAGGATCTGACCGCCATCTCGTTCCCGAACAAGAGCACGTGGCTCGCGGGACTTGCGGCGTCCGGGCGCTACGGCGGGAAGATCTACGGTGTCCCGTACTACGCCGGCTCGCGCGTCGTCACCTACCGGACCGACATCTGGAGGCAGAACGGCAACAAGGTACCCCAGAGTCAGGCCGAGTTCATCGCCCTGGCGAAGAAGATCGGTGCGAAGAACACCGCGAAGACGTTCTCGCCCGTCTACATCGCTGGCACCGATTGGTACGTCGCGATGAGCTTCGTTTACGACTACGGCGGGAAGATCGCCATCACGCGGAAGGGCAAGTGGGTCGGGGCGCTCGACAAGCGGGCCGCACTCGCCGGACTCGCCGCCTACAAGCGGTTCTTCGAGGCGGCTTCACGGGCTCCAGCCGGGTCGAACGAAGGGACTCCGCCGCCGTACGACGTCATGGCCCACGGCAACGCCGCGTCGACGTACGGAGCGGGTTGGTTCACCTGCTGCGTCGGCGACTACAAGAACCGCGTCGCACAGTTCGTGATGCCGAGTCACACGAAGGGTCAGCCGATTCCGGGCTTCCTCGGGGGCTCCGACCTCGCTGTTCCGGTCGGCGGCAACAAGGACAAGGCTGCAGCCTGGATCAGCGCCTTCACGGACAACGCGTCCATGACCGCGCTTCGCGCGAAGGGGAACATCCCGAACACGACGAGCCTGCTCGGCACCAGCGTCAACGAGCGCGCAGCGCGCAGGAGCTGGTTCGTCCCGCAGTCGAAGAACTGGGTCAACGTGGAGAACGGGAACGTCCTCCGCACCATGCTGCAGCGGATCCTGAGCGGAAGGTCCTCGATCAAGGACGCCGCGTCCGTTGCGAGCGACAACATCACCTACACCCTGAATCAGTAGGGTCGACCAGGTATGACGGTCGCCGCCGAGGCCACTGCCCACCGGTCTCGGCGGCGACCGCGCCTCAAGACGATCGCGCAGGCGTCCGTCCCGTACCTGCTGATCCTGCCGGTGATCGTCGTCATCACGGCCATCCTCGGGTACCCGCTGTACAAGCTCGTCACGCTCTCGTTCCAGCAGTACGGGCTGGCGGAGCTCATCCAGAAGAAGGGCGTCTGGATCGGCCTCGACAACTACTCGTCGGTGATCCACGACGAGGTCTTCTGGCGGGTGCTGCTCCGTACCGTGATCTTCACCGCGGCCAACGTCGTCCTGACGATCGGCATCGGGACGCTCATCGCATTCCTCCTCGTGCGCGTCTCGACGTGGGTGCGGATCCTGCTCACCGCGGGGCTCGTCCTCGCCTGGTCGATGCCCGCGGTCGTCGCGGTGCAGATCTGGGTCTGGATGACGAACTTCGAGAACGGGGTCCTCAACTACATCCTCACCGAGCTCCACTTCGGTGACTATGCCGGGCACGACTGGTACGGGTCGACGTTCTCCAAGCTCGCGATGGTGACGCTCCTCATCGTGTGGGGCGCGATCCCCTTCGTGACCATCACCGTGTACGCAGGGCTCGCGCAGGTGCCGAGGGAGCTCGTCGAGGCCGCCGAGATCGACGGTGCAGGGCCTGTTCGCGTGTTCCGCGACGTCACGTTCCCGGTGCTCAAGCCGATCTTCCTCATCCTGACCAGCCTGTCGATCATCTGGGACTTCGGGGTCTTCACGCAGGCGTACCTCCTCATCGGCTCCTCGGCGGTCGACACGTCCAACTACGTCATGGGCGTCTACGTCTTCATCGAGGGCTACTCGCACTCGGACTTCGGGCGTGGCGCAGCGATCTCGCTACTGATGCTTCTCATCGTCGCTGCGATGAGCGTCTTCTACGTCCGGCGCATGGTGAAGATGGGGGAGGCGTCATGACGACGGCCGCCGAGGTCGTCCCGAAGGCAGTTGCCGCGGTCGCACCGCGCGCGGCGACGATCCGCCGCCAGCGCCGCCGACGGCTCCGCCGCGCCGTCTGGAACGTCGTCGGTCTCGCCCTGTTCGTGGTCCTCGTCTTCCCCGTCTTCTGGATGGTCTCGACAGCGTTCAAGCCCGACAACGAGATCAACTCGTTGTCGCCGACGTGGTTCTCCGCGCGCCCGACCCTCGAGCACTTCCGTGACGCGATGGCGCGACCCTATTTCTGGGAAGTCGTCAAGAACAGTCTGATCGTCGTCGGTGCGGTCGTGGCGCTGTCCATGGTCGTCGCCTTCCTCGCGGCGGTCGCCCTCGCGAAGTACCGCTTCACCGGCAACAAGCTCTTCGTCGTGCTGGTGATCGGGATTCTGATGCTGCCGCAGGCGGGGCTCGTGATCCCGCTCTACGTCGTCCTCGCCAAGTACGGCCTGACGAACCACCTCCTGGGGCTCGTGTTCACGCACCTCGTGATCCTGCTCCCGTTCGCGGTCTGGACGCTGCGCGGGTTCATCATGGGCATCCCGAAGGAGCTCGAGGAGGCCGCAATGGTCGACGGCTCGAGCCGGCTCGGCGCGTTCACGCGCATCCTGCTCCCGCTCGTTGCGCCCGGACTGGTGGCGACCTCGGTGTTCGTCTTCATCACGAGCTGGAACGAGTACATCTTCGCCAACGTCATCCTCACCGACCAGGCGAATCAGACGCTCACCGTCTGGCTGTCGTACTTCTACGGGACGAGCCGTGCAACGGACTGGGGCGGGTTGATGGCTGCGTCGACGCTGACGGCGATCCCGGTCGTCATCTTCTTCCTGCTCGTGCAGCGGAAGATCGCGTTCGGGCTGACGGCCGGCGCCGTCAAGGCGTGAGCGACCTCGAGCGGCTCGCGGCGAGCTGCATCTTCCCGGGGTTCGAAGGTGCGACCGTCCCGGACTGGGTACGGCGACGACTCTCGGACGGACTCGGCGGCGTCGTCCTCTACGCCTGGAATGTCGAGCGCACCGAGCAGCTCCGCGAGCTGACCGCGGGGCTGCGTGCGGAACGCGACGACGTCATCGTCGCGATCGACGAGGAGGGCGGCGACGTCACGCGGCTCGAAGCGGCGACCGGCAGCTCCTACCCCGGGAACGCCGCGCTCGGCGTGGTCGACGACGTCGAGCTGACCGAGCGCGTCGCGGCCTCGCTCGGAGCCGAGCTCGCGGCCGTCGGCGTCAACCTCGATTTTGCGCCCGTCGCCGACGTCAACACGAACCCGCAGAACCCCGTGATCGGAATCCGCTCGTTCGGGTCGGACCCCGACGTCGTCGCACGTCACGTCGCCGCCTCCGTCCGAGGCTGCCAGCGCGCGGGCGTCGCCGCCTGTGCCAAGCACTTTCCCGGCCACGGCGATACGTCCGTGGACTCGCACCTCGCGCTGCCGGTGGTCGACGTCCTCGAACCGTCCGCGCTCGCTCCCTTCCGCTCCGCCATCGACGCCCGGGTGCGGTCGATCATGACCGCGCACATCGTCGTCCGCTCGGTCGGCGACGCACCGGCGACGATGAGCCGCGAGATTCTCCACGATCTGCTGCGAGGCGAGCTCGGCTTCGAGGGCTTGATCGTCACGGACGCGCTCGAGATGAAAGCGATCAGCGACACGGTCGGCGTCGAGGAAGGCGCGATTCGCGCGCTCGCGGCCGGTGCCGACGCGCTGTGCCTCGGGCACGATCTGTTCGACCAGTCCGTCGTCTCGGTCCGGGACGCGCTCGTCGGCGCGGTCGGGTCCGGGCGACTACCCGAGGATCGTCTCGTCGAGGCGGCCGGCCGCGTTGCGGCACTCGCGATGCCGGCCGGGGACGTCGAGATCGACCGCGACGTGGGTCGCCTCGCCGCGCGGCGGTCGCTCCGAATCGAAGGCGATGGGCGGATCGACGGTCCGACGCAGCTCGTCGAGCTCGTCCCGGAGTTCGGGATGGCCGCGGGGCGCCTCTCGCAGCTCCCCGGCGAGTGGTTCCGCGCGGTCGTGCCCGACACCGAGCTGTACCGGTACGAATCGCATTCGCCGCACAATCTCTCGCTCGACGGACGCCAGCTCGTGGTCATCGTCCGCGACGCCCACCGCCACGAGTGGGAACGGCAGACGGTCGAAGCTCTTCTCGAGCGCGAGCCGCACACGATCGTCGTCGAGATCGGCCTGCCGCACTGGCGCCCTCCGCCAGGGGTGACCTACGCCGCGACGCACGGCGCCGCCCGCGTGAACGTGGAAGCCGCCGCCGAGGCGCTATACTCGGGGCCGCGACGCGGGGTGGAGCAGTCAGGTAGCTCGCCGGGCTCATAACCCGGAGGTCGCAGGTTCAAATCCTGCCCCCGCTACTGGAAAAGCCCCGGAAACGGGGCTTTTCTGTTCTCCACTACAGAGATCGCCGGCGCGAATCTTTGCCCATCTTTCGCCTTCGAGCGACAGTACGCTCGCACATTGCAGTGCTCTCCGACGACTGATGCTTTGCATGGAAAGCG
>DASTYQ010000055.1:0-22455 GCA_035764775.1 Gaiellaceae bacterium
CGGCGATCGCCTTCTGGCCGGCGTCGCAGGTCGCCGTGAACGACCCCTGCCCGTTCGCCGAGAGCGCGAACGGTGCCGTCTTCACCGCGATCAGGCTCGTAGCGGTGCTCGCCGGACCTGGTGCCGCCGCTGCTTGCGAGACGAGCTGCGATGACGTCTGGCCGGAGAGCTTCTTCGCGTTGTCGGCGACGAGCGCCCGCTTTGCGAGCGGTACAGCCGCCGTCACGACCGCACCGGCAGTACCGCCGAGCGCGACGAACAGCGCGATCATCGCGACGACGAGGCCGGCACCTGGTCGCTTCTTGAGAATGCTCATCGAACCTCCTTTGTGACTGCCCGTCATGGGCTGTCGTGCGGACCGACGATGCGAGAGCGCGCTCAAGGAACGCTCAAGGCACCCCGCACGAGGGGACGCGTGCGGGGGCCTTGATTCGGTCGCTCAGGACTGGAGCGTCGCGGTGTAGGTCTTCACGCCGCTCGAGCACTGGTAACGCGTGCCGTCGTACGTGAAGTCCGCGGTGCCGGTCACCGTGCCCGTGACGGTCGTGCCGTCGACCTTCCCGGAGACGGTGTCCGTGAAGCTCGCTGGTTGATTGTCGACCGTGCCGGTCCCGGTGCTCGACACGGAGAACGTGCCGTCAGCGGCGATCGGGAAGCGGCTCGACCCCCACTCGAGCGTCCCGTAGATGTACAGGCCGCCGTTGCAGTCCTCGCGCAGGTAGTTGGAGCGGAACCCCGTGACCATCCGGTCGGCCGTGATCTCGAAGAACACGAAGTTGCCGTCGAGGAGCCCCTTGTACGACCCGGGTGTGACCGGCGTCGCAGGCGGGGGCGGTGGCGGAGAGGGTGGAGGCGGTGGCGCCGGCGGAGTCGTCGGAACACCTGTCACCTTCTCGCAGTCCTTCGCGATCGTGTCGGCCGCGTCGCCGCGGGCGGTGTCCCTGCCCGTGCCGCACGAAAGCTTGTCCGCCCCGGGGCCGCCGACGAGGAGGTCGTTCCCGGCGCCGCCGACGAGCACGTCGATGCCGCCGCCGCCGTAGAGCTTGTCGTTTCCGCCCTTGCCATTGAGCTTGTCCGCCTTCGCCCCGCCGCGAAGCGTGTCGTTCCCAGCGGTGCCCGTGATCGTCGCGGCGCCGACAGTCGCGACCGCAGCGAGCAGCACGAGACAGGCAAGCGAGGCGGTGAGGATCGAGCGCCTCTTCACGTTCATCTTCCTAAACCTCTCTTCCCGCGTCGGCCCCGGGATCGGGACCGACGCATTGCGATGTGTGCGAGTCCAGGCTTCGCGAGGAAGCTCAAGAAACGCTCAAACCCGCCTGCTCGCATCGCATCATCTCTCACTTTGTGCGGATTCGCGCGCAGCTCCGTGCCGTCGCGTTCCCTGCACGATCGACCGCCCGGACGCAGTGCTGGTACGTCCCGCTGGCGCCCGCCGGCACCTTCCACCGAACCGCCACGGTCCGCGCCCGGACGGCCGTGGAGAACCACACCGGCTTGAGGCGTGCGACCACCCTGCCGTGCAGCTTGATCTCCTCGAGCACGCCAACCTCGCCCGAGTCGTCCGAGATGCGCGACTGGAGCCTGGCCATGTGTCCCCTGCGTGCAGTCCCCGGAAGCGCGGTCACTGTCGGTGCGACGACGTCCGGAGGCTTGGGCAGCTGGAGTTCGCCTGCTCCGTAGACGTTGTCGAGTCGAGGCGCACCCAGATCACGCGCCGCGGTCATGAGGTACGCCTTGATCCGGTCGGGCGCGTACGTCGGATACGCCTGCTTGACGAGCGCGGCCGCGCCTGCCACCTCGGGAGCGGACGCCGACGTGCCGGCGAACGCGGACGGGCACGCGGCGAACGGTCCATAGGTCGATCCCGACACGCTGTCGTGGCCGACGATGTCGGGCTTCACGCGACCGTCTATCGTGGGCCCCTGCGAGCTGTACGGCTCGAGCGAACGCGACTGCCAGCACAGAGCCCCGACCGCGAGCGCGGCGGGCGAGGACGCAGGCGTCGCGATGCTGCCGGCCGCGACCTGGTACTGGAGCGGCGGGCTCCAGCTGATGAGGTCGATGCGAGGCGACGAGACGACGTTGTAGCCGACGATCGCCCAGAAGACGATGAGGTCCTGCCCGCTGTCCTGGTGCAGACACAGTTCCTCGTACGGCGCCTCGCCGTTTCCCTGCTCCTCCTCGGAGATCGCAATCAGCCTGTTGGCGCCCGACAGGACGAGCGCGAGGTCGAAGTCGGACGCCGCTGCGGGCCACTCGTCCCACTTCAGGAAGCCGCAGATCGCGGAGTCGTTCGGCCAGATGAACGAGTTGCCGACGTCACCGTTCGGATCCCAGCGATGGACGGGCGGCCCGGCCGGAACGTATGTGCCGGACCAGTGGGTCTGCGCTTCGTTGCCTGCGGCATTCACCCACAGGATCCCGTTCGCGCGTGCGTCGCTGACGATCGCGCCGATCGGGTCGGTTCCGTCGTCGCGATGCGGGCCTTCCCAGCCAACCGAGTGGTTGACGACTGCAACGTCCTGGCTCTTCGCGTACGCCACGGCTGCGGCGAGATCCACCTCGGTCCCGACGCAGATGAGGTGGAGCTTCGCATCGGGCGCCATCTCGTGGACGATCTCCGCGACCGCGGTGCCGTGACCGTCCGATCCCAGCTTGCCGCCGCAGTAGTCCTGCGTGATCGCATTCCCCGGCAGGTCGCCCGAGGACTGGCGATCCGCGAGCCCGGCGAAGCCGCCGTCGATGATCGCGACCTTCACGCCCTTACCGGTGAAGCCCTTCTCGTGCCAGGCCGACGCAAGTGCGACGCCGACCTCTTCACCACTCACGGCGTTCTCGATGCGTGAGTACGGCGCACGCACCCGGCCAACACCCGGACGCTCGGCGAGCGCGGCGAGTGTCGTGGGGGAGACGAGCGCCTGCACGAGCCCGGGCGCGGTGCGCTCGACGCGGCCGCCCGAGGCGACGACGGCTGCGCGGGCATGCGCCGGGCTCTCGGACTCGATGACGACGCGGACGCGACCGCCGCGTGCTGCATGCGGCCTGTACGCCTCGATCCCGAGTGCGCGCGCCGAGATCGTGGCCGAGCCCTTGCCGCCGGACAGCTGCGACCAGAAGCCCCTGACTGCCTCGATCTCGCTCGGCGCGACGGTGCGTGCGGCGGGTCCGGTCACGAGCGGACGCGCCGCCGTCCGGGGAGAAGCGGCCGGCCCCGATGCGAGCACGAACGCTGCCGCGAGGGCAGCGCTGACGAGGACGGTCTCCGAGATCGTTGTCCTGCATGCCTGCATCGGTGCACTCCTTTCGGTCGATTGGCGAGTGCACCGTCTCGGACATGGCTCAAAGGGCGCTCAAGCTTCGGCGCCTCCGTGATCGACGGGGCTACCGCTCGACGAACTGGATGGCGCTTCGGCTGGAGAGGATCAGGCGGCCGGCGTCGTACCAGCGCCCGGTGAAGTCGTGCCAGCCGGCGGGCAGGCCGGACCGGAACTCTGCGATGTCGGTCTTGCGCGCCGGAAGCCCCGACTCGGTCTGCAGGTCGGTGAGCATCGAGACGGGAGTGCCGTCCACGTCGAGCTCGAAGCGGGTTGCGTCCCCGTCCAGGCTGCCGTCGTTCTCGGGATCGGCGGCGAAGCCGTAGCCGATCCAGAACGGTTCGTCCGCCGGGTACATGGTCGACGTCGCTCCGCCCGGGAAGATCTGCACTCTGCCCTCCTTCTCCGACATGCCTCTTGCGGGCGAGACGCTGACGACGACGAGAGCAGCCATGACGACCTCCTGGTTGGGATTCCCATGGCGGCAGGGTGAGCGCGGGCGCTCAAAGGCCGCTCAAGGCAGGGATGGAAATCGTCCGCGCACCATGAGAAAGTGCGTCGGCACACGAGTCACTGAGGGGACAAAATGGACGGAGCCAGCGGGGCGGGCACCCCAGAGCTCGAGGTACGTCTCCTCGGCCCGATCGAGGTCGAACGAGACGGCGACCCGATTGCGCTGGGCGGTCAGAAGCCACGCACGCTCTTTGCCGTGCTCGCGCTCGAGCCCGGGCGGGTCGTGTCCGCGGACCGGCTCGTCGAGGCGCTCTGGCCTGGCGATCCGCCGGAGACGGCCGCGCACGCCGTCCAGGTCTACGTCTCCCAGCTGCGCAAGGCGCTCGGTCCTGTCATCGCGACACGCGCACCCGGGTATGTGCTCGAGCTGGCGCCGGAGCGCGTGGACGCGCACCGCTTCGCGCGGCTCGCCCAGGAGGGTCGCGCGGCGCTCGAGAGCGGCGACGCGGCTTCCGCGGAGGTCTCGCTTCGGGAGGCGCTCGCGCTCTGGCGTGGCCCGGCGCTCGCCGACTTCCTCTACGAGCCGTTCGCGCAGACCCAGATCGCGCGGCTCGAGGAGCTGCGCACCGTCGCCGTCGAGGAGCGCATCGAGGCCGACCTCGCGCTCGGGAGGCACGGCGAGCTCGTCTCCGAGCTCGAGGCGCTCGTCCGCGCCGAGCGGCTGCGCGAGCGCCCGCGGGCGCAGCTCATGCTCGCGCTCTACCGCTCGGGACGGCAGGCTGACGCACTCGCCGCGTACCGCGACGCGCGGGAGACGCTCGTCGAAGAGCTGGGCATCGATCCGGGACCGGAACTCCGCGAGCTCGAGGCGGCCATCCTGCGCCAGGACGACTCGCTTCTCCTCGAGGAGACACCGGTCGCGCGACCGGCGATGCAGTTCCGCCGGCTCGTCACGATCCTCTTCGTGGACGTCGTCGAGTCGATGGCGCTCGCCGAAGCGCTCGACCCGGAGGCGCTGAGCAGCGTTCTGCGCCGGTACTTCAAGACGGTATCGGCGGCGATCGACCGTCACGGCGGCACCGTCGAGAAGTACGCCGGGGACGCGGTCATGGCCGCGTTCGGGATTCCCGTCTCGCACGAGGACGACGCGCTGCGAGCGGCCCGGGCCGCGCTCGACGTGAAGGCAGGCATCGCCGCCCTCAACGAGCAGCTCGTCCGCGATCACGGGATCGGCATCGAGATCAGGGCTGGCATCGAGACGGGCGAGGTCGTCGCGACGCCGACCGACGCGCGTCAGCGGCTCGTCACGGGCGAAGCGGTGGGAATCGCCGCCAAGCTCGAGCAGTCTGCGGCGACGGACGAGGTCATCGTCGGTGAGCTCGCCGGCCGCCTGATCGACCACGTTGCCGTGCTCGAGCCGCTCGGGCGGGTCGCGATCAAGGGCAAGCGCGAGCCCGTGCGCGCGTATCGCCTCGTCGAGCTGTCACCGGTTGCGCCTGCCTTCGAGGCGCGCACCGAGGCTCCCCTCGTGGGGCGGAAGCGCGAGCTCGCTGCGCTGCGGCGTGCGTTGAAGCGCGCGGCCGACGCCGGCTCGGCGCACGCGGCGGTCGTTCTCGGCTCGGCTGGGGTCGGCAAGTCTCGGCTCACGGCCGAGCTCGCGCGACGCGCGCGCGGCGTGACCGCGCTCTGGGGCCGCTGTCTCTCGTATGGGGACGGCATCACGTACTGGCCGTTGCGCGAGGTGGTCGCACAGGCGCCGAACAGCAAGGAGCGGGATGCGGTGCTCGAGGCGCTCGAGGCCGAGACGCCGCTCCCCGCCGCCGAGATCGCATTGCTCTTCCGACGGTTCTGCGAGGCGCTCGCGCGAGAGCGGCCGCTGGTGGTCGTCTTCGACGACGTCCACTGGGCCGAGCCGACGTTCCTCGAGCTTGTCGAGCACCTCGCGGACAAGGGACAGGCGCCGATCCTCGTCGTCTGCGTCGCCCGCGAGGAGCTGCTCGAGGACCGGTCGGAGTTTCTCGAGGGCCGCTCGAACGCCGCCCGCATCCCGCTCGATGCGCTCTCGGCCGAGGAGACGGATGCACTTCTCGATGGCCTCGGGGGCACGATTCTCGAGTCAAGCCAGCGCGCCCGGATCGTCGCAGCGGCCGAGGGCAATCCCTTTTTCCTCGAGCAGCTGCTCGCGCTCGCGCTGGAGGGCGGGCTGGTCGAACGCGCACTGCCGGAGACGGTTCAGGCGCTGCTCGCGGCGCGCCTCGATCGCCTCGGCCCCGGCGAGCGGGCGGTGCTCGAGCGGGGCGCCGTAATAGGGAAGGAGTTCGGGGCGGGGGACGTCGTTGCGTTGCTCGACGCCGCCGCAGCGCCGACTGCGGATGCGCATCTCCGCACCTTGTCCGACCGCGGCTTCGTGCGGCCACGTGGGGAGAAGCTGTTCGTCTTTCGCCACGTGCTCGTGCAGGACGCGGTCTACCGCGCCGCGCCGAAGCGCCTGCGCGCGGAGCTGCACGAGCGGTATGCGGACCGCCTGGACCAGACATCTCCCGAGTTGGCCGAGCTCGACGAGTTCGTCGGCTACCACCTCGAGCAGGCGTTCCTGCTGCGGTCCCAGCTCGGCGAGGCAGACCGACGCGCCGACCGACTCGCACAGGACGCCGGCCGGCGACTCGGTGTGGCCGGTGTCCGCGCCCTGAAGCGCGGCGACATGTCTGCGACTGGGACTTTGCTCGAGCGTGCCATATCGCTACTTCCGCCAGGGAGTGAAGAGCGTCATGAGCTCATGTGCGAGCTTGCCATCGGGCAGTACTCGGCGGGTGACACCGAGGCCGGCGCACTGACTCTCCGCGACGCGCTGGCTGGCGCCGAGACGGAAGGGCAGCGCCGTGTCGAGCAGCGCGCTCGTGTCGAGACGGCGTACGTCCGACTGCTCACCGAACCCGAAGGTGCTGCAAGGGCTTTGTTGTCGATCGGCGAGAAGGCGGTTCCCGTACTCGAAGCGATGGAAGACGACCGCGCTCTGGCGAGGTGCTGGCTGCTCATTGGGTACGCGCGCGGGGGGATCCACGGTGATCACGCTGCCTGGGAAGACGCCGAGCTTCGGGCGCTCGCGTACTACCGGAAGACTGCGTTTCCGGCGACGACCTGCTTGGGACAGATCGCTGCCGCACTGTACTGGGGTCCGACGCCTGTCCCGCTCGGGATCGAGAGGTGTGCCGAGCTGATCTCCGACCCGTTGATCGGGCACACTGGGCGGGTCGCGATCCTTCCGTACCTCGGCGGTCTCCACGCACAGGCCGGTCGCTTCTCGGACGGTCGAGACCTCGTCGAAGAGGCTGAGCAGATCTACACGGAGCTCGGGGCCGCAACCGCTGTGATTCACTGCGGAACCGTACGCGCCGACATCGAGCTACTCGCGGGAGATCTGGCCGCGGCGGAGCAGACGCTTCGCGAGCAATGCGAGTACCTCGAGCGCACTCACGATCGTGTTCACCTCGCCGTGCGAGCTGCCAAGCTCGCCGAGACGATGTATCGCTGGGGTGATCTGGACGAAGCGGCGCGGTGGGTAGCCGTTTCACGAGCGAACGCCGCGAGCGACGACCAGAGTGCCCAGTTGGTCCTGGGAGCGGTCGAGGCGAAGCTTCTTGCGCGCAGCGGGTCGATACATGAGGCTCGGACGTTGGCGGATGAGGTCGGGCGGCTCGCCGACAGCACGGATGGCCTGAATCAGATCGCAGCCGCGCGGCTTTCCTTGTCGGAGGTGCTTCGTCTCGCCGAGATGCACAGCGACGCGGACCGCGCCGTCGACGAGGCGATCGAGCTGTTTCGCCGTAAGGGAAACGTCGTGGGCCAGTCCGAGGCTCGCAAGATGCTGGCTAAGACCGTATCCGCATGAAGAAGGGCCCGCCGGAGCGGGCCCTCCGTGCGCTGTGGACGTGGGATCAGCCGCCCTTCGGGCCGCCGTCCGCATATGCGACGAGCGGAGCCGCGAGTGCGAGCAGACCGACTGCGAGCACGACGAGCGTGCGGTGCAGTGAGGTGACCTGGCGCATGGTTCCCCCCTTTCCGGGTTCGTGGGTACGCCGGTCACGCTCGATCCGACTCCTAACCGCCCAACCACGAGCGGCTAACGAGTCACTAATCGCTTCGCAATTCCGGCGCGTGATTTCCATGCACCGGACGCTGAATCAATGAGTGCTATTTCACCTCGGAATAGATCCGATTTCTCCTCAGTGAAATCACGATCTGTGTGAGCTCGCGAGTAGGGGAATTCCCTACGCGGCGTCCGGGGTGAGCCGGAAGGCGAAGCGCCTGCTCAGGTGAAACGAGAGCGGCACCAGGACGCTCAGCGCGAGCGCCTGGCCGATCCTCGGGTCGACCCCGAGGCCCTCGACGAGGACGGCGAGCAGGAGGGCGGTGAGCGCGGCCACGATTGCGCCGACGACGACGTAGCGGACGTAGGCGCCCAGGAAGCCGTCGTGCGAGAGGCCGAAGGTGAAGTAACGATTGCCGAGGTACATCGCGGCGTTCGACGCGAGGTACGCAAGAACGGACGCGGCGAGGTACCACGCGCCGAGGTCGAAGAGCAGCGTGAACGCCGCCACGTTCAGGAGAAAGCCGCCCGTCCCGACGGCGACGAACTTCACGGGTTGGGGGATCCGCGCGCTCACAGCGCCGGGGACGGCCGAAGAACCGTGGGCCTTCGCTCGGCCTCGAGCGCGCGGCGCAGCGTGCGGTCGAGTACAAACCCAACGCGCACCAGGTCAGGCCGTAGGCGCGGATACACGTGCGTCAGCGCGGGTGTGACCGTGAGCCGCACGTCGCGACCGGCTGCCGCGAGCGCGTATGACTCGTCGACCGGGAAGAAGGGATCGTCCAGCGAGGACAGGAGCTCAACGGGCGCGAGCACGTTCTCGATCCGCGCAACGGGCGACAGCTCCTCGACGAGCGCGCGCGTCGACGGCGCGAGTGCGGCATACAGCGCAGCGAATTTCCTCGGATCGTCGTTCGCGAGGAGCGCGGGTACGGCCGCGTCGGACGGCGCCGATGCCGCCAGTGAGCGAGCAGCCGCCGTCGCGACGAGCGGCATTGCCTCGAACGGCGCATCGCCGTAGTAGCCGGTCGTTCCCAGTCGCAGGATCTGGCGGAGATCCGCGAACGGCGCGATCGCCGTCACCGCGGTCACGCGATGACGGAGACGTGGATCGGCCGCGGCGAGGATGACCAGCCCCGCCCCGGTCGACGCGCCCACGAACGCGACGCGGTGTCCTGACGCGCTCGCGACCCCGACGAGGGCGTCGATCGTCCCAGGTGTCACCTCGCCAAGGCGGACGTCCGGCAGCTCCGGCGCGACTGCGACGAAGCCGGCGCTCGCGAGGCCTCCGAGGAGGCGCGCGACCGCCGGCTCGTCGACGCCGTTCGGCGTCGCTGCATTGGCGTACACGACGACGGGGCCGACGCCGCCCCGCGGATCTGCGCGCAGCGCGTCCACGCCCGCGATCCGGGTTCGCATGCACGACTCGCCGCCGCCCCGGACGGCGGCCGCCAGAACCATCGCGCTGCGGATCACGCTGCCTCTTCGAGCTCGACGGTCGAGCAGAGCCAGCGGTACCAGTCGCTCTGGAAGAGGCCGTCCGGGTCGTGCGCTCGCTTGGCCTCGAGGAACGCGGGCAGCTGGGGGTAGGCAGCGAGGAGCTGCCGAGCCGTCGCCCACCGGTGATAGGTGAGGTAGAAGCTCCCGCCGCGCTCGAGCGCGAGGTCGATGAGCCGCCGGAACGCCGTCGCGGCGTCGGCGACGCCCGCGACCGTGTGCTCGACGTGCAGGTTCATGACGACGCAGGCCCACGGCTCGCGCGCCCATGCGAGCAGCGACTCGTCGTCGGGCTCGATCAGACGGACGGTCCCGTAGACGACGTCCGCTTCGAGCGCGCGCAGGTCGCGTGCGGCCGCCGCCAGGAAATCCGCGAGCAGCGGTCGCGGCACGTACAGCTCACTGATCATCTCGCTCGAGCCGTCCAAGTGGTAGCCGGAGACATAGGTCGCGAGCTGGTGCCGGTCGGAGAGGTAGACCTGACCGTCGGTCGCGAGGTAGTGCTGGACGTAGACGTCGAAGGCGAGCGCCTTGTCGTGGTGCGCGAGATGGAGAAGACGGCTCCAGTCCTCGGCCGAGAGCTTGTGGTCGGCGCCGAGCGGCGTGTCGTCGGGCACCGGCCGGTAGCACGAGCAGATCCCGCGCTGGAGGAAGTCGGGCGAGGCAGGGTCGATCGCGAACTGGAAGTCGCCGTACAGGTAGCCGTCGTCGATCCGCCCGGCGAAGAGCTCCTCGAGCTCGCTCGCGTGCGCGAGGCGGACGACGCGCTCGACCTTGCGGCGACGGGTCAGGCGCAGCGTCGCGGAGTGGACGACGCCGAAGAGGCCGTAGCCGCCGCAGACGAGCCGGAAGAGCTGCGGGTTCTCGTCGCGCGAGCACGTGCGGGCGACGCCGTCGACGCCGACGAGCACGAGACTCTCGACGTCGTCGACGAACGGCTTGTAGGTGAGTCCTCGGCCGTGGACGTTCGCCGAGATCGCGCCGCCGATGCAGAGGTCGTCGGCGCCCGTCTGCTTCTGCCGGATCGCCCACGACGTGCGCGCGAGCGCATCGATCAGCGACGGCCACTGGATGCCGGCCTCGACCTCGACGAGCCCGCGCTCGTCGTCGATCGCGACGACGCCGGCGAGCGGGCGCGTGTCGAGCAGGACGCCTCCGGTGCAGAACTGCTGCCCGCCCATTGCGTGCCGGCCGCCAGCGATCGACGCCGGGCGGCCGGCGGTGCGGGCGCTGGCGAGCGCCGCAGCGATCGAGTCGAGGGAGTCGACCGGCACGACCGCGTCGACCGTCGTCTCGTTGAGACGGGAGTGGACGTCGTTGACGACGGTCACCGAATCGTGAAGTCGAAGGGGACGACCATGAAGAAGGAGAGCCAGGCGCCGGCGAGCAGCGCGAAGGCGATGGCGGCCACGGCCGCCTGTGGGAGGCTCTCGACGATCCGGCGAGCGCTCCACCGGCGGCTCGTCGCGAGCTCGATGTGGGATGTGGTTGTCATGCCGCCATCGTGGGCGGTGGCGGCTCCGGCGGTAACCGGGCGCGCTTTGGACTGGACTCGGGAATTTCCCGATCTGCGCGCAGGTGCGCGCCCCGTTTACTCCGTAGGCGAACCGTGTGACGATTGGCGCATGAGGATGAGGTGGCTCCAGGTCGCGCTCGCCGGCGCCGGCGTCCTGCTGGGCCTCCTCGCGTACCGCGTCCAGATGGACAACCTGCCGCTCACGACGACGCCGCGGTCGATCGCCTCCGTCGTCGCGGCCTGGTCGTTCCTCGTCGCCGGCCTCATCGCCTGGAGACGCCGGCCGGACAACCGTCTCGGCCCGCTCATGGTCGCGGTCTGCTTCGCGCTGCTCGCGAGGCAGTTCCGCTACAGCCACGACGACCTGGCCTTCACGGTCTTTTTCCTCATCGGGGAGCTCGGCTACGCCCTCGTCGCGCACGTCGCCTTCGCCTACCCGTCGGGTCGCGTGACGGATCGCATCGAGCGCGCGTTCCTCTACGTCGCCTACGTCGTCGCTGTCGCGTTTCCCTTCGCGATCCTGCTCTTCCACGACGGCGGTCAAGGCCTCCGGTACTTCGACTCGCGTCCTCACGACAGCCTCCTCTCCGTGGTGCCCGACGACGGCGTCGTCGACTTCCTGCAGGACGCGTACGCGGTGACTGGCTACGGCGTGCTCGCGACCATCTTCGTGGTCCTCATCACGCGGAAGCTCGTCCTCGCAACCCCGCGGGCACGCAGGGTCCTGTGGCCGCTTCTGCTCGCGGCGGTCGTCGCCGCGCTTCGTGCCGTGCTCGACAGCGTCCTGTCGTTCTCGTCGCGTCCGCCTTCCTACGCCGTCGATCTCTTCTGGTGGCAGGTGCTCGCGCTGACCGCGCTGCCGCTCGCGCTCCTCTGGGGGCTGCTCCGTGCACGGCTCGCGCGCGTGCACGTCGGTGAGCTCGTCGTGCACCTCGAGGAGACCGCTCCCGGAGATCTCCGCGACGAGCTGGCGGTCGCGCTCGAGGACCCGACGCTGGAGCTCGGGCTGTGGCTGCCGGAGCGCGACGAGTACGTCAACGCCGAGGGAGACGCATTCGTCGTCCCCGACGACGGGCCGACGCGTGCGGTGACCCTCGTCGAGCACGAAGGCCAGCCGCTGGCCGTCCTCGTGCACGACCCGACGCTGCGCGACGAGCCGAAGCTCGTCGAGGCGGTCGCCGCGGCGGCGAGGCTCGCGCTCGTCAACGCGCGTCTGCACGCCGAGGTGCGCGCCCAGCTCGAGACCGTGCAGGAATCGCGAGCACGGATCGTGTCGGCGGCGGACGAGGAGCGCCGGCGCATCGAGCGGGACTTGCACGACGGCGCGCAGCAGCGGCTCGTCGCCCTCGCGCTCGAGCTACGCGCGGCCCAGCGTCAACTCGGCGGCAGCGGCGACCCGGACATGGAACGCCTTCTCTCCTCGACCGCCGACGAGTTGCAGGTCGCGGTCGAGGAGCTGCGCGAGCTCGCGCAGGGCATCCACCCGGGGATCCTCACGCAGGGCGGGCTCGGGCACGCGCTGGAGCAGCTCGCGGCGCGGGCACCGCTCCCGGTGACCGTCGACTCGACGGACGAACGGTTCGCGCCCGAGGTCGAGGCGACGGCGTACTTCGTCGCATGCGAGGCACTGACGAACGTCGTGAAGCACGCAGGCGCAACACATGCGTCGATCGCGGCCAGGCGAGATGATGGCAACCTCGTGATCGAGGTCACCGACGATGGCAACGGCGCCGTCGAGGAGAACGGGGGGTCCGGGCTCCGCGGACTGACGGATCGGGTCGAGGCCCGAGGAGGGACGCTGGTCGTCGAGAGCGTCGCCGGCTCGGGCACACGCGTGCGAGGGGAGATCCCGTGCGCGTCGTGATCGCCGAGGACTCCGTGCTCCTGCGCGAAGGTCTCGCTCGCGTGCTGACGGAGGGCGACTTCGACGTCGTCGCGCAGGCGGCGAACGCGGACGAGCTGAAGAAGGCCGTGCGCCGCTTCAAGCCGGACGTCGCGATCGTCGACGTCCGCATGCCGCCGACGCAGACGGACGAGGGCGCGCGCGCTGCGGTCGAGCTCCGCAGCGAGCAGCCGGAAGTCGCCGTGCTGCTCCTCTCACAGGTGATCGAGGCGACGCATGCGCTCGCGCTCGTCAGCGAGTCGGCCGAGGGCTTCGGCTATCTCCTGAAGGATCGCGTCCTCGAGATCGACGACTTCCTCGACGCCGTGCGGCGGGTCGGGCGCGGGGGAACCGCGATCGATCCGGAGGTCATCTCGCAGCTGCTCGGTCGCAGGCGCGAGGACGGCCCGCTCGACGAGCTCACGCCACGTGAGCGCGAGGTCCTCGAGCTGATGGCGCAGGGCCTGTCGAACAAGGGGATCTGCGAGAAGCTCGTCGTCAGCCCGAAGACGGTCGAGACGCACGTGAACTCGATCTTCTGGAAGCTCGGTCTCTTGCCGGCGCAGGACGAGCACCGCCGCGTACTGGCGGTGCTCGCGTACCTGCGCGCGTAGCCGCTCGACGGCTCGAGGGACTTCGCTAGCGGTCGACGACCGCGATGTCCCCGGATTCCAGCGTCGTCCAGAAGTGTCCCCACCCGGCGGGCGGGGCGGTCGGCGGGCAGGTGTCCGGGAACTGCTTCGGCATGAGGCTCTCGACTTCCGCTTGGGACATGTTCAGCACGGGTGTGATGCCGTCGGAAGGTGCCTTGCCCGCGGTACTCCGGTCGTCGAAGTACTGGACGTACGGAGTACCTGCGGGATCGAGGCCACCGATCACGGCGTGGCCGCCCTCGGCGTTGAGACAGGAGATGACGTTCGGGGTCGCGGGCTCGGGCAGATCCGGATTTCCATAGATCCGGGTGCCGAAGCCGTTCCTCCCGTCCCGACTCTCGGCCTGGAGGCCGAACTCGCGGGGGAGGATCAGCTCGTTCGGGCCTGGGTCGAAGTCGAACTCGAAGCGGCCGCCGCCGAAGAGACGGTCCGGCTCGCTGTACTGGGCGCCGGCTACCGACGACTGCGCAACGCCGCCGATCGCGAGTGTGCCGAGCACGACGGATGCTGCGACTGCGGCAACGATCTTGTACATCTCGTACTCCCTTCGGCCGATGACTGGGTTCCCCGAGGTTCGGACGGCGTCCTCAAGAAGCGCTCAAGCGCGGCGAGCCGGTCCCCGGCTCGAGACCCGCGCCAGCCGTCGGCAGACCTCAGTGCGCGGACGCGGTCGCGATGGTCGCGAGCTGAGCCTCGTCGGTCGCGGCAAGCCGAGTCGGCTCGGGTCGCCAGCTCGGCTCGCAGCCGACCGATCGGAAGAGCTCGACGGCGTCGAGATAGCGCGTGATCTCCTCGATGAGGTCGGTGTGTTCGTGCTCCGTATGCATGGCTCGAGAGTCGCACCGACCGCTCAATTCCGAGTCAAAGGTTTGCGGGCGTTGCCGATCAGCGCAGCCGCGCAGGCGAGACCTGCGAGTGTCGTCGCGGGCATCTCCCAGTCCCAGTCGAGCCCCGCGTGGACGAGAAACGTCAGGTAGGCAGCGGCTGCGACGGGCACGAGCGGCTGTCGCCGTCTCGTAATAGCCGTGGACAGCGGGACGAGAAGTGTGCATCCGAGCAGCGCGAGACCTACGAGACCCAGCTCGGCCGCGGTCTCGAGGTAGAGGCTGTGGGCGTCCTGGACGAACGCTCCGATCGTGCGGTGGTCGAGCCAGAAGTCGTCGAAGCTGCCCGCGCCGGACCCGACGAAAGGATGCGCCGAAGCCTCGGCGGCGGCGGCCTTCCAATACGCGGGGCGGTCGCCCATCGAGACCGACGGTGCGGCGAAGGGGGCGATCGCGACGCAGGCGAGGGTCACTGCCAGTCCGAGCCCGAGCAACCCCCGCTTCGAGGCCCGAAGCCCGGCCAGCACGAGGAGTCCGGCGAGCGTCGCGAGCCACGCACCTCGGCTCGACGTCAGCGCCAGCGCTGTCCCGCAGGTGAAGGCTGCGACGACGAGAGCGGCGCGCGCACGTTGAGTCCCTGTCTCCACGAGCAAGCCGATCGCGAGTACTAGCCCGACCGCGGCGATGATCCCGAGTGCGTTCGCGTACCCGACGGGCCCGTACAGAAGCGTGCCCTGGAACGGGTCCGGCGGCGGCGGCGAGACGAGCTTCTCGGCCAGCGCGAGACCGGCGAGAAACGTCCCGGCGCACAGCACTCCCGCGAGGAGGGCGCGCGCGTTCGACGGGCGCGCGACGACCACGAACGCACTGAACCCTGCGAGGTACACAGCGCACCGGCCCGCCTCCCGAACGGCCTCCGTGCCCGCGATCCCCCAGAACGCCGACAGGAGCGTCCACGAAGCGAGCCCCGCGAGCGCGGCGAGCACGACGAACCCGCGACGATCCGGGTACTCGTCGCCGAGCGACAGGCGGAGCCCGGCAGCAGCTGCGAGCGCGAGGCCGATCCAGGCCCAGGACCGCTCGTAGTAGCCGCCGTCGAGACAACCGACGACCGCGACGCCGGCGAATGCCAGCGCGAAGGCCGCCGACCGTGGGTCGGCGGCCTTCGCGCGCAGACGCACGCGGCCTGTCGCGATGGCTGCGCTCGTCACTTGCCGTACTGCCCTCCGTACTGGCCGCCGCCGGGCGGACACCCGTTCGGCGGGCCTGGGTCGGGGTTGCCGTTCCCGTCCTGGTTCCCGGGTGGACCTGCGGGGGGAGCGGTCGGTGGAGTCGGAGCCGGCTGCGGGGGGCCACCATATTGGCCACCGGGCGGGCCTCCGTACTGGCCACCGGGCGGGCCTCCGTACTGGCCGTCCGGCGGTCCCCCACCGGTCCCCGAAGGGGGTCCCTTGCCGCAGCCGCCGGCGGGGTTTCCGGCGGGCGGACCTGCGAGGGCGAGTGCGGCGAGCGATCCGGCGAGCAAGATCGACATCGCCGTCGCGAGCGCCGTGCGTCGGAGCGTCATTGCGTCCTCCTTGGTCGGTTCGCCGCATCCTTCGAGCGCGCGCTCAAGAACCGCTCAAGTCGAGGACGATGCCCGGGCTCTTGGGCCGCAACACGGCATCTCTCGTCTCTCCGCTACGACCGGACCAGCAAGGCCTCGACCGAGAGGCGCCCCTTCTGCCCGGAGAGGTAGATCGTCCCGCTCATCGGGTCGAACCGACGGTGATCCCGTCCCCCTACGGTCACGCGAGCGATCCGACTTCCGTACGGGAGGCGAAGCCGCAGTGCAAGTGTTCTCAGCGGCCGGCGCCGTGGCACCGCAATCGAGGCCCGGACGAGCCGCTCGCTCGACCGGATCGAGAACGAGACCTCGCCGAAGCTCGTCGGCGCTTCGCGAA
Source organism: Gaiellaceae bacterium (assembly GCA_035764775.1). Classification (GTDB taxonomy): domain Bacteria; phylum Actinomycetota; class Thermoleophilia; order Gaiellales; family Gaiellaceae; genus GMQP-bins7. The sequence continues at coordinate 16,170 of DASTYQ010000055.1, forward strand.
CCACGATCTTCTTGCCGGGCTCGAGCCAGGAGCGCGGCGTGGCGAACGCGAGCTCGAGTCCTCGAGGAGCACCGCCGGCCTCGTGCGTTTCGTGGACGAGCGTGAGCCGCAGCGTCTCGAGGAAGGACCCGTTGCTCGCTCCGTTCGGCGACAGGTACATGGACCGGGGGTACTCGCCGTCGAGCGGCGTCACGGACAAGCCCTCACCGGAGACGAATGTCCCAGGCGCCATGCCGGCCGCGAGCTGGCCGTAGAGGCTCAGGACTTGCTGGTCGGGGCGGTCGAGATCCGCGAGGAAGCGGGAGACGTTGAGGCCGTAGACGGGATTGACGCCCGAGGTCGGATACGCGGGCTCGAGCCCGTAGAGCGAGTAGGCGCCTGCGCGAACGAGCCCCAGCAGCCGTGAGCCGTGGAGGTGCAGGTAGCGCAAGGCACCAGCGGACTCAGGGCTGCCGTGCGGGAAGAGGCCCGACGCGAAGGCATACGGCGTCACGAGGTTCCAGTAGGCGCCGGCCCGCGACTCGGTCACCGAGTCGTACGGCTTCTCGTCGTCGAGCAGGCGAGCGGGCAGGAACAGAGATCCGTCCTGCAGCCGCGTCTGCGACTCACGCACTGCGGCGCGCACGCCTCGACGGAGGCGCTGAGCGACAGATCGAGCGTCTGCAGCCAGCGCGGTGTGACCTGTCTCCGCCCAGACTTCGGCCATGGAGCTGAGGCCCTGCCAGACGACGGCGTTGGTGTGGAGCCCGTAGACCGAGTCCTTGATATCCGACGAGAAGCGCTCGCGACGGAGGATCCCGCGCGGATTCGAGCGGATCTGTCGTCCAAGCGTTTTCACATAGCCCTTGAGCGCGGGTGTCGTCCGCTCGACGTACGCACGGTCGCGGAAGAGGCGGTAGTAGACGGCCGAGCCTACGAGCTTCTGGCCCATCTTCCAGTTCGGGTAGCGCGTCAGCGGCGTAGCGAACGACGTGAGCAGAATCGCTCGGGCGACGTCCGAGAGGCCCTGCGCGCTCATCACCTGGGCGACGTCGATGCCCTCCGGGAAGGAGAACTGCTGGTACGGGTTGCCGACGCTGTAGCGCCAAGTGAGCGCCAGGTTCTGCACGAGCAGCGCGCGACGGGCGTTCATGACGCGCTTCTCGGGCACCTCGATCGTCATCGCTTCCGCGAGCCGCCCGCCCCAATACCTGGTGAGAAGGCTCCTGCGCTGGTCGACGGCGGCGTCGTCGAGCACGATCCTGCCGGCCGGGGCCGGGGAGTTGAGCCACGCGACGCGAACTGTTCGCGAGCTGCCCGCCGGAACGCGGTACGCCACCGTGTCGCCCTCGACCACTGCGCCCGGCCCGAAGACGAGAGAGACGTCGTCTCCCCGGACGAGGCGGTTGCCCTCGCGCGCGAGTCCGCTCTCCGAGGACGCGAACCGGAGCGTCACTGCGGATCGAGACCTGCCGGCGAGCGCGGTCAGCTCCACGAAGCTGACGAGCGATCGGGTCTCCGGGATCCGCACCGCGAAGGACTCTTGGTGGTAACCAACGCCGTTGGAGTCGACGTACGACGTCTCCAGGATCGGGAGGTATCCGTCGGCGAGCTGCGGCGTCGCCAGCCGGGCGAGGCACGAGCCGTAGCGCTCACTGCCGTCGCCGTTGACGCCGATCGTCAGCGAGCGGCCGGAGGCACGCTGGGCGACGATCTGGCTGCCGTCTGCGACGTGGAGCGCCATGCTGTCCGCCCCGGTAACTCCGACCTGACCCGAAAAAGCGACGTAGTGGACGCCGGAGTCTGTCAAGCGTGTGCTCTTCGCCCCTCGGGCGAGAAGGAGCGGGCCGAGATACCGTGCCGCCCCCTCGTACGTCGGGCCGTCCGGCGAGCGAAGCAGGGCATTCCCCCAGACGTCCTGTCGGGCCCGCAGTGCGTGGTCGACGCGCTCCGCGTATCCGCTCGGCGTTCGACTCGGCGCGCAGGCGGCGCTCACCGCAGATCGGGCTCCGCTACCGTCGGTCGCCGCCGCGAGGACGGCGGCCGCCGCGAGAGCTGCGATGGGTCGGACGCTCATCTAGACGTCCAGAGCGGGCACCGGCACGTAGTGCACCGAGGACGGGAGCTCCCTCCCCTTGCCCGGGAGGAGCCCAAAGCCCTTCAGCACGACCGGGAGGAGTTGCGTGGCCTTCATCTCCTTCGAGTGCTCCCAGCGTCCGATGTACGCGCTGATCGGGGCGTCGGGATTGACCTGCCGAAGCGTGCGGAAGAGCGTTCCGGACTGATGCTGCTGGTCGGTGACGATCGCGTCCTCCGTGCTCCACCAGATCTGCAGCGGGACGTCGGAGAAGGCGATGGTGCGAGCCCAGGCGAGCGGGCTCCGGGCAGCGTAGGCCGTCGGCTGCACGGTCGGCGTGCCGCCCACCTCCTCGCGCATCGCGGCCTGGAGGACGAGGCCATACGGCTTGCCCCAGCGCCGGCGGCACTTCGCGTCGCAGGCCGTGTCCGGAAGCTGGCGGTAGCGGCGGGGGAGGTCGGTGACCGAGTCCATCGCAGCCGCTCCGGCGAGGAGCTGCGGATGCCGCGCCACCAGCATGAGCGTCTCGTGGCCGCCCATGCTGCTCCCGAGGGCGAAGACCCGCTCCGCGTCGATCCGGAGCCACGGAAGCTGCTCGGTGGCAATCTCGGGCATCCTCGCCAGGTCGTCGACCTGACCCTTGAAGGCGTAGGACTTGAGCGGAAGGCGGCGGCCCATGCCGTCGGGGGAGATGACCGCGAAGCGACCGGCTGCGGGGAGGGGGCCGAAGTACTTGGTGTTCGAGAGCCCCGTGGCGTTCCGGCCATGTGGAGAGATGATGACCGGGATCGGCGGATTCTCCTCAGGCCCGTACCAGCGGGGAAGCAGGACGTACGCGAGGCGGTCGGCGCCGTTGTGCGCCGTGTAGTGGATCGTCCAGGTGCGAACCGGGCTGCGCGGGGCGGCTGAGCCTGCCGCCGCAACGCCCGTTCCGCCGAGGGCGAGAGCGACCAGAGAGACGAGGATCAGGGCGAGCCGGCGATGCTGGCCGGGCTTTCTGATGTGTTCCTTGGTGGTCATGAGACCACCGTCGAGCCGTGCGCAAACGGCTCGATCACGGCACGCAAACGTGCGGGTAATTGCGTTCTCGGGCGCCCGCGAGAGCTGTTACAAGACGCTTGTGAGGCTCGAGTTCTGCATCCTCGGCTCGCTCGAGGTCCGCGTCGACGACAGCCCGATCGCGCTCGGCGGCAAGCGTCAGCGAGCGCTGCTCGCGGCGCTGCTCCTACAACCCCGCCGCGTCGTGCCGACGGACAGCCTCATCAGCGACCTCTGGGGCGAGCAGCCGCCGAAGACGGCCGCGACGTCGTTGCACAATCTCGTCTCGCAGCTTCGGCGGCTACTCGGCCCGGACGTGCTCGTTACGCAAGCCCCTGGCTACCTTCTGCAGGTCCCGTCCGAGCAGATCGACGCGTTTCGCTTCGAGCGGGCGCTTCGAGACTCGCGTCACTTTCCTCCGGACGAGCGGCGCGAGCTGCTGGCGAAGGCGCTCGGACTCTGGCGAGGCCCGCCGCTTGCGGAATTCGCGTTCGACGACTTCGCACAGGCCGAGATCCGGCGTCTCGACGAGCTCCGTCTCGTTGCTCTGGGCGAGCGGATCCACGTCGACCTCGAGCTGGGCCGTCATGGGGAGCTCGTTGGGGAGCTCGAGGCGCTCACCCGCGAGCACCCTCTCCGCGAGGCCTTCCGGCGTCAACACATGCTCGCCCTGTACCGGTCCGGCCGGCAAGCCGAGGCGCTTGCCGCGTATCAGGATGCGCGCGCGCGGTTCGTGGACGATCTCGGCATCGAGCCGGGTCCCGAGCTGCGGAAGCTCCAGGCCGAGATCCTGCGTCAGGACGCGGCGATTGCGTTGGCGTCCGACGTCGCCTCGGACGAAGACGGCGAGATCCTGAAGGCGCTGCTCGCCGGGAGGCTCGTCCCGGTGATCGGTCTAGACGGGTCTGCGGACCTCGCGACGCACCTGGCGAGAGCGTTCGACGTGCCGAACGACCGACCTGTCGATCTCGCGCGCGTGTCGCAGTACGTCGCCACCATGAAAGGGTCGGGGCCGCTCTACGACGAGCTCCACGCACGGTTCGAGGCAGCCGTCGAGCCGGGACCCCTGCACCGATTCCTCGCCCGCCTCCCGCCGCTCCTGCGCGAGCGCGGAGCACCGCATCAGCTGATCGTCACGACGAACTACGACCTTGCCCTCGAGCGCGCCTTCGAGGACGCGAGCGAGGAGGTCGACATCGTCGCGTACGTCGCGACCGGAACCCATCGCGGTCGGTTCTGGCACCGCTCCCCCGGTGAGCCGCCGCGCCCGATCGACGTACCGAACACGTATGCGACGGAGCTTTCGCTCGAGCGGCGGACGATCCTGCTCAAGCTCCACGGGGCAGTCGACCCGCTCCCCGAGCGGGAGTGGGAGAGCTTCGTCATCACCGAGGACGACTACATCGACTACCTCGGGCACTCGGAGCTGACGACGGTCGTGCCGGTCTCCCTCACGGCCAGGCTGCGGCGGAGCCACTTCCTGTTCCTCGGGTACGAGATGGCGGACTGGAACCTGCGCCTGATCCTGAACCGCATCTGGGGCGACCGACCGGTGGCATATCGCTCCTGGGCGGTGCAGCGGTCGCCGACGCCGCTCGCACGCGCGTTCTGGGCGAGGTTCGACGTCACTGCGCTCGACGTCGATCCCGAGGCGTACGTCGAGATGCTCGAACGGCGGCTCGCCACGACGTGAGCGAGCTTCCGTCCTCTCCGTACAAGGGCCTGAGTGCGTTCGACGACTCGGAGCTCGACGCACTCCTCTTCTTCGGTCGGGAGCGAGAGCGGGAGATCGTCGTTGCAAATCTGATCGCGTCGCGCTTCACGGTCCTCTACGGCCCGAGCGGGGTCGGGAAGTCGTCGCTTCTGTCCGCCGCCGTGGCGCGCTCACTCCGGGAGCTGCCCGAGCAGCCGCTCGTCGTGGTCTTTTCCAGGTGGAGCGACGACCCGATTCGTGCGCTCTCGGCTGCGCTGGGCGTCGACGGCGACCGCCGTGCGCTCGAGGATGCTCTCGCGCTCGCGCAGTCGGATCGCGACGTCTACCTGATTCTCGACCAGGCCGAGGAGTACTTCCTCTACCACCAGGACGACGCGGGTGACGCGTCGTTTGCCGAGTTTCTTCCCAGTGTGGTCTCCGCACCTCTGCGAGTGAACGTCCTCATATCGTTGCGGGAGGACTCGCTCGCGAAGCTCGACCGGTTCATCGGACGCATTCCCGGCTTGTTTGCGAACACGCTACGCCTGGACCGCCTCGAGCGGGCTGCCGCGCACGCGGCAATCCTCCGCCCCGTCGAGCGCTTCGCCGAACTCACCCACGAGCCCGTCACGGTCGCCCCGGCTCTCGCCGAACGCGTTCTCGACGAGGTAGGCACGGGTCGGATCGAGACGGCCCTCGGTGGGCTGGGGGGCGTCGATGACGATTCTGCGTCCGTACGCATCGAGGCTCCGTACCTCCAGCTCGTCATGCAGAGACTGTGGACGGAGGAGCGAGCGCTTGGGTCGAGCGAGCTTCGAGCCGAGACTCTCGAGCGTCTCGGCGGTGCCCAGCGGATCGTGGAAGAACACCTCGAGGGAGCGCTCGACGAGCTGACCCCTCCGCAGAAGGACATCGCAGCGAAGCTCTTCAACCACCTCGTTACACCTTCGGGCACGAAGATCGCGCACGGGGTCTCGGATCTCGCCGACTTCGGAGACGTGTCCGACGAGGAGGTGAGGCCCGTTCTCGACGCGCTGACCGAATCGCGCATCCTTCGCTCGCTCGAGGAGGGCGGGACCGTTCGCTTCGAGATTTTTCACGACGTGCTCGCCCACCCGGTGCTGGCGTGGCGGGCGAGGCATCGAACCGAGCGCCTGGTGGAGCGTGAGCTCGAGGAACGTCATCGGCGGCGTTCGCGGATCCAGCGCCTCGCCGTACTGGGGCTTGCGGCGCTCGCGGTCGTCACCGCGCTCGTGGTCTTCGGAGTCGTCCAGCGCAACAACGCGAATGAGCAAAGCCGTGAGGCCCAGGCTCGCGAGCTCGACGCCTCGGCGATCACGCTGCTATCCGAGGATCCCGAACTCAGCCTGTTGCTCGCACGGGAGTCGGCGCGCCTCGCCCCGGCTCCCGCCGCCGAGGATGCGCTGCTCCAGGCACTCCTGACGTCGCAGGTCCGTGCCCGCTACGACACCGACGGCCCGGTCAGCGATCTCGCGTAC
>DASTYQ010000056.1:0-14501 GCA_035764775.1 Gaiellaceae bacterium
AACCCTCGCGGGCCGCGCGCCGATGGTCATTGAACGGGCGGAACGCTAGCGCCTACGAACCGGGCACCGCAACCCGCGAGCGACGATGTTGCGCCGCTGTGAGCGTGTTGCGCAGAAGCATCGCGATCGTCATCGGCCCGACGCCGCCGGGTACGGGCGTCATGAGACCGGCGACGTCGAAGCACGCCGGATCGACGTCTCCCACGAGCTTGCCCTCGGCGGTGCGGTTGACGCCGACGTCGATCACCGTCGCACCGGGCTTGACCATGTCGGGGGTCACGAGGCCTGGTCGGCCGACCGCAGCGACGAGGATGTCGGCGCCGCGCGTGTGGGCCGCGAGATCCACCGTCCGCGAGTGGCAGATCGTGACGGTCGCGTGCTGAGCGAGGAGAAGCATCGCCATCGGCTTGCCGACGATCTCGCTGCGGCCGATGACGACGGCCTCCTTCCCTCGAAGCTCGACTCCGTGCTCCTCGAGCATGACCATCACACCCGAGGGGGTGGCCGGGACGAGGAAGGGCTCGCCGAGGTACAGCCGACCGGCGTTCAGGATGTGGAAGCCGTCGACGTCCTTGTCGGGATCGACGGCGCGGAGCACGGTCGGCTCGTCCATGTGCTCGGGGAGCGGCAACTGCACGAGGATCCCGTCGACCGCGTCGTCGGCGTTCAGCTCGTCGATGAGCTCGAGGATCGTCGACTCTGCGGTGTCAGACGGGAACCGGTGGTCACGCGAGTCGATGCCCGCCTCGTGCGAGGCCTTGTGCTTCGAGCCGACATAGGTGTGGGACGCTGGGTCGTCGCCGACGAGAATCGTCGCGAGGCAGACAGGTCCGCCGTACGCGCGCACGTCGTCGGCGACCTGGGCACGGACCTTCGCCGCCAGGGCCTTTCCGTCGATACGGTCCGCGGTCACGCGGGAAACCCTACTCGTGCGGGAAGCGTCCCGAGCGATGGCTCGGGACGCTCTGACCGGGACTGCGCGGTGGTCCCCCCGGCTACCGCGCGAGCCCGCCGCGGAGAAGCTTGAGACTCCGGAGCTTCGTGACGTTGCTCTTGGCGAGCTTCGCCTGGACCGTCGCGACCTGAGCCGTCGCGGCTGCATTCGAAACCTGCGTCGACACGGCGGCTCCGATCTGCGTGGTCGCCGCGACATCAGCCCGCTGCGTCGTCGCTTGGGTGCCGACCGTTTGCGTGACCGCCGCCTGACCTGCCGGAGCGAGCAGGGCCGCGCTCGTCACCGCAATGGCAATCGCGCCCTTCATCCCGTGACCTTCGACGTCCGGGTCGTCGAAGAGACCCCCGACCTCGTCGGCGTCGAGCGTGAGCGCGAGGTCATCACTGCCGGCCAAGCGCAGGAGCTCTTCGAGATCGGCCGTCGAGATGTCGATCGCGAGCCGCCTCGAGTCGTCCTCGCTCTCGACCTCGAACCAGAGCTGCCCGGGCTCTTCATCGGCCAGCGCTGCCTCGAGCACGCTTCGGGCGACGATCGTCGTCAGCGCCTCGTCGGGCTGGGCGTCCGTGAAGGTGGCTGTCCTCGTGACCTCGAGCATGACCCGCTCCTTCCCTCGTTGCCCACTAGACGGACTGCACGCACGGGATCTTCCCCGATTGCCCCGTATCATCGGCGCCCATGGTCGTGGGGCAGATCGGGTGCGGCCACTGGGGAGCACACGTTCTGCGCGACCTTCGCATGCTCGGGTGCGAGGTGCGGGTCGTCGCGCGTTCCGAGGCCAGCATTGCCCGAGCGACGGACGGCGGCGCAGCGGAGATCGTGCCGCAGGTCGGAGATCTTGCCGCGATCGACGCGGTTGTGGTCGTCACGCCGATCGTGACGCATGCCGAAATCCTCCTCGAGGCCCTCGAGCACGGTGTCCCCGTCTTCGTCGAGAAGCCTCTGTGTGACGACGTCGCCGACGCCGAGCGCCTGGCAGGCGCGTCGGCTCCGTCTTGAAGACACCGACGACGATGAACCCCGAACCGCAGCCCGTGAGCGGACGCCTAAAGGTGGGCGCACTCCTCGCCTTCCCAGGATTCGCGGCCCTCGCGGACAGCGACATAGGCGATGAACAGGCCCGCGAGTGGATCGAGCCACCACGCACCGAACAGCGTATTCCCGAGCAGCCCTGCGAGAACGGCCAGCGAGAGATACGCGCAGAGCATGTTCTGCGTGCCCTCGGCGACGGTGGCCGCGGAGCCCAACCGCACTCCGACTCGCCGCTTGGCGATGGCGAAGGCAGGCATGAGTGCCGCGCTGACGGTCGTGAGGGCGATCCCGATCCACGTCGTTTCCGCCTCGTGTCCTGTCACGAGGGCCCGAACGGACTCGATGGCGACGTACGGCGCAAGGATGAAGAACTGCACCGCCACGAGCTTCTGAGCTCGTCTCTCGGCAGTCTCGGACAACGCACGCGTGCCCCAGAAGCGCCAGATGATGATGACGCTCGCCATGCCCTCGATGGCGCTGTCGATGCCGAAGCCGACAAGTGCGATGCTCCCTGCCGTGATGCCGGCGACGGCAGCAATGAGGCCTTCGGCGGTCATCCATACGAGACTCGACCAGGCGAGCAACTTCGCGTAACGAACGAGTCGCTCTCGCTCGCCGGGGTGGAGCGCTGCCGCCGCAACGGCCATGGCGCGAAGGGTACTGGGGGCTCGAACCGCACCCTCTCGGCGCGGACGAGGGCTCTATCGAGGCGAGCTCGCGCGATGATGGCGCCCGAACTCCTTCGCCGGCGTCGAAGAGGCGCCGAGCGGACTCGAACCGCTGTACGAGGCTTTGCAGGCCTCTGCCTAACCTCTCGGCCACGGCGCCAGGAGCGGCTCATCGTAGCCGTCCACTCTCCGCCCTAAGGTTGACGCGTGGCAGCCGAGACCCCGCCCGACCCGGTCGAGATCTGCCTGCGCTGCGGCGCGCACATGGAATGGCGGCACGGGACGTTCCAGTGTCCACGCTGCCGCCTGAAGCTCGGCTGCTGCGAAGGCGAGACCGGCGACTGCCGGCCCGGCGGCGCGTAACCTCGCTCGCGTGAGCGAGCGGTACACCGAGACCGCGCTCCACTTCGACGTGGAGCGGCTCCCGCGTCTCCTTGCACGCTCGTTTCCGCCCGGACCGCTCGCACTCGCCGATATCGGCTGCGGGGACGGGCCGCTCTTCGCCGCTCTCGCGCGGGCCGGCGTCATCGACGCCACGAGGCCGGTGTTCGCCGTCGACCTCGAGGCGGCGCGGCTCGCGCGGGTGTCCGAGCGGTTCCCATGGATTCGCACCGTCGTGGCAAGCGCCGACCGGATACCGGAGCTCGGGGACGAGACACTCGGCGCGGTCGTCTCGACGATGGTGATGGAGCACGTGCCCGACGAACGCGCCTACCTCGCCGAGATCCGACGCGTCCTCGAGCCGAGGGGACGCGCCTACGTGACCACGGTCTTCAAGAAGCCGTGGGCCTGGTACTTCCGCAAGCGAAACGGCGAGAGCGTGCTCGACACCTCCCATCTGCGCGAATACACGGACGTGGCTGCGTTCCGCGCTCTCGTCGAGTCTGCAGGACTGCGGATCGTCACCCTCGAGCGGAACCGGCTCTGGTTCCCCCTCCTCGATCCCCTCCTCTTCCGGTTCGGCGGACGCCTCCGCTCGCGCCGCGGCCTCCTGCGTGTCCTGCGCGCACCAAGAGTTCCCATACCCGGCTACTTCTCGCTCGAGATCGTCGTCGAGCGCTGAGGATCGCGACTGCTAGCGTCGAGCAGGATGTCCGCGACGTCGACCCTCGTCCAGGAGAAGCTCGACCAGGCAGCCGAGATCCTGCGCGAGCAGGACGTCGACCTCTGGCTCACCTTCGTACGCGAGACGTCGCTGACGAATGATCCCTGCCTCGACCTGATCGCGGGGACGTACAGCGCCTGGATGGGCGCCTTCATAATCTCGGCGACAGGAGAGCGCGTCGCGATCGTCGGTCGCTTCGACACGCCGGCCGTCGAGCAGGCGGGGGGCTACGACGTGATCGGCTACGACGAGAGCATCAAGCCCGCTCTGTGCGAGACGGTCGAGCGTCTGAGCCCGCGGTCGATCGCGCTCAACTACTCGCACAGCGACCCGGCCGCCGACGGCCTCACGCACGGGCTTTGGCTCGAGCTCCGGGAGATCTTCGGGGAGACGGCCTTCGCGGACCGCTTCGTTTCGTCCGAGACGATCGTCAACGCAGTGCGCGGCCGGAAGTCGCCGGTCGAGGTGGCGCGGATCCGGGACGCCGCGCGGGACACCGAGGAGATCTTCGACACCGTCACGGCCGCGCTCCGGCCGGGGCTCAGCGAGCTCGAGATCGCCGAGCTCGTGCACGCGGAGGTCGCGCGCAGAGATCTCGGCTACGCGTGGGGTCGTGACCACTGTCCCGCCGTCAACGCGGGGCCGGAGAAGGAGGTCGGGCACGCTCCCCCGGGCGAGCTGCGAACACGAAGCGGCGAGCTGCTGCACATGGACTTCGGCGTGACGCGCGCCGAGTACACGAGCGACCTGCAGCGCGTCTGGTACTTCCTCGACGAGGGTGAACCCGCACCGCCGGACGATGTGCGACACGCCTGGAATGCACTCTGGGCCTCCATGGACGCCGGCGCAGCGGCGCTGCGGCCCGGCGTCGCGGGCTGGGAGGTCGACGCCGCCGCGCGCGGCACCCTCGTCGCAGCGGGGTACCCGGAGCCGATGTACGCCCTGGGCCATCAGCTCGGACGCTCGGCCCACGACGGCGGGACGACGCTCGCACCGCGCTGGGATCGCTACGGCTCCTCGCCGTTGGGACTCGTCGAGGAGGGCAACGTGTTCACCCTCGAATACGGGACAGCCGTTCCCGGACGCGGCTACATCGGGCTCGAGGAGGACGTCCTCGTCACCGCTGACGGACTCGAGTGGCTCTCGACGCCCCAGCGCGAGCTCTGGCTGGTTGGCTGAGCTACTGTTGACCCCGTTTGTCCTCCTCGCGAGCATTCGAGCATGAGGCGGACGATCGTCGTCGCGCTCGCGGGAGCGCTCGCGGTGTGTCTTTACGTCACGGCCGCACAGAGCGCGGTTCGCCGCGCCTCGATCACGTCCCCGGTCGCGGCCGGAAAGACCGCGAAGCTGTCCGTCGACGTCACTCCCCCCGCAAGGTGCACGATCACGCTCGCGCCCCGCACCTACGTCGCCTCCGCCGCGCTGCGCCCGCGCCGAGGCGGACACATCACGTGGCGATGGAAGCTCCGTCCGACCGCGAAGCTCGGCAGATCGCCGGTGACCGTGCGCTGCGGCACGTCCGGAACGCTGCGAACGTCGTTCGTCATCGCCGCGCCGGAACTGACGCTCGCCGCGGCCGCCCGCGGGACCTGTGAGCGCGTTCCGGCGCGCGTGCTCCGCAGGTTCACGACCGAGCTCGTCCCGCTTCTGGATAGGACTCTGACGCTGCTTCGCGCGCAGTACGGTGCGTTCGACTGCGCTTGGGGCTCGAACTACTACAAGACGGGCGGGCCGATTTCGTACTACCTGGTGAACGTCGCGCGCGGAAAGGACGCGTGCACGTTTTCGATTACGACGCGGGTCGTTTGGGTGAGCGATCCTCCGCTTCCCGGCTACACCGGACCGACCGACGAGACGTACGCCGAGACGTGCGCGTCGCTTCGCGGCTAGCTGCGACGCGCCGTCAGCGCACCCTGAGTGTCCCGCTCGGCGACGGGCCGAGGCCTGAAGGTATAGGCGTTCAGCGCGCCGAGCCCGAGCCCGTAGAGGACGAGCACGATGCCGAGCTCGTCAGACGTCGAACGCGAGATGACGTGATGGAGCTCGAGCGAGGCAAGTGCGATCGCGCCGCCGACCACGGCGAAGAGCCACCCGACGAACGCGCCGACGAGGGTCCGCTTCCAGTGCTGCCGGATCCCGTCGCGTAGACGCGCCGAGGCCAGCAGCGGCCATAGCCACAACACGCTTCGCTCTCCCATGCGAGCCCCTCTCTCCACTGAGCACGGTACCACCTAGCGGGCCCTCCAAACCCTGCGTCCTAGCCGGAGTCGTGCTCGTGCGCCATCTCCCCCGGCTCTGTCGTCGAGACCAGGCGCCACGAGTCCCACGTGATCTTGAAGATCACCAACGTGATGAGCAGGCCAACGAGCGGGTCGCCGAGCGGAAACCCGAGCGCGACGAGGACGGCGCTCGCGACGACCCCCAGCGAGACGAACCCGTCCGTGCGCGCGTGGTTGCCGTCAGCGACGAGGGCAGGGCTCGAGAGCCGCCGTCCAGCACGCAGCCGAACCTGCGCCGCGAGCTCGTTCCCCGCGAACCCGATCACTCCGGCCGCAGCGAGCGCCCAGAGGTGGGTCAGGTCCTCGGGGTCGATGAATCGCTGAATCGTCTCGTAGAGTGCAACGCACGCCGAGACGAAGATCGCGAGCACGACGGCGAGCCCGGCGATCTTCTCTGCCCGGAAGCTCCGGAGGAAGAACGCGATGCCCAGCGGCACCGCGGTGAGGGCGTCGCCGAAGTTGTGGACGAGATCCGCCAGGAGGGCAACCGAGCTCGTGAGAGCGAAGATCGCGAGCTGCGCAAGGGCCGTCGCGCCGAGGATGGCGAGGCTCAGCGCAACCGCCTTGACGCCCTCTCGCGAGCGGACGATCGAGCGATCGACGAGGCCGTGCGAATGGCCGTGCTCGTGCGCACTCCCGTGCAGGTGGTCGTGATCGTGGTGCGAGCTGTGCTGGTGGCCGTGCGGGCGATTCTCTGCACGGTCCACGTCCAGCACGGATCGCCGGAAGCCGCGGCCCAGATGACGGTGCGGCCCCAGGACCACATGGCTGTGGCGAAAGCGGCCGTGCCGATGCGACTGCGTCACCACTACGGCAGCAAGCTACCCAGGCCCCGGCTCAGCCGCCGTCGCGTCGGTTGACGTCAGGCCCCGCCGGTCGTCGAGTAGCCAGATACGTCAATCCGGGGTTCTCTCGCGACGGGGCCTGAACGCGTCGAGTACGTGCCCGCGTCGGCGCCGAGGCAAACCGGACAGCCCGAGGGACCGCCCATAAGCTGTCGACGCATGCCGAGCTGCTGCAACGCCCGCGGATGTGACGACTTCTTCACGGCGGCGATCGCGCGGCGAGCCGCCGAGCGCTACCGCAAGAACGGCGTCGACAAGACAGCGAAGCGCATCCTGGCCTTCCTCGAGGAGCGTGGGATCGAAAGAGCGACGGTGCTCGAGGTCGGCGGAGGGATCGGCGACGTGCAGATCGAGCTCTTGAAGCTCGGCGCGGCACGCGCCGTGAACCTGGAGCTCTCACCCGCCTACGACATGGAGGCCGCCGGGCTCCTCGAGGACGCCGGCCTCGTGGGACGCGCCGAGCGTCGCATCCACGACATCGCCGCGGATCCAGCCGGGGTGGAGCCCAGCGATGTCGTCATCCTCAACCGAGTCGTGTGCTGTTACCCGGACTACGAGCGGCTTCTCGGCGCCGCGGCCGACCACGCGGGACGGCTGCTCGTTTTCAGCTACCCACCGCGAAACGCGCTCTCCCGCCTTCTGCTCGGCTCCCAGAACCTGCTCTTCAGAATGCGGCGAAGAGAGTTCCGCGTGTTCGCCCATCCTCCGTCCTCGATGCTCGCCGTCCTCGAGGAGCGCGGCTTCACCCTCACGTACGCCCATCAACCCGTGGTGTGGCAGATCGCCGGTCTCGAACGGCGCAGCGCTCCGTAGCTCAAGGAGCCGGAGCTGGCCGAAGAGCAGGCCGTGGCTGCCACGAGGTCACGGCGACGACCGCGCCGCTCGCGGCAGTCAGCACCGCGACGATGACGATCGCCGTGCCGGACGACGTCACATCAGCGCCGATTCCGGCGATCAACGCACCGAGGACGAATCCGAAGTCGCGCCAGAAGCGGTAGACCCCGACGACCCGGGCACGGTCGCGCGGCTGGCTCGCGTCCGAGACCGCCGCGATCAGTGTCGGATACACCAGCGCAGTGCCCGCCCCGAGCAGCGCCGCTGCGATCAGCGAGGTCGTGAACGCTCCGTCACCGACGACGAGGACGGCGAGCGCGCCTGCCTGGACGAACATGCCTGCAGTGATGAGCGGCTTGCGTCCTGTGTGATCGGAGAGCCAGCCGGTCAGCAACTGCCCGGCACCCCAGACCCCGGGGTACGCGGCCGCGACGATCGCGATCTCGCGCACGTTCGCGCCGTGCGCCGCGAGGTAGAGCGGCGCGAGGCCCCACGCGAGCGCGTCGTTCAGGTTGTTGACGAGACCGGCCTGGTTGCATGCGCGCAGGACGGGATCGTGCAGGCTCGCGTGCCGGAACGCCTGTCGTAGCCCAGCATGCGCGGGCTCGGCGTCGCCGAACGCCTCCTGCTCGTGCGCGACATGAGCACCGGTGTCCCGCACCGCGAAGACACTGACGAGGAGCCCGACGACGACGATCGCTGCGGCGCCGACCCAGACCACCGTCCGGGGCGCGAAGCTCGTCGCAAGCGCGCCGGTCACGAAAGCGGCAGCCGCGACTCCGAGATAGCCGGCCGCCTCGTTCAGGCCGAGGGCCAGTCCGCGCCGGCGCGGTCCGGCCAGGTCGATCTTCATCACGACCGTCATGGACCACGCGAACCCCTGGTTGACGCCGAGCAGGAGATTCGCAACAACAATGAACCACCATGACGGCGCGAGCCCGATGAGCAGCGGGACGGGCAGGGCGACAACCCATCCGACGACGAGTAGCCGCTTCCGTCCGATCCGCTCTGCGAGATCGCCGGCAGCAAGGTTGGTGACGGCCTTGGCCGCCCCGAACGCGACGACGAACGCAAGAATCGCGGCGCTCGAGCGAAGCCCGAAGTCGTCCCTCCCGACGAGCGGCAGCACGCTACGCTCGAGGCCGACCACGGCCCCGACGAGGCCGTTGAGGCCGACGAGGAGCGCGAACTGAGAGGCGT
This sequence comes from Gaiellaceae bacterium, assembly GCA_035764775.1. Taxonomy (GTDB): domain Bacteria; phylum Actinomycetota; class Thermoleophilia; order Gaiellales; family Gaiellaceae; genus GMQP-bins7. The sequence continues at coordinate 8,916 of DASTYQ010000056.1, forward strand.
TCGCCCGGAGCCCGAGCTGTACCGGCGACCTCACGCGGGCGTGCCGAGCTCGCCCGCTCGGTTGGCAGCGACGATCCTCTCCTGGTCCGCCGGCCGCGGCGGCGCGTCGACGAGCGGCGCATCTGCGAACCCGTCGGGATCGGCGAGCGCGAGAAGGGGGTTGTGCGTCCGCTCGAAGCCGATGGACGAGAAGGGATTGCCGGAGAGTCCGCGCCCGCACACTGAGCCGCCGTAGTGGCTCGGGAGCAGCACGACGTGATCCGGCAGCTCGAGCGTGATTCCGCGTTCCAGGACGTCACCGTCCGCAACGGAGACGTGGTCGGCCTGGACGTGCTTCTCGAAGTCGGCGACGATCGGCGACCCGGCACACTCGGCCGCCTCGAGGCAGCCGTCGACGAGATCGGCATGCGGATCGACGACGGCGAGCCGCGAGTGGCTCGTGCATCCGAACAGGTAGCTCGCACACGATCCGGCGTCGTTCAGGAAGGGTCGGAGCAGCATCGGGTCTCCTCTCAGGCGTCCGTCTCGACCGGAAGACCGGCACGCCGCCACTCGGGGAAGCCGACGTCGAGCCGGCGTGCCTCGAGCCCGCGCGAACGCAGGAGGCGAACGGCGTCGTGGGCGTAGACGCAGTAGGGGCCGCGGCAGTAGGCGACGATCTCGCGGCTGCGAGGCAGGGTCCTGGCAACCTGGTCGAGCGCCGCGAGCGGCGCGGATCGCGCACCCGCGATGTGCCCTGCGCGAAACTCCAGCTCGGGACGCACGTCGAGAACGACGACGCTCCCTCGAGTCAGCCGGTCGGCGAGCTCGGTCGAGGTGACCAGCTCGACCTCGCTCTCCCCGCCGAGGTACTCGTCGGTGAGGACGGCGACCTCGGCAACGTGGTGCAAGGCGACGTCTCGCACGGCGGCCCAGAGCTCGGCGACCCGGTCGCTCGCAAGCCGGTAGTACACGCGCCTCCCGTCGCGTCGTGAGCGCGCGAGTCCGCTCGTCGCGAGCAGCCGAAGATGGTGGGACGCGGCAGCGACGGACTGGCCCGTCTCACGCGCGACGTCCTCGACGGATCGCTCGCCCTGGGCGAGGAGGTCGACGATCTCCGCCCGCCGTCCGCTCGCGAGCGCGTGCGCGACCGATGCGAATGCGTCGAAGAGCTCGGTCTTGGCAGTGTCGGCCACACCATCAAACTATGGCTTGAATATGAGAGCGTCAAGCAGCGTGGACATCGAGCAGTTCCGTTTACAGCGCACCCCACCGGGTACGAGCTGACCCATGGAGACCACTGGCGGACACTCTGAGCTCAGCTTCGAACGAGACGTGAAGCCGCTCTTCCGAGCACGGGATCGCGGGACGATGATCGACGTCGCGAACTTCGACCTCTGGAAACGGGACGACGTGGCAGACAACGCCGAGGCGATCGTCAGACGCCTCGAAGACGGATCGATGCCGTGCGACGCACCGTGGCCTCCCGAGCGTGTCGCGACGTTCCGTCAGTGGATGGCTGCCGGGATGCCGGCCTAGCGCGCGCTCAGCTGTCGAGCACGAAGGTCACGAGCATGTTCACCTGATACTCGGTAATCGACCCACCGTCGAGGCGCACCTGCTGTTCCTTGATCCACGCGCTCTTGACGTTTCGGAGCGTCTCGTTGGCGCGCTCGACGCCCTGCCGAATCGCGTCCTCGAAGCTCTGTGTCGAGGTCGAGCTGATCTCCGTCACCCGTGCAACGGCCATGGGAGTCTCCTTCCGGTTGGTCGCGTGTTCTTGACGGTTCCCCGAATCGGATGCCGTAACACCCCAACCCATGCGCTGGTCTCGGCTCGAGCGACTCCCTGGTCAGTCGCGGATGAGCTGCGCCCTCACGATCGCTTGCGGGCCGTCGCTCGACCACCCTTGCGACCAGCGGCCTTCTTCTGCGCCGTCGTTCCGCCCTGGGACGACCTGCCGCTCCCTGAGTGCGACTTCTCGCCGCCGTGCTTCGACGCCTTCGGTGAGTTGGCGATACGTGCCGCCCGCTCCTTCGACATTCCCCTGTCCTTCAGCGCCTCGTACTGCTTCTCGTTCTTCACGCTCGGTCGCTTGTCCGGCATCACTCCTCCTTTCGCATGAAATCCTTTCGCATGAAATCCACAGTTCCCGGCTATTCCCAGCTATCCGCCCTGCAAAACGGCCACGGTTTACGACCCCGTCCTTGCGGGGCATCACTCGATCGTCATGGCGTCCGATCCTCTGCGGCCCGCGGTCGAGGACACGCGGATGGACCCGCCTGGAACTCCGGCCCGCGACGAGTGGCCGGTCGCGGAGCTCTACCGGATCGAGCCGGATGACGGGTTCGGCGAACGTGACGACGAGTCCGAGACCGTCGTGCTCTCGACGCCGGCGCCATCGGAGGCGCCGCGAAGACGCCTTCCCGGCACCGCGACAGCGTTCCTCGCGATCGCCCTCCTGCTGGCGGCGATCCTCCTCGCGGCCGCGATCAGCGCGACGCGCGACGACGACCGCCCGGCCGGGGTGACGGCCACAGCGACCCCCGCCGCAGTCTCCTCACCGTCGACGGACACACCTGCCGCGTCGTCAGCGAAGGACACGGTGCCGCGCGTGGTCGGGATGCCGGTCGCCAAAGCTACGGCCGCCGTCGAGGAGGCGGGCCTGAGCGTCCGGGTAGTGAGGGCGCGGTCCGAGCGGCCGCGCGGTCTGGTCCTTCGTCAGGAGCCTCGAGAGGGCGCAGCCGCCGTGCGAGGCGACGTCGTCGCTCTCGTCGTCTCCTCCGGATCCCCGCCCGTTACGACGGCGACGGTGCCCTCCGTGGTGGGGCGCTCGGCAGCCGACGCCGCTTCGGAGCTTCGTCACGCAGGATTCGTCCCGCGCATCCGTGTGGTGACGGCGGCGGTCGAGCGGGCAGGCATCGTCGTGAGGCAGTCGCCGGGCGAAGCGACAGAGGCCGTGAAGGGCAGTCGCGTCCGTCTCGACGTGTCAAAGGGCCGAAGGATCGCGCCGAGGATCGACGTGCCCGACCTCGTCGGGCTGGACCTCACCACGGCTCGAGGGCGGCTCGCTGCGCTCGGTCTCACGCTCGAGGTCGTCCGCCAAGCCTCCGCCGAGCCCGCCGGCAGCGTGCTTCGTCAATCCCCGCAGGGGAACGCACAGCTTCCCGAAAAGGGCCGTGTGACGTTGACCGTCTCCTCGGGTCCGGAACGTGTCGAGGTTCCGGACGTCACCGGACTCGACGAGCAATCGGCGCGGGCACAGCTCGAGGGTGCCGGCTTCGAGGTTGCTACCAGCGACGAGCCGACATCGGACCCGACCCAGGACGGTTCGGTGCTGCGTCAGACACCGGCCGGCGGCTCCTCGCTGACGGCCGGCAGCGTCGTGACGATCGTCGTCGCGCGGCTCGGATGACCGTCGGGACCCCAGGCCGCTTCGCGGCACTCGCGACACCGGTTCTCGGAACCGCGAAACGGGGTAAGGGTCTGCCACACACACGCGAACGGAGGTACTAATGGTCGGCATCAGGAGGCGAAGCCAGATCGACAAGGTGAGAGCGGCGCTACGGGATGCCGTCTCGTATGCAGACGAGGTCGCCGGGGACGAGCACCTGCGAGACGACCTGCGTGCTGCGATGGGTCACGGTCTCGAGGCGCGGGATCGGATCAGGCGCGACGTCGCGGACGGCAGCATCGCGACGCGTCTCACGAACGACCGAAAGCTGCGCAAGACGGTCCGCGCGATGATCGAGGACCTCGACAGCGCAACCGATCGGGTTCGCCGGCGAAGGCGTCATCGTCTTCGCAACGCCCTGCTCGTACTCGGCGGGATCGGCGTCGTGGCCGCCGTCGTTCCGAATCTGCGGCGCTGGATCGGCGGGCGCCCGTCAGCTGCGAGCGAACGCCGGGACGCAGACATCGTCCCTGCCGTCTAGCGGGCGCTGACCCGAGGCACCAGGCTACCTCTTGCGCAGCTGGCGCAGGAGCACGAGGACGGTGAAGGCGAGCTTGAGCCTTCGCCTGTGCCTGAAGACATCACGCGCGAATCGCAGGTGCCGCCTGAAGCTGACGATCAGGACCGCCAGGCCGATCAAGGCGGCGATGCGCCGAGGAGTCAGAACGCGTCGGCTGGGCTGCCCCGGCGTCCGCTGCGCCTCGGGGGCGGCGTCATCCATGAGGCATCTTGACAGGACCGCGGCCGACCAAGCGTCTTCGCCCACGCATCGCGACCGACGTGAACACTTCAGGACCGGCCGGTACCGTTCGAGTCGTGTCCCAAAACGAGGAGCTCGAACGCTACCGAGCAGCTCTCCGGCGACAGCTCATAAAGGATTTCGTCGACCGGTGGGGCGTCTGCGAACGAGGTCACGTCCTGACGAACCTGAACCGCGACACGCTGGGACGCTGCTGGTGCTGCACACGCGCACATGAGCGAGCGTTCGAAACGCCGCACGGTGCAAGGAGCTCGCGATTCCGTAGCGTCTCCTTAAGCGGATGAAGGGACTCGAACCCTCGACCTTCTGCATGGCAAGCCGTGCCGAAGGGGATGACGCGCGACGACCGACGGCAACGCACGACCCTCTAGCCCGCATGGCTACAGGGCTTGCGTCGATTCGGGCCTAGTGTTCATGCCGACACGGTTCTCGGCCCCCTGACGACGTTTGGGGCATAAATGGGGCACGGCGTTGGTGGCAGCAGGCGCGTGACCCGCTAATCGGCTGGCTCGATGACGAGATCCGCGGCCGCGAGCAACTCGCGGGCCTGCTCGAGATCCTCGGTGTTGACCACGATTTCCCGCCAGCCCCAGAACTGCGAGGGCCCACGGTTGGCCCACGACGATACGTCAGTGACTCGCTGGTAGCAGGCGATTCGCTCCGTGCGAAGGAGTCCGCAAATCATTTCGGCCTCTCCTTCGTCAGGCACGACTGTCAAGCGAACGACCTCCCCCATGCCGGCGAGTCTAGGAGAAGTGCAGGGCAGCAGCCGCGCTCGAGCGGTTCGAGTTCGAGTCGGGGAGCTCGTGAGCGTCACGCGGCGAGAGCGGCCATGGCCGCGACTGCGCTCTCGCGAATCTCTGGCGGCAAGCCCGCGATCCACTTGAGCTCGCTCGGGCCAGGTGTCAGGTCTCGGCTGCACAGCGGGCACCGCGGCTGCGACCCCTCAACCGTGTGAATGCGAGCCCGACGAGTGCTGATCTCGAATTCGCTCTCGCAGTTCAGGCATGTGACTTGTGTCCGTGGCGAACGCCACCCGGCTTTCTGGGCGATCAGGCGGGAAAGCAACTCGCGCAGCTCGTCTTCAGAGATGCCGACCTCGAGCGCCAGCACACTCGGCGGGCTCCTCGAGCTGGTCGGGCTCGGCCTAGTCGCGTGGGACGTTGGGACGTCTATCAAGGGAGACTCAAGATCACTGCCGACAGCATGAGGAAGCAACCGTTCAACAAGTACACGGTGACTGAGGACACCTTCAAGCTGGTGAGCGGAAACATGCGCCGCAGCTCTCGGTGTCCTGGTCTTTGCGATAGGTGTCGGAGTCCAGACGGCCGCCAATCTCGCAGCGCTGTGAGCGTTTGGGGCACGTGTGGGGCACGAGCCAGAGGCGGAAACC
>DASTYQ010000057.1:0-10900 GCA_035764775.1 Gaiellaceae bacterium
CCGGAATCCCGGCGAGAAAGTCCTCGATCGCGGCGAGCTCTGAATCCCGTCCTACGACGGAAGCGGGCATAGCCGGCCGATCGTACGCCTGCGCGATACTGGCGTCATGGGGTTCACGATCTTCCAGGCCGCCGACCTCGAGTGGACACCGCGCGACGACGGCAGCGGCCGGGCGATCGCAGGGCTCTCCGACGCGCTGACGCAGTCCCGCGCGAACATCTGGCGCTACCCACCGGGCGCGCGCGGCAAGCGGCATCTCGACAACGCCCAGGAGGAGGTGTTCGTCGTGCTGGACGGGATGCTGACAGTCGATCTCGGCGAGCTGCCCGAACGGCACGAGCTCGAGCGCGGCAGCGTCCTCGTCGTCGAGCGCGGGACGATCCTTCAGCTTCGAAACGCGGGAGACGAGGAGCTCGTGCTCTTCATCTACGGGGCGCCGCCAGTGTCAGGGCAAGGCGAGTTCTTCGACGACGTGCCCTAGACGGCGACCTCGGGGCCGCCGAGCGCGATCGCGGCAACGTCGGCGAGCTGCAGACCTCGCCCGCGCTCGACCGCGTCGAGGATCGCGGGTTGCGTCGCTTCGCGAAGGCGCAGCTCGCCTGCCCAGCGCGCGGTGAGCGGCCCCATCCCTCGCGCGTCCGTCGCAACCGCGCCCCAGAGCACACCGGCACGCTCGAGATCGCCTCGTTCGAGCGCAACCGCCGCGAGACCCACGATGGACTGGCCCGCCGATCGAACGTACTCGTCTTCCACGCTGATCGCGAGAGCCGTACGCCCATGCCGCTCAGCCGCCTCGAGGTCACCACGCTCGAGCGCCACCATGAGACTCACGTTGTAGACGGCAGCCTCCCACCACCTCCAGTTCAGCCGAGTGGCGAAGCTGTGGCTCCGATCGAGCGCAGCCTGGGCCTCGTCGAGCCGGCCGTCACCGACGGCGAGGTAGCTGCAGAGAAGAGCGTTCTGCGCCTCGATGACGAGGAATCGACCGTCCGCGACGCGGTCAGAGTCGTCCAATAGCTCTCGGGCGAGGTCGCGTTCCCGTCGCTCCCGGGCGCGATAGGCGAGCCGCGTGAGGATCAACGCGGCGCCACGGTCGTATCCCAGCTCCCTGCAGATGGCGAGGCTCTCCTCGTACGCGGGATCCGCTACGTCCCACGCTCGTTCCTGATGGGCTGCGCCGCCGAGGCAACGCAGCGCCCGCGCTCGCAGGAGAGGTGGAGCGTCGGCGGCACGCCCAAGCAAGCCCTCGAGCCGACGCGTCCCCTCGGCGGGGACATGAGCGCCCCAGAAGGTCTCGAGGGCGCTGGCGAGCTCGAGGCCGAGGATGACGTCCTGCTCAGCCGCCCACTCGAGTGCGATGCGAAGGTCGTCTCGCTCGACCAGCGCGGCGGACTGGTCGTACGGCTCGTCGTCGTCCTCGCTCAGGTGGGAGTCCTCGGCGATCACGAGCATTCGCGCCGCGTGCCGAGCGCGAATCGCATCGGCCTCGCCCGACGAGTCGAGCAGCTCGGACGCGAGCTCGCGGATGGTCTCGAGCATCGAGTACCGCGACCCGCGGAAGGTCGAAGTACGGAGGACGAGATTGTGATCGACGAGTGCGGCGAGTCGTTCGAGCGGCGTGTCGCAGACGGCTTCCGCCGACTCGAGCGTCCAACCGCCGGCGAAGACGGAGAGGCGCGCGACGTCACGTCGCTCGAGATCGTCGAGTAGATCGAGGCTCCATTCGAGGGTCCGACGCAGCGTCTGCTGGCGTGCCGGCAGGTCGCGCGGTCCTCCGGTCAGGAGGGGGAGACGCTGCTCGAGCCCGGCGAGAAGCTCGGCAGGCGTGCGCGATCGGCTGCGGCCGGCTGCGAGCTCGATCGCGAGCGGCAAGCTGTCGAGGCGCCGGCAGATCGCTCGTATCGCCTCTTCCGCGCCGCCGGGATCGAAGCGGGCATCGGCCTTCTGCGCGCGCTCGAAGAAGAGCGCGATCGCCGCGTCCTCGTCGAGCGGATCGACGGCGTACACCTGCTCGCCGGAGACGTGCAGGACCACGCGACTCGTCACCAGCAGTCGTAGGTGCGGAGCCCGGGAGACGAGCTCGACGAGGATCGGTGCCTCCTGACGAAGGTGCTCGAAGTTGTCGAGGAGCAGGAGCAACTCTCGGCCCTGCAGCGCCGCGACCACTGCCTCGAGCGGCTCACGGTCGACGTGCGCGATGAGGAGCTGCTCGATTCGGAGCGCGTTCGAGATCGCACCCAACATGAGCTCGGGATCGTGAATCGGCGCAAGCTCCACGAGCACCGCCCCGTGTGCGAACGACGACGCGTTCCGACGCGCCGCTTCGAGCGCAAGCCGCGTCTTCCCCGATCCGCCGGCGCCCGTCAGGACGAGTAGCCGCCTGTCGTCGCGTCGGAGAAGCTCGGCGATCTCGGCGAGCTCGCGCTCGCGGCCGAGCAGGGAGTTGGGCGGTGTGGGCAGAGAGACGCGCGTCGCATTCCCGGATCCGAGCGCGACTGCGAGCGTCGGGTCGTGCTGCAAGATGCGGCGCTGAAGCTCCCGGAGTTCCGCGCCCGGCTCCAACCCGAGCTCGTCGTGAAGATGTCGTCGCGTCGCCGCAAAGTTCTCGAGTGCCTCCGACTGGCGTCCCGCGCGGTAGAGAGCGAGCATGAGCTGCGCCTGGAGGCGTTCGCGGAGCGGGTACGAGTCGGCGACGTTGCGGAGCTCGGCAAGAAGCTCCGCGTCGCGTCCGAGCGCGAGCTCGGCCGCGAATCGCTCCTCGAGCGCGACCAGCCGTAACTCCTCGAGGCGGCCGGCTTCCGCTCGGACGAACTCCTCGCCGGCGAGCTCGCCGTATGCCTCGCCCCGCCAGAGCGAGAGCGCACGTCCGAAGAGCGAGGCGGCGAGTGTGGCGTTTCCGGCCTGCGCTGCAGCCTGTCCCTCTCGGAGCAACCGCTCGAAGCGAGCAGCGTCGAGGACCCCGTCCTGGAGCTCGAGCGTATAGCCCGAGCCGCGCGTCCGGATGCCGACCCCGGCGGGAAGGCTCTTGCGGAGCTTCGAGACGTAGACCTGCAGGAGCTTCGGCGCCGAGCGCGGAGGCGAGTCTCCCCAGACCGCGTCCATCAGCGCATCGCTGGGGCGGATCCTGCCCGCCTCGGCGACGAGCGCTGCCAGGAGCCTGCGCTCTTTGGGGGCGCGTAGCGGTTCCGGCCCTCGCTCGCCGACGAGCTCCAGGGACCCGAGGACTCGAATCTCGCCTCGCACGATCGCATTCTCACGCGGCCGAGCCCCACGCGAAAGCGCCGCTATACCGGCACGAAACCGGTCGCCTCGATCCTCCGCCGCGACAGGTCGCACACGGAAGGAGAAGCGGTGGCGTACGCCTATGTCCAGGACGTCGCGTCGAGCTGGGAGCAGTACCGGGGCGTGGCGGCGGCACTCGTCGACCCGCATCCCGACGGTCTGATCCTGCACGTCGCCGGCCCGACCGACGAGGGCGTGCGGGTCATCGACGTCTGGGAGAGCGAGGAGGCGTGGCAGCGCTTTCGCACCGAGCGCCTCGACCCGGCGATCGCCGCACTCGGCGGCCCTCCCGGGCCGGAGCCGACCTTCCGCGACCTCCATCCGGAGCAGGTCCTGCTCCGCCAACCAGTTCCTGCGCCGAAGTCCGGCGGAGGGAAGGAGGAACGATGAAGAAGCAAGCGGCAGAGAAGACACGTCGGGCGCTCCTCACGCTCGTGGTCGTGCTCGTCGCAGCAGCGTTCGCAGCAAGCTCGGCATTCGCAGGCGAGATCACCGGCAACGGCGACGAGACGGCGATGCGTGGGAACGCCAACTCCGAGTGCGGCTTCTCCGGGCTCGACGATCCGGATGCTGACGGATTCGAGCACACCCAGAACTGGGGCCAGCTGTCCCCGGAAGCGCGGGCGTTCCTGGCGTCGATCGGCGTCGCCCCGGGAACGGCATGCAACGGGCACCTGAACCCGCAGAAGTAACGACATCTTGCGGCGCCCCGCCCTTCACCGGGCGGGGCGAGTTCTTCAACGACGTGCCCTAGGCCCGGGCTCGTCTGCGCGGCGGCATAGCCGCCGCGTCGACCGCCTCCTCACCGAGCCCCTGGCGCGCCCGGCCCTTCGTCAGCTCGACCGGCCGCACGATGGTTCTTCCGGACTACGCGATGGCGGACGCGGCGGCTTCCGCCCGCTTGAACACGAGCTCGTCGTCAGCGGATTCGACACGCACTGTGTCGCCCTCCGCGAAGTCGCCTTCGAGCAACCGCAGCGCCAGCGGGTTCTCGACCATCCGCTGGATCGCTCGCTTGAGCGGCCTGGCGCCGTAAGCCGGATCCCAGCCCTCCTCCGCGAGCAGCTCCTTCGCCGCGTCGGTGACCTCGAGCGAGATGCGACGCTCCGCGAGCCGCTCACGCAGTCGCGCGAGCTGCAGCTCGACGATCTCGGACAGCTGCTCGCGGCTCAGCGCCTCGAAGGAGACGACCTCGTCGACGCGGTTCAGGAACTCCGGGCGGAAGCGATCGCGCAGCTCGTTCGAGGAGCGGATGTTCGAGGTCATGATGATCACGGTGTTGCGGAAGTCGACCGTGCGGCCCTGGCCGTCGGTCAGGCGCCCGTCGTCGAGCAGCTGCAGCAGCACGTCGAAGACCTCCGCATGGGCCTTCTCGATCTCGTCGAGCAGGAGGACCGTGTACGGACGACGCCGAACCGCCTCTGTGAGCTGGCCGCCCTCCTCGTAGCCGACGTAGCCGGGGGGCGCGCCGACGAGCCTCGCGACCGTGTGCCGCTCCTGGTACTCGGACATGTCGAGGCGCACCATCGCGCGCTCGTCGTCGAACATGAACTCCGCGAGCGCCCGCGCGAGCTCCGTCTTCCCCACTCCGGTCGGGCCGAGGAAGATGAACGAGCCGATCGGCCGGTTCGGATCCTGGAGCCCCGACCGCGCACGGCGAAGCGCGTTCGCGACCGCCTCGACCGCCTGATCCTGGCCAACGACCCGCTGATGGAGGCGCTCCTCCATGTGGATGAGCTTCTCGACCTCGCCCTCGAGCAGGCGTGAGACGGGAATGCCGGTCCACGAGGAGACGACGGCCGCGATGTCGTCCTCGTCGACCTCCTCCTTCACCATCGGCGTCTCCGTGCGCTCCTCGCGCTCGGCGAGCTCCTTCTCGAGCTCGGGGAGGATCCCGTACTGGATCTCCGCCACGCGCGCGAGGTTCCCGGCGCGCTCCTCGCGCTCGGCTTCCATCCGCAGCTCGTCGATCTGGCGCTTGATCTCCGCCACTCGCTGCAGTGCTTCCTTCTCGCGCGACCACCGAGCCGCGAGCTCGTCTCGCGCCGCGCGCGCGTCCGCGAGCTCGCGCTCGACCGGCTCACGCACTGCCTCCGTCTCGTTCGCCATCGCCGCGAGCTCGATCTCGAGCTGCCGGACACGCCGGTCGGCCTCGTCGAGCTCGACGGGCGAGGAGTCGATCTCCATGCGCAGACGCGAGGCCGACTCGTCGACGAGGTCGATCGCCTTGTCGGGAAGGAAACGGTCGGTGATGTAGCGGTCGGAGAGCACGGCGGCGCCGACGAGCGCGGAGTCGCGGATCTCGACGCCGTGATGGGCTTCGTAGCGCTCCTTCAGCCCGCGGAGGATCGCGATCGTGTCCGCGACCGAGGGCTGGCCCACGAAGATCGGCTGGAAGCGCCGCTCGAGCGCGGCGTCCTTCTCGATGTGCTTGCGGTACTCGTCGAGCGTCGTCGCGCCCACGGCGCGCAGCTCGCCGCGCGCGAGCATGGGCTTCAGGAGGTTGGCCGCGTCGACGGCCCCCTCCGCGGCTCCGGCACCGACGATCGTGTGCAGCTCGTCGATGAAGAGGACGATCTCGCCGGCGGCGTTCTGGATCTCGGCCAGCACGGCCTTCAGCCGCTCCTCGAACTCGCCGCGGTACTTCGCTCCGGCGAGGAGCGCGCCGACGTCGAGCGCCCAAACGCGCTTGCCCTTCAAGCCCTCGGGCACGTCGCCGGCGACGATGCGCTGCGCCAGGCCCTCGACGATCGCCGTCTTGCCGACACCCGGGTCGCCGATGAGCACTGGATTGTTCTTCGTGCGCCGGGAGAGCACCTGGATGACGCGCCTGATCTCCTCGTCGCGGCCGATGACCGGGTCGAGCTTCCCCGACTCGGCAAGCGCCGTGAGGTCGCGACCGTACTTCTCGAGCGCCTGGTACGAGCCTTCGGGGTCCTGCGACGTCACCTTCTGGCCTCCGCGCACGCCCTCGAGCGCCTGTAGCAGCGCATCGCGCGGGACGACGTCGAGCGCCAGCAGCAGATGCTCGACGGACACGAACTCGTCTCCGAGCCCGCGCATCTCGTCGAAAGCGGCGTCGAGAACGCGGCTCAGGCGAGCAGACGCCTGCGGCTGCGCGCCTCCTCCGGACACCGTCGGCAGCTGGCCGACTCGCGCCTCCGCCTCGGCGCGGAGCGTCGCCGCCCCGTAGCCGGCGCGATCGACGAGCGTCCGCGGCAGCTCCTGCTCGAGCAGGGCCAGCGTCAGATGGTCGGGGGTGAGCTCGGGGTTGCCGGCGCGCCGCGCGAGCTCCTGCGCGGCCGCGACGGCCTCCTGGCTCTTGAGTGTCAGCTTGTTGAAGTCCATGTCATCTCCCGCGATCAGGCCTGCCGTACATGCTCGGGCTCCGCCGCCCGCGTACCGGAGAAGAGCCGCCCGTTCACCGAGCCCTCCGCGACGGATGCTGGGCCGGCCGGTACAGCACGACCTCGCGCTTGTAGGACCGGTGCACTTCAGCGATCTCGGCCCTGAGCTCGCGTTCCATGCGCTCCATGCGAACACGCAGGCGATTGAGCTCGTCCTGCATCCGCAGCACGTGCTCCACGCCGGCGAGATTGAGGCCGAGCTCGGTCGTCAGGCGCTGGATCAGGCGCAGCCGCTCGACGTCCGCGTCGGAGTAGAGGCGTGTCCCGCCGGGCGTGCGGCCGGGGCGCACGAGGCCTTTCGCCTCGTACATGCGCAGCGTCTGGGGATGCATGCCGACGAGATCGGCCGCGACCGAGATCATGTATCTGGGCCGCTCGGGCATCAGCGGTCGATCCCTTCCCAGCCGAGTAGTCGCGCGCCACCGTAGGCGACGACTGCGAGGCCGAGCGGGAGCCCGACGATCTGGGGCCAGCCGCCCGCTCCGGCCGCGAGCTCGACGATGTTGAAGCCGACGTACAGGCTCGCCAGCACGACGGTCGCTGTCCAGCGCCTGCGCAGCGACCCGGTCATGTGGTGAAGGCCTCGCGGGGGTTCTCACGTGACACCTTCTGGAAGCCCTCGAGCGCTTCCTTCTCCGCCTTCGACAGCTTCTTCGGAACGGTGACGTTCACCCGGGCGAGCAGGTCTCCGCGTCCGTTTCCCTTCAGGTGCGGAACGCCTCGCCCCTTGACGCGCAGGAGCTTGCCGCCCTCGGTGCCGCTCGGCACCTTCAGAGAGACGGGGCCGTCCGGGGTCGGGATCTCGACCGAGGCCCCGAGTGCCGCCTCGGCGAACGTCACCGGCACGTCCAGGACGAGATCCGAGCCGCGGCGCTCGTAGAGCCGCGACGGCTCGACGTCGACGACCACGAACAGATCGCCCGCCGGCCCGGCGTTGTAGCCCGCCTCGCCCTTGCCCTTGAGCCGGACCCGCGTACCGCTCTTCGCGCCCGCCGGCACCTTCACCGAGTAGCGCTTCGTCGTCCGTTCGCGCCCGGATCCGCGACAGTTCTTGCACGGCTTCTCGACCACCGTCCCGTTCCCGCGACACCGCGGACAGGGCTGCGAGAAGGCGAAGAGCCCTTGCGAGTCGGAGACGACGCCTCGTCCACCGCACTGCGGGCACGTGACCGGCGCGGTTCCCGGCTCGGCGCCCGTGCCGTGACAGACCGAGCACGCAGTCTCGGCCTCCACGGGAACGCGAACCTGCACGCCCTTCAGCGAGTCCTCGAACGAGATGCGCACGTGCGCCTCGAGATCATTGCCGCGGACCGGCTGGCGGCTGGCGGCGCGGCGACCGCCGCCGCCGAACATCCCGCCCAGCAGATCGCCGAGGTTCGAGAGGTCGAACTCCTCGAACCGGGTGCCGCCCATGTCCGCGCCGCCGGGGAAGCCGCCGCGCGCGCCGGCCTGACCGAACGTGTCGTAGGCCCTCCGCTTTTCAGGATCGGAGAGCACGTCGTAGGCGCCCTGAACCTCCTTGAACCGCTCCTCGGCCGGGGCGTCCCCGGGATTCGCATCAGGGTGGTACTGCCGGGCCAGCTTCCGGTACGCCTTCTTGATCTCGTCGTCGCTCGCGTTCTTCGGGACGCCGAGTACCTCATAGGGGTTCCCCGTCATTCGGCGACGATCACCCGGGCAGGGCGGACGATCCGGTCGCCGAGCCGGTATCCGCGCTGCACCACCTCGAGCACCGAGCCGGGCTCGGCATCGGCGCTGGGCTGCGTGAGGAGTGCCTCGTGGATGTGCGGGTCGAAGGCGCCGTCCGTCTCGATCTCGACGAGCCCCTCCTTGCGGAGTGCAGAGCGCAGAGACCTCTCGACGAGCTTCACGCCTTCGATCAGCTTGGCCTCCTCGTGCTTCTCCGCCGCGCCGAGCGCCCGCTCGAGGTCGTCGAGGACCGGGAGGAGCTCCCGAACGAGGCGCTCGTGGGCGTGCGCGACGAGTCGCTCCTGGTCGCGCACGGCACGCTTGCGGTAGTTCTCGAAGTCCGCCTGGACGCGCTGCACGAGCGCGAGGTACTCGTCGCGCTCCGCCTCGAGGATCGCAAGCGGGTCGGGAGCCGGAGCCTCCTCGGCCTCCGACTCCTCGACCTGCGACTCGGTGAGCTCGTCGCTCACGACTTGGTCGCTTCCTCTTCGTCGATGACCTCGAAGTCGGCGTCCTCGACGACCTCCTCGTCGTGCGAGCTGTCGCCGTTGCCGGACGGCTGCGCGCTCGACTGCGCTGCCTGGGCCTGCGCGTAGAGCACGTCGGCGAGCCCGCGCGATGCGTCCTCGAGCGCCGACGTCTTCGCCTGGATATCGGCGAGGTCTGCGCCTTCGAGCGCCTGGCGGAGCTCCATGATGCGGCCTTCGATCGTGCCGGCGTCGCTTTCCGGGAGCTTGTCGCGGTGCTCTGCGAGCGTGCGCTCCGTCTGGTACGCGAGCTGCTCTCCGGCGTTGCGTGCATCGGCGAGCTCGCGCAGCCGGTGCGCCTCGCCTGCGTGGGACTCGGCGTCCTTGATCATGCGGTCGACCTCGTCCTCGGACAGGCCCGAGCCGCCCTCGATGCGGATCTGCTGCTCATTCCCCGTGCCGAGGTCCTTGGCCGACACGTTGATGATCCCGTTCGCGTCGATGTCGAAGGAGACCTCGATCTGCGGCAGGCCGCGCATCGCCGGCGGAATGCCGACGAGCTGGAACTTGCCGAGCGTCTTGTTGAACGAGACCATCTCGGACTCGCCCTGCGCGACGTGGATCTCGACCGACGGCTGGTTGTCCTCGGCCGTCGTGAAGGTCTCCGACTTGCGTGTCGGAATCGTCGTGTTGCGCTCGATGAGCTTCGTGAACACGCCGCCTTTCGTCTCGATGCCGAGCGACAGCGGCGTGACGTCGAGCAGGAGGACGTCCTTCACCTCGCCCATCAGCACGCCGGCCTGGATGGCGGCGCCGACCGCAACGACCTCGTCCGGGTTGACGCCCTTGTGGGGCTCCTTGCCGATGAGCTCCTTCACCTTCGCCTGGACGGCGGGCATGCGGGTCATGCCGCCCACGAGCACGACGTGCTCGATGTCCGACGCGCTCAGACCCGCGTCGGCCAGGGCCTGCTTGGTCGGTGCGACGGTGCGCTCGAGGAGCTCGTGCGTGAGCTCGTCGAGCTTCGCGCGCGTCAGCTGGAGGTCGAGATGCTTGGGGCCTTCAGGCGTCGCGGTGACGAACGGCAGGTTGATCTGCGTCGTCATGGTCGACGACAGCTCGATCTTCGCCTTCTCGGCAGCCTCGTACAGGCGCTGCAGGGCCATCGGGTCCTGTCCCAGGTCGATGCCCTGGTCGCGCTTGAACTCGGCGATCATCCAGTCGACGACCGCCTTGTCGAAGTTGTCGCCGCCGAGATGGTTGTCCCCGTTCGTCGCCTTGACGTGGTAGACGCCCTCGCCGAGCTCGAGGACGGAGACGTCGAACGTGCCGCCGCCGAGATCGAAGACCAGGATCGTGTGCTCGGCGCCTTCCTTGTCGAGCCCGTAGGCGAGGGCCGCCGCCGTCGGCTCGTTGATGATGCGCAGGACGTTGAGCCCCGCGATCTTGCCGGCGTCCTTCGTCGCCTCGCGCTGTGCGTTGTTGAAGTACGCGGGAACCGTGATGACGGCATCCGTCACGGTCTCGCCGAGGTAGGACTCGGCGTCCGCCTTGAGCTTCTGGAGAATCATCGCCGAGATCTCCTGCGGCGCGTACTCCTTCGCGTCGGCCTTCACGCGGACGTCGTCGTTCGTGCCCTTTTCGACCTCGTACGGCACGATCTTCATCTCCTCGGAGACCTCGTCGAACTTGCGACCCATGAAGCGCTTGATCGAGAAGATCGTGTTCTGCGGGTTTGTGACCTGCTGGCGCTTGGCCGGCGCGCCTACGAGCCGCTGGCCGTCACGCCCGAAGGCGACGACGGACGGAGTCGTGCGTCCGCCCTCGGCGTTCGGGATGACGGTGGGCTCGGATCCCTCGAGGACCGCCATGCACGAGTTGGTGGTCCCGAGGTCGATGCCGATGGTCTTTGCCATGTGCTTGCTCTCCTTGTGAGTGTTCTATGTGCCGAAAATCTAAGCCTGAACATAGCAGATCACGTCTGCAGGAGAGCACTGCTCGCATGGAGAACACCCTCGAGTGATGCCGTTCAAGCTCCTGAGCGACCGCAACCTC
>DASTYQ010000058.1:0-12942 GCA_035764775.1 Gaiellaceae bacterium
TTCCGGACTAGTATCCGCGCGCTTTGGTGGTGGAGCCGGGGCGGCAGGCGGGCCGGCTCAGTGCAGTACGGAAAGGCCAGTACCCGTTCGAGCGCGAGAGGAGAAAGCCAGCCGATGCTGTCCGTCGATATCGCCCTCCCCGAGGTCGAGGAGCTCCAGCGCCTGGTCGAGCAGGGGCTCGAGAAGGGGTTCCTCACGTATGACGAGATCGTCACGGGGCTCGACGACGTCGAGCTCACGAAGGAGCAGATCGAGGACTTCTACGCCTACCTGATCGACCACGCGATCGAGCTCCACGAGGGCGCCGAGCACAAGGACCTCCCGCACGTGGAGCCCGTGCCCGTCGAGGAGGAGAAGGTCGAGCCGAAGCTCGATCTCTCGGTCGAGCCGTCACTCGACTCGCTGCGGCTGTACCTGCGCGAGATCGGGAAGGTGCCGCTCCTGACGGCGGACCAGGAGGTGTCGCTGGCGAAGCTCATCGAGCGCGGCGACATGGCGGCCAAGCAGCACATGATCGAGGCGAACCTGCGGCTCGTGGTCTCGATCGCGAAGGGGTACCTCGGCCGCGGCCTCTCCTTCCTCGACCTCATCCAGGAGGGCTCGCTCGGCCTCATCCGGGCGGTGGAGAAGTTCGACTACCGCCGTGGGTTCAAGTTCTCGACGTACGCCACCTGGTGGATCCGTCAGGCCGTCACGCGTGCGATCGCCGACAAGGCGAGGACGATCCGTATTCCCGTGCACATGGTCGAGAAGCTGAACAAGGTCGTGCACATCGAGCGCCAGCTCGTGCAGCGCCTCGGACGCGAGCCGCTCCCAGAAGAGATCGCCGAGGAGCTCGAGATCGACGTCGAGGAGGTGCGCGAGATCCTGCGCATGTCGCAGCTCCCGATCTCGCTCGAGAAGCCGATCGGCGAGGAGGAAGATTCCTCGCTCGGGGACTTCGTCCCCGACGACGCGGCCGAGTCGCCGTTCGACACCGCGTCGTTGTCGCTCCGGCGCGAGGACGTCGAGCTGGCGCTCTCGGCGCTCCCCGAGCGCGAGCGCCGGGTGATCGAGCTTCGATACGGACTCGACGGCTCGCAGCCGTGCACGCTCGAGGAGGTCGGACAGGCCTTCGGCGTGACGCGCGAGCGCATCCGCCAGATCGAGAACAACACGCTCAAGAAGCTCGAATCGCTCCCGGAGGCGCAGGGGCTCAGAGACTGCGTTTAGGGGTCAGACCCCGGGACGTGCCCGGAAGCGGCATGTCCCTGGCGTGAACCTCCTGCTCACGCGGTTTGAGCAGCCCGAACGGGCCATGCCCCGGGGTCTGACCCCGGCGTCTAGCGTTCGTTCGGTGGCGCGGATCGAGTACGTGGGACACGCGACGGTCTTCGTCGATCTCGACGGCGTCCGCCTATTGACGGATCCGCTGCTGCGCAACCGGGTCGCGCATCTTCGTCGGACGAGACCCGTGTCGGCGAAGGCGCTGCGCGGGGTCGACGCCGTTCTCATCTCGCACGGCCACTACGACCACCTCGACCTCCCGTCGCTGGAGCGGCTGGGCAAGAAGCTCCCGGTCGTCGTGCCGCGCGGGCTCGGCGGAATCCTCCGTAAGCGCCGGTTCGAGTCGGTGCTCGAGGTCGATCAGGGCGAGACGATCGCGATCGGCGACATCCAGATCAGAGCTGTGCCCGCCGAGCACGATCGCGGCCGCCTGCCGTTCGGCGCCTCGGGGGAACCCGTCGGCTACGTCGTGTCCGGGTCGAAGTCGGTGTACTTCGCCGGCGACACCGACCTCTTCGACGGCATGGCCGAACTCGGCCCCGTCGACGTCGGGCTCATCCCGATCTGGGGGTGGGGGCCTGGGCTCGGCGGGGGACATCTCGATCCGGCGCGAGCTGCCGAGGCCGTGGCGCTCGTGCGGCCGTCGCTCGTGATCCCGATCCACTGGGGAACGTACTTTCCGATCCATCTCGGCCTGGCCGGGAAGCCGGCATTCGTGGACCTTCCGCCCGCCGAGTTCGCCGCCGGGCTGTCGGAGCATGCACCGAACGTCGAGCTTCGCGTCCTCGCCGTGGGCGAGGGAACCGACTTCTAGGTCGGCAGAAGCTCGGCGGCGCCGAGGGCGGACACCGCCTTCTCGCGCAGGTCGCTCGCAACCTGCGACACATCAGCACCGAACGGCGCGTAGGCGACGACGTTGAGCCACGCCGTCTTTTCGGTGACGGAGCCGACCTGCACGTAGATCGCGAGGCTCTGGCCTTGTGGCGCCGAGGCCGCCGCCTCCATGACGACGCGGCGCGCCTCCTCGAGGGGGGCCGTCAGTCGCACCGGAAGCTCGACCGTGACGAGGCGACGCGGATCGTCCACCGAGCGATTCACGATCGTCGTCGACACCATGCGCGAGTTGGGGACGAAGATCCTGCGGCCCTCGTCGGTCGTCAGCGCGGTGTAGCTCAGCGTGATGTCCTCGACGATCCCCGTGTGTTCGTCGACCGTGACGCGGTCGCCGAGCCGGACCGGCTGTGTGAAGGCGAGCATGACCCCGGAGCCGAGGTTGCCGAGCGGCGTCGTGAGCGCAAGGCCGGCAATGACAGCGAGAACGGCGCTCGAGGCGAGGAAAGCGCTCGCGATCTCCTGGGTCGCGGTGAACTTCGAGAGCACGCTCCAGGCTCCCACCAGCGCGACGAGCGCGATGACCATGCGCAGCAGGAAGCTGAAGGTCGTCCGTCGACGGGCGGCAACGCCTGGGTCACGCTCGGCGAGTCGCGCCTCGTAGCGATCGAAGGCGCGTCGCAGCAGCCACCGCAGCAGGACGAGGACGACGATCCAGATCGCCGCGGAGACGATCGCCTCGACGAAGTCGGAGTCCACGCCGCGATCTTCGGCGTGGAGGGCGGCGAGCCTCCCTCAGCTGCCGGCGAGGACCTGCGCCTTTGCGGAGGCGTACTCCTCGTCCGTGAGCGCGCCTTTGGCGTGGAGGTCCGCGAGTGACGCGAGGCGGGTCGAGACGTCGACTGCAGGTGCAGCCGTCTCTGCCTCCGCCGACCGTCTCGACTCCCACCACGTCGTCATCCGGGCACGCGTGTCCGCGACGAGCGCCGAGCCGGCATCGGGGAACTCCGCGAGCGTTTGCCGCCGGGTCAGCTCGATCCAGGTCGCGCCGAGCGCGCCGAGCAGGATCACGACGAGGAGGCGGGAGAAGTCGAGGACATCGGCCCTGAAGAGCATGAGCAGGACGAGCACCGCGAGGACGACGTAGGCCCACACACGGTTCTGCAGGGCGGGCGCGAGCCAGCCGCGCGCGGTGATTGCGCGGCGGCTGGGGCCGGCGAGCCACGCGGCGATCACGAAGAGGATCCCGACGACGATCATCAACCGGAACGAGCCGCGCATGAGCTCCGTGAGAATGTTCCAGGCGTTGCCCGCAGCCTGCCGGTCGTCCTCGCGGGCGACGAGCGCGTCGACCACGTAGTTCCGTGTGAAATTCGCGGCCAGCAGGCCGAGGATGCCGACGACGACGAGCACCCAGCCGATGCCGCGAACCGCGCGACGGCGGTCGCCGGAGAGCCAGACGGCCAGCGCGAAGGCTACGAGCATCAGCAGGGGTAGGAACCAGGCGAGCGTCTTCAGGAGCTGGAAGACGTTCTGCGCGGTGTCGAGCTCGTCGGCGCGGAGAATGACGATGCGGCCCGCATCGGCCGGGATCTTGTCGGCGACCTGCTGCCCGATCCCGATCCGGTCAGCGGCCTCCTCGATGATCGCCCGTAGGTTCAGCGTCACCTCGCCGTTCTCCGTCGAGACGCGCTCACCGCCGCCCTCGAGCACCTCGACGAGCGTTCTGTGCGTCTCCTCGAGGGTCACCTTGAAGAGCTGCTGGAACGCGGGCTGCTCGAGCGCTCGGTCGACGATCTCGTACGAGGCCTGGCGCAGGCCAGCCGTCGCGGGACCGGAAAGACCCTGGTAATCGCCCGGGAGCTGCTCCTCGACCTCGGCCTGCACGTCGACGTTCGCGAACAGCTCGTCGACGGCGCGGTTCGCGACCGCGCTGCGGATTTCCGGGTCGTCGAGTAGCGAGCTCGACGTGTCCGTGAAGACGCTCGTGTTGAGCGCCACGCGGTTGATCCAGATCGCGAACGAGGAGAGGAGAAGCAGCAGGCCGGCGACGACGAGCACGATCCAGACGCCGACCGACCGCCTGCGGCTCTGCAAGCGGCCTGGCTTCGGAGCTTCGGTGACGTCGCTGTGGGTGCTCACACTCGCGCAGGACCCTACTGGTCCCCGAGCGCGAACGCATTGTGGAGAACGCGTACGGCCCGCTCGACGTCGTCGCGGGGAATGAGGCACGTCACCTTGATCGGCGACGTCGAGATGAGGCGGAGGTTGATGCCCTCGTCCGCCAGCGCTCGGAACATCCGCGACGCGACTCCTGGATGCGACCGCATGCCCGCGCCGACGAGCGACACCTTCCCGAGATCCGTGATCTCGGCGGCCTCGAGCGAGCCGATGGTCGACTCGGCGCGTGCGAGCGCTCGTCGTGTCGCAGGTACGTCGTCCTTCGGAACCGAGAACGAGAGTGCCGCGAGATCGTGCGCCACGTTCTGGAGGATCGTGTCGACGTTGACGTGCTCGGTCGCGACCGCGTCGAAGATCGCGGCGGCCACGCCGGGCTCGTCCGGGAGGCCGGTCACGTCGAAGACGACTTCGTCCTCCGAATGCGTCACTGCCGAGACGATCGGCTGCTCGAGGCCCGTGCCGTCCTCGATCCACGTTCCCGCCTCGGTCGAGAACGTCGAGCGGGCGTGGATGCGGACGCCCTGCCCACGCGCGAGCTCGACGGCGCGCAGCATGAGCACCTTGGCGCCGGACGAGGCCATCTCGAGCATCTCCTCGTAGGAGACGCGGTCGAGCTTGCGCGCGTCCGGGACGATCCGAGGGTCGGCGGTGAAGACGCCGAGGACGTCCGAGTAGATCTCGCACGACGCTCCCAGCGCGGCGGCGAGCGCGACCGCGGTTGCGTCGGTGCCGCCCCGGCCGAGCGTGGTCACGTCCATCGTGTCCCGGGAGAATCCCTGGTAGCCGGCGACGAGCACGATGCGCCCCTGATCCAGAGCTTCGACGACCCGGACGGGCGTGATCTCGCGAATCTTCGCCTTCGTGTGGACCGGGTCGGTGATGATCCCGGCCTGCGAGCCGGTGAACGAGACGGCTTCGTAGCCGAGGTCGTGAACCGCCATGGCGACGAGGGCGCAGGCGATCCGCTCGCCCGTCGAGAGCAGCATGTCGAGCTCGCGCGGGTGGGGGTCCGGCGAGACCTCGTGGGCGAGCGCGAGGAGGCCGTCCGTTGCGTCGCCCATCGCCGACACCGTGGCGACGACGCGGACGTCGCGCGCGCGGGCCTCGACGAGGCGCGCCGCCACGTTCTTGATCTTCTGCGGGTCGGCGACCGAGGAGCCGCCGAACTTCATGACGACGGTCTCGGCAGTGCTGTCAGCGGTCGCACTCACGCCGGGATTGTGGCGCGTGGCGCCGACCGGTGGCCTGTGACGTGGATGGAGGCCGGCCCCGGCAACGCCACGCCGGGGCCGGCCGGTCTTCAGTGGCGACTAGCCGGAGAAGGCGCCGCTGTGGCCATTGCACGCCTGACCGGGAACACCCCCAGGAGGCGGCGCGCCTGCGTGTACCGCGTTCTTGACGTCCTGACCCCAAGACTGCACCCGACCACCGGCGCCCGGCTCGTTGGGATCGTCGTTCTGCCCCGAGAACGAGCAGATCGAGCTCGCATGCGGATCAGTGTCCGGTGCGGCTCCAATCGGAGTCTGCTTGCCGTTCCCAGTCACCTCACCGGCGAACGCGGGACCGGCGCTCAAGCCCGCAACCGCAGCACACACCGCGACCGCGAGCAAAGACCGCTTGCTCATGGTTCCCCCTCTCCCCTTGGTTGTTGACGCCGCGTGAACCCTACTCCTCGCGGGGCTCGAGGGTCAACGCGGCTACGCTGCGCCGATGCCGCGGAAGGTGATGATGGTCGGGCTCGACTGCGCCGAGCCGTCGCTCGTGCTCGAGCGCTGGCGGGACGAGCTGCCGACGATCTCGGGTCTCATGGAACGCGGGACGTACGGTCGCCTGACCTCCGTCATCCCGCCGATCACGGTTCCCGCCTGGTCCTGCCTGATGTCCTCGAAGACGCCTGGCGATCTCGGCGTCTACGGCTTTCGGAATCGCTCGGACCACACGTACGACGGCGCGTTCATCGCGATGTCGACGGCGATCAAGGAGCCGCGGCTGTGGGATTACGTCACGCGCGCGGGAGGCTCGTCGATCGTGCTCTCGGTGCCCGGGTGCTACCCGCCGAAGCCGTTGAACGGCGTGATGGTCGGGTGCTTCCTGACGCCGTCGATCGAGTCCAAGTACACGTATCCGGCCGCGCTGAAGGACGAGATCGAGCAGGTGGTCGGCGAGTACCTCTTCGACACGAAGGACTTCCGGACGGACGACAAGGAGTACCTGCTGCGCCAGGTCTACGAGATGACCGACCGCCGGTTCGCGCTCGCCGAGCATCTGCTGGAGACGAAGCCGTGGTCGCTCTTCGCGATGGTGGAGATGGGGCCCGACCGGATGCACCACGGGTTCTGGAAGTACATGGATCCCGAGCACCGCAAGCACGAGCCCGGCAACGCGTACGAGACGGCGATCCTCGACTACCACCGCCATGTCGACGGCCTGCTCGGGAAGCTGCTCGAGCATGCGGACGAGGACACCGTCGTGTTCGTGCTCTCCGACCACGGCGCTAAGCGGCTCGACGGCGGGATCCGCATCAACGAGTGGCTTCGTCGCGAAGGCCTGCTGACGACCCTCTCGGAGCCGAACGGCGTCTCGTCGCTCCGCGACCTCGGCGTCGACTGGTCGAAGACGACCGCGTGGGGGGAGGGCGGGTACTACGCGCGCGTCTTCCTGAACGTCGCCGGCCGCGAGCCCGAGGGGACGATCGCGCCCGAGGACTACGAAGCCGTCCGCGACGATCTCGCCCGTCGGATCTCCGAGATCCCGGACGACGCGGGCAACCCGATCCCGACCGCCGTCTACAAGCCCGAGGAGCTCTACGGCGACCCGAAGGGCGTCGCCCCCGACTTGATCGTCGTCTTCGGCGACCTCTACTGGCGGTCCGTCGGGACGATCGGCGGCGACGAGGGCGTCCAGACGCTCGAGAACGACACCGGCCCCGACGACGCGAACCACGCGCAGGACGGCCTCTACGTCGTCGCAGGCCCCGGTATCGCCGCCGCCGGGCGCGCCGACGCGCACCTGCTCGACATCGCGCCCACGGTGCTCGAGATCCTCGGGATCGACGAGCCGGACGGGCTACGCGGACGCAGCCTGATCGGCGCCGTCGCCCGCTGACGTCGCGCCGAACTTGCGCTCGACCTCGTCGACGAGCTCGAGGTGGAGCTCGAGGTAGTCGCGCAGGAACTGCGTGACGAGGAGCAGGTACTTCCGCCGATGCGGGAGCTCCTCGGCCCGCTTCTCCGCCTCGTCGAGTCGGTCCAGGACGTCCGCGACGTCCTCGCGGAGCGTGAGCATGCTCTCGCGCGTGACCGGCTCCCCGACGAGGTCGCACAAGAGGAGCCGGAGCAAGGTGTCGCTCTTGACCGGGGTGAACCGCACCGGTGTCCGGGCATAGTCGCGTAGCGCGCCGAGCCCCCTCTCGGTGAGTCGGTAGACGGTGCGCTCGCGCGTCTTTCCAGGCTCGCGTCTCGCCTCGAGGTAGCCTCGCTCGGCGAGTCGCTTGGGCTCGGTGTAGTACTGGCTCTCCCCTGCCCAATCGAGCATGCGCCCGCGTCTCGCCATCTGCAGGAGATCGTGCGCTCCCGCGCCGCCCCGTCCCACGAGACCGAGGACCTCGTACGAGAAGAGGCTCAGTTCCTGGCTTGACGTACTACGTTCCATAGTTTATACCTATGAACCATAGTCTAGAGAGAGGAGCGGAGATGACGTCAGCGACGCATGCGCAGGGCAGCGCGGAGCGCTGGGGCCCGCTCTGGGGTGCACGACCCGCGGACTGGGCGATCACCGAGGACTTGCAGACGCCGACGTACGAGGCGGCGCTCGAACGGCTCGCCCTCGAGCCCGGAATGCGCGTGCTCGACATCGGCTGCGGCGCCGGGGCCTTCCTGCAGATGGTCGCCGAGCGCGGCGCCGAGCCCTACGGGCTGGACGCGTCGGAGGCGCTCATCGCGTTCTCGCGCGGCCGATTGCCCGCTGCGGATCTTCGCGTCGGGGAGATGGAGGCGCTCCCGTGGCCGGACGACACCTTCGACCTCGTGACCGGCTTCAACTCGTTCTTCTTCGCCAACGACATGGTCGCCGCGCTCGGCGAGGCGGGACGCGTCGCGAAGCCGGGGTCGCCGGTCGTGATCCAGGTCTGGGGTGCCCACGAGCGCTGCGATCTCGAGGCGATGAAGCTGATCGCGAGGCCGTTCCTCCCGCCCCGTCCTCCTGATGCGCCATCCGACCCCGACCTGTCGCAGCCAGGCGCGCTCGAGACGCTGGCGGTCGCCGCCGGGCTGACGCCGGAGACGGAGTTCGACGCCACGTGGACGTTCGAATACGCGGATGAGGACACGCTCGGGCGCGCGATGGTCGCAGTCGCAGGGCTCGCCATCCTCGCCGGGCCGGAGCGGGAGGACGAGCTGCGGACGGCGATCGTGGACGGGCTCGCCCCGTACCGAGGTCCGGACGGCGGCTACCGCCTCTCGAACGAGTACCGCTTCCTCATCGCGTCTGCCTGACCTCGGCGGTCGCGTCCATCTCGCGGAACGTCCGGTTGAAGAAGCCGTAGCCGACGACGACGGCCAGCGACAGACCCATCACGAGGAAGGTCGCAGGCGCTCCCATCGCCGCGAGTGCGAGTCCGCCGAGCAGGATCCCGAGAGGGATGGAGGCCCAGGCCCCGGCGCGAATCGCCCCGAAGATGCGTCCGCGCAGCTCGGCCGGGACGATCTCCGTCTGAACGGTGAAGAGGAGTGGGTTGATCGGCCCGGCGGCGAGCCCGGACAGCGCCAACGCCGCGAGGGCAACAGGGAGCGAGGGTTGGGCGGCGAGGACGAGATAGCCGATCGGGACGCCCGAGAAGCACACGAGGAACGTCTTCCGGCGTGGCAGCCTGTGCCCGATTGCGCTGTAGCCGAGAGCGCCGGCGAGCGCAGAGCCTCCGAGGACGCCGACGAGCAGGCCGAAGTCCGCGGCGCTGCCGTACTCCTCACGCGCGAAGACGGCGAGCACGACCGTGAGCGGTGCCTCGATGAAGTTCGAGAGGAGGACCATGGCCACGATGGCACGCACGAGGGGTCGTTGCCAGATGAACCGGAGACCGTCGGCGAGCTCGGCGAAGAAGCGGCCGCGTGCGTCGCTCGACGTATCGCGATGCGGACGCGGCACGAAGAGGAGGACGAGCGCCGCAGAGACGAGGAAGCTCGCGGCGTCGATCCAGAGCGCCGCCGTTGCGCCGAAGCCGGCGACGAGAACGCCGCCGAGCGGAGCACCGACGAGCTCCGCTCCTCGCTGGATGCCGGCGCGAATACCGGAGGCTCGCTCCATCCGCACGCCCGCGAGCTCTACGACGTCCGGGAAGAGAGCCGCTCGCGCCGTTGCGCCCGGAGCGTCGAGCATGGCTCCGACGAAGACGAGCACCATGAGCTGCCAGATCTCGATTCCGACCGTCGCTGCGAGGAGAGGGATCGCCGCGACGGCTGCCGAGCTCGCGAGATCCGCGACGATGCTGGCTGCGCGGAAGCCGAGGCGATCCACCACGACGCCGCCGAAGAACGCGGCAAGCACGATCGGGAGGAAGTTGCAGAAGACGACCAGCGCGGTGAGCGTCGCGCTTCCTGTCGTCGTCAGCACGTACCAGGGGATCGCGATCTGCGCGACCGAGTTGCCGGCGAGCGAGATCGTGTCCGCCGCGTAGAGGGCGTAGAGAGGTGCGCGCTTCATCGGCGGGCGGAACCGTGCCCGTCAGCTGCCGTCGGGCCAGCCGCCGCGGTGCAGGACGAGCGGGTAGTGCTGGAGGGCCGCGCGTGGGTCCTCGAGCAGCGCGTCGGTACGGGCGCGATACGGCCTGCTCACACGCCAGCCGTTCGCGGGCGGGCGCAGTCTCTCGCGCAAACCTGGATGCTCGAGGACCGAGCCGAGTGCCGCGCGAAGTCGGTCCACGTCGCCGTCGCGGAAGCGGTCGCGCGCGTCTCGGTGCCCTTCGCGGTGAGGCGCGCTCGTCTCGTCGCGGCCGTCGAGCCCTCGAGCGTCGTGTATCCGGCTCTGCCCAGGAATCCCAGCGCCATCGCGGTTGCTTCCTTCGAGACGCCGGCGAGCACTGGGATGTCGCGAACGAGCGTTCCGTCCTCGCTGAGGACACGGACGAAGTTCGCGCTGAGCGCGAGTGACAGCTCCGACCGCTCCTCGAAGTCGAGTGTGTGGGCGAGCAACACTTGCGCGAGCGACGAGGTCAGGCTGGAGGACGCGGCGGCCCCGACCGCGTCCGAGGCGTGAGGCCCGCTGGCGACGATCGGAACGTACTCCGGGAGGTTGAAGTCGAGCCGAGCGACGAGTGCCCGCGACGAGCTGCGGAGCTCGTCGAGCGTGACCGCGCCGAACCGGCGCTCCAACGCATCCTCGAGCTCGCCGAACAGCGCCGGGCGGATCGCCTGCGTCGCGCGGCCGGCAGCAGTCGGGCGCACGAGCCAGTCGCTGCGAAGCCCCCGTGAGCTTCCCCAGCCCTCGCGTTTCTCGCCCGGCGGATGGTCTGCGGGCGCCGGGGCGACGAAGACGTAGCGCCACCGTTCCATGCCGCCGAGATTCGAGAGCACGCGCTGCTTGGGCAGTCCCGCCGCGGCAGGGAGCCCGCCGACCATGATCCCCTCGCCGACGAAGCGGAGAAAGTTCGACCACATGACGACGGAGGTGACGCGTGCGCCCGCGCCGGACTCCGCGAGCCGCGCCTCGAACTCGTTGTCGAGCTCGATCGTCTGCGCGACCAGTACCTGCGAGAGCAGGGTCGAGAGCGGCAGCGACGCGGGCACGGGCGCCACGCTAGACCGCCACTACAATCCGCCGCGCTGTGAACGTCGTCGTCTACGTCTCCGACGCGCTGCGGACGGACCATCTCGGCTGCTACGGCGCCCGCTACGTCGATACCCGGACGATCGACGAGCTCGCCGCCGGTGGCGTCCGCTGCGCACAGGCGATCTCGTCGGCCCCGTGGACGGCGCCCTCGACGACCTCGATCGTCACGGGGGTCTACGCCCATCACCACGGTTACCTCCATTGGGATGCCGCCCTCGATCCGTCCGTCGAGACGATCTTCCGCGCCTTCTCGGCTCACGGCTACGAGGTCGGGAGCTTCGTGTTCGACACCAATTACCTCTTCAAGGACCTGCCCGAGGCGAACGTCCTCGGCACTTCTGAGACGCTCGACGGCACCTTCGAGTTCCTGCGGGCGCACCGCGAGAAGCCGTTCCTCCTGTACGTCCACAACTGGGCGACGCACATGCCGTACGACATCGTCCACGCCGACCGCAAGAACTGGCTGGCCGCGAAGCAGGAGGTCATCGAGGGCATCCAGTCCGACTCGGCGTCCGCGCTCGAGGCGATGCGGGAGGGGTACCGCAAGGCGGTCGAGCGCCAGTCCGAGGTGCTCGTCGCGTCCTTCCTCGAGGAGCTCGAGTCGCTGGGCCTGCGCGAGTCGACGACGTTCGCCTTCCTCTCCGACCACGGCGAGTCGTGGGGGGAGCGCTTCGCAGCGAAGTCGGACGTGAAGGGCGTCTACCACATGCACGGGGCGACGCTCAACGACGAGATCGTCCACGTGCCGCTGATCCTGTCCGCGCCCGGACGGCTCGATCCTGCGGTCGTCGACTCGCAGGTACGAACGGTCGACCTCGTGCCGACGCTCCTCGAGCTCGCGGGGCTGCCGTCGAGGGAGATGGACGGCGCGTCGCTCCTCGCGGTCGACGGCGACCGACCCGCCGTGATCGCCGGGACCGACATGGGCGCGCTGACGAAGCTCGCCGTGCGCGTGCCGCCGTGGAAGTTGATCCTCCACGTCGAGAGCGGTGAGGAGGAGGCGTACCGGCTCGACACCGATCCGCGCGAGCTGAGGCCTCGCACGGACGTGCCGCCAGAGCTCCGCGACCTCGTCTTCCGCGAGCTCGAGAGCGCCGAGCGCCACGAGCTGACGGAGGAGGAAGAGGCCACCGTCGCGAAGCGGCTCTCGGACCTCGGATACCTCTAGTGACGCAGCTCGCGACCTTCTACGAGCGGATGTTCTTCATCCGCCGCTTCGAGGAGACGCTCCTCGACCTCTTCTCTCTCGGGAAGCTCGTCGGCACGACACACACGTACATCGGCGAGGAGGCGAACGCCGTCGGCCTGATCCACCACCTCGATCCCGACGTCGACACGATCTTCTCCAACCATCGCTGCCACGGGCACTACCTCGCCTTCACGGACGACGCGTTCGGGCTCCTCTGCGAGGTGATGGGGAAGGCGCCCGGCGTGTGCGGAGGGAAGGGCGGCAGCCAACACCTGTGCAAGGGCAACTTCTACTCCAACGGCGTGCTCGGGAGCATCGTCCCGGTGGCCACGGGCATCGGGCTCGCCGAAAAGCGCAAGGGCACCGGTGCGGTCTCGACGGTCTTCCTCGGCGACGGGACGCTCGGCGAGGGCGTCACGTACGAGTCCCTCAACATCGCCTCGCTCTGGCAGCTCCCCGTGCTGTTCGTCGTCGAGAACAACCACTCCGCGCAGTCGTCGCCCGTCGAGCTGGAGCTCGCCGGATCGATCGCGGCCCGCGGCGCGGCGTTCGGCATCGAGGTCGACGAGCTCGACACGACGGACGTCGAGGTGATCCACGAGGCGGCTGGCCGCGCCGTCGCGCGCATTCGCGAGACCGGTGCGCCGTTCTTC
>DASTYQ010000059.1:0-26953 GCA_035764775.1 Gaiellaceae bacterium
GAGGGTGGTCGTCTGCGACACGTACGCGATGACGTCGTCGACGCCGAAGATGAGGTTCGCGGTCGTCGAGTCCTGCAGCACCTCACCGCTGACGATCGCGCGAATGCCGAGGGCGTGGGGGTCCGAGATCTCGTCGCGCGGTGTCAGCGGACCGACCGGGCAGAACGTGTCGGGCGACTTCCCCCGCGTCCACTGCCCGTCGCCGAACTGGAGGTCGCGCGCGCTCACGTCGTTCGCGCAGACGTCGCCTCGCACGGCCTCGAAGGCACTCTCCTTCGAGACGCCGCGGACGCGCTCGCCGATGACGACGCCGAGCTCCGCCTCGTAGTCGGCCTTCGTGACGAGCGGCGGTATCACGATCGGCTCTCCGGGTCCGATGAGCGACGTCGTCCACTTCGCGAAAAGAAGCGGCGCCTTCGGAAGCTCGGCGCCCTGCTCCTCCGCGTGGTCGCGGTAGTTGAGACCGACGCAGACGATCTTCCCCGGACGTTCGATCGGGAGCACGGGCCAACCCTATAGTGGCCGCGTGCCTCTCCCGCCCTCCTTCGTCGCGGAGCTGAGCGAGGCTCTCGGCGCGGAGCATGTGATCACCGAGCCCGAGCAGCTCCGGGTCTACGAGTGCGACGGCCTGACAGGGCATCGCGCAGTGCCCGAGCTCGTCGTGCTGCCCGGATCGACGGAGGACGTGCAGGCGGTGCTGCGCGCGTGCAGCCGCGAGCGAGTGCCCTTCGTCGCGCGCGGAGCGGGCACGGGACTCTCGGGCGGTGCGACGCCGATGGCAGGGGGCGTCGTCGTCGCACTCGCACGCATGAACCGCATCCTCGAGATCGACCTCGACAGCCAGCGCATGGTCGTCGAGCCGGGCGTCGCGAACCTCGACGTCACCCATGCCGTCGCTGATGACGGCTTCTTCTATGCGCCCGACCCGTCGAGCCAGCAGGTGTGCACGGTCGGCGGCAACGTCGCCGAGAACTCGGGTGGCGCGCACTGCTTCAAGTACGGGTTCACGACTCACGACATGACCGGCCTCACCGTCGTCCTGCCCGACGGCGACGTCGTCGAGCTGGGAGGCAAGGCGCTCGACCCGGAGGGGCCAGACCTCGTCGGCGTGGTCGTAGGCTCCGAGGGAACGCTCGGCATCGTCACACGGATCACGCTGCGCCTCGTCCGCACGCCGCAGACGATTCGGACGCTCCTCGCCGGCTTCCACACGATGGACGCCGCCGGCGCGGCGGTGTCCGGGATCGTCGCAGCCGGCGTCATGCCCTCCGCGATCGAGATGATGGACCGGCTCACGCTCGAGGCCGCGGAGCGCGCGGTCGCGCCCGGCTACCCGGCCGGCGCGGGTGCCGTGCTCCTCGTGGAGCTCGACGGCGTCGTCGAGCAGGTCGAGGGCGACGCGGGCGAGGTCGAGCGGATCTGCGCCGAGTGCGGTGCATTCGAGATTCGCGCCGCCACCTCGGATGCCGACCGTGCGCTCCTGTGGAAGGGCCGCAAGTCGGCCTTCGCCGCGATGGGTCGCGTCGCGACCGACTACTACGTCCAGGACGGCGTCGTGCCCCGCACGCGGCTGCCGGAGGTGCTCCGTCGTATCGAGGAGCTCTCCGGGGAGCACGGACTTCGGGTCGGCAACGTCTTCCATGCCGGCGACGGCAACCTCCATCCCCTGGTGCTGTACGACGCCGCCGCCGGCGAGACCCAGCGCGCCCGAGAGCTTGCCGACGCGATCCTCGACGCCTGTGTCGACGCGGGAGGCTCGCTCACCGGCGAGCACGGCGTCGGAATGGACAAGGCGTGCGCGATGCCGCGCATGTTCTCCGAGCGCGACCTCCGCACGTTCGAGCGGCTGCGACTGGCCTTCGACCCGTCGGGGATCTGCAACCCGGGCAAGGTGATCCCGACGCCGCGGCTGTGTGGCGAGGTGCCCGGCCCGTATCGCCAGCACGCGCTCGAGAGGATGGGCGTTGCCGAGCGTCTCTAGCGTCGAGGAGGCGTCGGCAGCACTCGCAGCGGCCCACGGCAAGGGCGGTCGGCTCCGCATCGGCGTCGATCTCACGAGCGACGGTCTGACGCGTGTGCTCGAGCACGATCCCGGCGATCTCACCTGCACCGTCGAGGCCGGCGTTCGGCTCTCCGAACTCAGGACGGTCCTCGCCGCCGCCGGTCAGCGCCTCTCGCTCGATCCCCCCGGAGACCCGACCATCGGCGCCCTGCTCGCCCGGAACGTGTCCGGCCCGTTGCGCCATCGGTTCGGGGCGCCGCGGGATCTCGTCCTCGGCGCCACGCTCGTTCTCGGAGACGGAACGATCGCCAGCTCCGGCGGCAAGGTCGTGAAGAACGTCGCGGGCTACGACCTCGCCCGGCTCGTGTGCGGCTCCGAGGGCCGCCTCGCGTTCATCGCCCGGGCGAGCTTCCGCCTGCATCCCCTGCCGAAGGCGGCGCACACGCTCGTCGTCGAGACCGAAGACGCCGCGAGCGTGGTCGCGAGCCTCCTTCGTTCGCAGCTGCAGCCGAGCGCCCTCGACGTTCTCCACCCCGGCCGCGTCGCGGTGCTGTTCGAGGGCTCGGAGCGGGCCGTCGCGGCCCAGGTGGCGACCGCGCAGGCGCTCGTCGGCGGCAGCGAGGCGGACGTGTCGGTGTGGGACGAGTCGCGCGCACGCCAAGGCGCCGCAGCAGGACGTGTCCGTTTTGCTCCAGGCGATCTCGCAACCGTGCTGGAAACGCTCGAGCACGCAGTGATTCGGCCGTCCGCAGGCCTCGGCTTCGTCGCGGTGGACGACCCACGAAGCGATCGGGTACAAGCGGTGCCCGCATCCCAGCTCGCGCTCGTGGATGCGATTCGGGCGGAGCTCGATCCGCGCGGAGTGCTCGCGGCGTGATCCGCGAGTACACGTCGGACTGCGTCCACTGCGGGTTCTGCCTCCCGACCTGCCCGACGTACGTGCTCTGGCGCGAGGAGATGGACTCGCCGCGCGGGCGCATCCACCTCATGGACGCGCGCCTCGACGGGACGATCGCGCTCAACACGACGGTGGCGCAGCACTTCGATCGCTGCCTCGGTTGCATGGCGTGCGTCTCGTCGTGCCCGTCGGGCGTGCGCTACGACCGGCTCATCGAGGCGACGCGAGCCGCCGTCGAGGACGAGCTCGAGCGGCCACTCGGCGATCGTCTCGTGCGGGGCGTCCTCTTCCGGCTGCTCCCGCATCCCGGTCGCATGCGCGCCGCGCTCCGCATCGCGCCGCTCGGGCGCCGCGCACCGCTCCCGAAGCGGTTCCGGCCGCTCGCCGAGATCGCGCCGCGCTGGCGTGGACACGGCGAGGTTCCAGCCGTCACACCACCCCAAGGCCCGCGTCGTGCCCGCGTCGGACTTCTCACCGGCTGCGTCCAGAGCGCCGTCTTCCCGGACGTCAACGCGGCGACTGCGCGCGTCCTCGCCGCCGACGGCTTCGAGGTCGTCGCCCCGCAGCAGGGCTGCTGCGGCGCACTGTCCGTTCACGCCGGACGACTCGACGAGGGCAAGGCGTTCGCGCGACGACTGATCGATGCGTTCGACGACGTCGACCTCGTCGTCGTCAACACGTCGGGCTGCGGCTCGCATCTCAAGGAGGTCGGCTGGCTGCTCGAAGACGAGCGAGCCGAGTCCTTCGCGGCGAAGGTGCGCGACGTCGGGGAGTTGCTCGGCGACGCGACGCCCCGCGCTGCCAGGCACCCGCTGCCGATGACCGT
The DNA here is from genome assembly GCA_035764775.1 of Gaiellaceae bacterium. Classification (GTDB taxonomy): domain Bacteria; phylum Actinomycetota; class Thermoleophilia; order Gaiellales; family Gaiellaceae; genus GMQP-bins7. The sequence continues at coordinate 3,727 of DASTYQ010000059.1, forward strand.
CGCGCTCCAGGACTCGTGCCACCTGCGCCACGCGCAGAGGCTTCCGCTCTCCTCGCGCGTCGCGCTCGCACGGATTCCCGCGCTCGAGGTGGTCGAGCCCGCCGAGCAGGATCTCTGCTGCGGCTCCGCAGGCATCTACAACGTCGTGCAGGCGGAGGCAGCGCGCGAGCTCGGCGATCGAAAGGCTCGACACGTGTTGGCAACGGGCGCCCAGGCGTACGCGAGCGCGAATCCCGGATGCCTCGTCCAGGTCTCGGCGGCACTACACCGCGCGGAGCAGCCGTTGCCGGCACTTCACCCGATCGAGCTCGTCGACGCCTCCGTCCGTAACGTGGGCGCCGGCCGGCTACTCGCCTCGGCAAGACGCTGAGTTCGAGACCGTCGACCGCGGCCCGCGCGACGGCCGATACGCTCGTTTCCCGTGAACGAGCGCACCGACCTCCGCAACGTCGCCATCATCGCCCACGTCGACCACGGCAAGACGACGCTCGTCGACGCGCTCCTGTGGGAGTCGGGAGCCTTCCGCACGAACCAGGACGTCGCGGAGCGCGTCCTCGACACGATGGACCTCGAGCGCGAGAAGGGCATCACGATCCTCGCCAAGAACACGGCGATCCGGTACGGCGGGACGAAGATCAACATCATCGACACGCCCGGGCACGCGGACTTCGGCGGCGAGGTCGAGCGCGGACTCACGATGGTGGACGGCGTGCTTCTCCTCGTCGACGCGAGCGAAGGGCCGCTGCCGCAGACGCGCTTCGTGCTGCGCAAGGCGCTCGAAGCACGCCTCCCCGTGATCCTCGTCGTCAACAAAGTCGACCGGCCGGATGCGCGGATCGAGGCCGTCGTCAACGAGGTCTACGAGCTGTTCCTCGACCTCGACGCGGACGAGAGCCAGATCGAGTTCCCGATCGTCTACTGCAACGCAAAGGCAGGCCGCGCGTCGCTCGAGGCGGATCCCGACTGTCTCGAGGAGGACCTGCGCCCGCTCCTCGATCTCATCCTCGAGCGCATCCCCCCGCCGGCCTACGACGAGGATCACCCGCTGCAGGCACTCGTGACGAACCTCGACGCGTCGCCCTACGTCGGCCGCCTCGCGCTCTGCCGCGTCGCGCAGGGAACGATCAGGCGGAGCCAGCAGGTCGCGTGGTGCAGAGCGACCGGCGCCGTCGAGCGGGCCAAGATCACCGAGCTCTACGTGACGGAGGCGCTCGACCGAGTCGAAGCCGACGAGGCCGGGCCGGGCGAGATCATCGCCGTTGCCGGGCTTCCGAACGTGACGATCGGCGAGACGCTCGCCGATCCTGACGATCCACGCCCGCTTCCGGTCATCGCAGTCGACGAGCCCTCGCTGTCGATGACGATCGGTATCAACACGTCGCCGCTGGCCGGCCTCTCGGGCGACAAGCTCACGGCGAGCCTGCTGGAGAGCCGCCTTCGCACCGAGCTCGTCGGCAACGTCTCGCTCCGTGTTCTCCCCACCGAGTCACCGGATGCGTGGGAGGTCCAGGGCCGCGGCGAGCTGCAGCTGGCGGTTCTCGTGGAGCAGATGCGCCGCGAGGGGTTCGAGCTGACCGTTGGCAAGCCGCAGGTCGTGACACGCCAGATCGACGGGAAGGTGCACGAGCCTGTCGAGCGCGTGTCCGTCGACGCGCCCGAGGAGTACCTCGGTGTCCTCACACAGCTGTTCGCGCTGCGCAAGGGGCGCACGGAGTCGCTCGTCAACCACGGCTCGGGCTGGGTGCGCATGGACGTACTCGTCCCCGCACGCGGCCTCATCGGCTTCCGCACCGAGTTCCTGACAGAGACGCGCGGCACGGGGATCCTCCATCACGTCTTCGAGTGCTTCGAGCCGTGGTTCGGGGAGCTCCGCACGAGGCCGACGGGCGCGCTGGTCGCCGACCGGCGCGGGAGGACGACGTCGAACGCGATCCTGAACCTCCAGGAGCGAGGCTCGCTCTTCGTCGCTCCCGGCGCCGACGTCTACGAAGGGATGATCGTCGGCGAGAACTCGCGCGCCGAAGACCTCGACGTCAACGCGACGAAGGAGAAGAAGCTCACGAACACGCGGGCCGCCTCGGCGGACGCGACCGTTCGTCTCATCCCTCCGCGCCCGCTCTCCCTCGACCAGGCGCTCGAATACATCCGCGAGGACGAGTGCGTCGAGGTGACGCCGTCCGACATCCGCCTTCGAAAGCTCGAGCTCTCGGCCCAGCGCCGCCAGACGGCGGCGAGCCGCAAGGCGCGCGGCCTGGCGCCCGTCTGAGTTTGCCGCGGAGCGGAATCCGCGAGTGCGGATTCCGCTCGCGAGAGTCAGAGACGCTCGCGCTGTCGAGCGGTGGCGTCGCCACGGTCCCAAGAGGCGACCGCTTCGCGGCCGCAGGTCTGCGAGTGCTCATCCGGGCTCGACGGCCACGGGCCGCAGCTCGTCGAGCCGGTCGACTCGCGCGAGCGCCGGAAAGAGCTTCCACCAGACACCGGCAACCACGACCGTCGCGACGCCGCCGAGCACGACGGCAGGCACGGCGCCGATGAGCGCCGCGGCGACGCCCGACTCGAACGCGCCCAGCTCGTTCGAGGCGCTGATGAACACCATCTCGACGGCAGTGACGCGCCCGCGGAGCTCGTCCGGCGTGAGCAGCGGCAGGATCGTCGAGCGGAGGACGACGCTGACCGTGTCGAAGGCGGCCCCGAGCGCGAGCGCGAGCATGGACAGCCACATCGTGCGCGAGAGCCCGAAGGCGACCATGCACACCCCGAATCCGGCGACGACGACGAACAGCTTCGGCCCGGCCCGGCGCTGGATCGGGAAGCGGGTGATCACGAGCGCCGAGGCAAGCGAACCGACGGCCGGCGCCGCGCGGAGGAACCCGAGCCCGGTCGGGCCGACCTCGAGGATGTCCTTCGCGAAGATCGGCAGCAGCGCGACGGCGCCGCCGAGGAGTACGGCAAAGAGGTCGAGCGAGATGGCACCGAGCAGGACGCTCGTACGCCGGATCAGCCGAACGCCGGCGAGCACCTCGTCGAGACCGACGACGCCCTCGGCCGCTGCCACCCGTCCACTCCGCATCGCGAGGATGCAGCCGAGCCCGACGAGCGCGAGCACGATCGCGACGACGTAGACGAGTTCCGGCTGGATCGCGAAGAGAATGCCGCCGATCGCCGGCCCGACCACCGCGGAGCCCTGAAAGGCGATCGAGCGCTGCGCCAGCGCGCTCACCAGGATCTCCTGCGGCACGAGGGAGGGCGTCAGGGCGCGTCCGGCCGGCGCGCCGATCGCGCTTCCGATCCCCTGGACGAACGCGAGCACGAAGAACGGCCACACCCGTCCTGCGTCGGCGATCGTCACCGCCAGCAGACCCGACAGCACGACGGCGTTGGAGGCACCCATCACCGCGAGCAGCCGCCGGCGGGGAATCCGATCCGCGAGCTGGCCCGCCGGGAGCGCGAGCAGCAGCAGGGGGAGGAACTCGGCGAGACCGAGGAGGCCGAGGTCGAGCGCGCGGCCGGAGATCGAGTACACCTGCCAGCCGATCGCGACGACGGCCATCTGCAGCGCGAGCGCCTCGGTGACGAGCGAGACCCAGAAGAGCGCGAAGTCCCGGTGCCGGAAAGCCGAAGTCGTCATGTTGAGGCAGCCGCAGCGGTCGCGATGCGACCGCCTTCAGGGATCTCTGCGCGGCCGGGAGTCCGCGTTAGCGGAGTTCCGGCCCTGCGCACAACTCCAGCCCTATGCAGCCGCTGGCTCGTCGGTGGGCGTGTCGCCCAAGCCGAACTCGACCTCGAGCTTCAGGATCCGCGACCCGTCGAGCTCGAGCACTCGGAGACAGAGCCCGTCCGTCCTGACCTCGTCTCCGACCTCGGGCGCGCGGCCGAGCTCGCCGAACACGAGCCCTGCCATCGTGTTGAAGTCCTCCTGCTCGAGCTCCGTACCGAACTCCTCGTTGAAGTCGTCGATCGTGTACGTCCCATCGATGTGCACGTGCGTCTCGTCGATGCGCTCGATCGACGTATCGGGCAGGTCGAACTCGTCCTCGATGTCGCCGACGATCTCCTCGAGGATGTCCTCGAGCGTGACGATGCCCTCGACGTCGCCGTACTCGTCGATGACGATTGCGAGGTGCTGCTTCTCACGGCGGAAGTCCGCGAGAAGTGCGGCGAGGTCCTTCGTCTCCGGAACGACGTACGCCGGCCGCACTATCGAGTCGAGCTCGACGGCGGCGAGCCCGCGATCGTGGATAGCGCCGAAGAGGTCGCGCACGTGGAGGATCCCGACGATGTCGTCGAGTGAGCCGCGGTAGACGGGGTAGCGCGTGTACGGCGAGTCGACGATCGCTCGCAGCGCCTCCTCCGGGGGCATGTCGGCAGAGATCCCGACGACCTCCGGCCGCGGAACCATCACTGCCGAGACCTCCTTCGAAGCGAAGTCGAAGACCTTGTAGAGCATCTCCTCCTCGGCTTCTTCGAGCTCGCCGACGTCCTCGGCCGCAGCGACGGAGTGCCTGATGTCCTCGCGCGTGTAGGCGATCATCCCCGCCGGCGCCGGCTTCACCCGCAGGAGCTTCAGGACGCCGCTTGCCGAGACCTGCAGCAGCCAGACGAGCGGGTAGGTGATGCGCGCCAGCCAGTCGAGCGGGATCGCGAGCGCAATCGCGAGCGGCTCGGCCCGCTGCAGCGCGACCGCCTTCGGGACGAGCTCGCCGAGAACGACCGAGAGGTACGAGAGGATCGCGAACGAGATCAGGAACGCGACCGTGTTCGACAGAGGCGGCTCCATGAGCCCGGACAGCAGCGGCTCGCCGATGGCACCGAGCAGGATCGCGAAGATGGTGATCCCGACCTGCACCGTCGAGATGAAGCGCACCGGGTCGTCCATGAGTCGCAGCGCCGTCTTCGCGCCACGGCCACCGCGCTCGGCGCGTTCTTCCAGGCGCGACCGTCGGCCCGTTACGAGCGCGTACTCGGCCGCCACGAAGATCGCGTTCCCCAGAACGAGGAGGAACACGATGACGAGTCTGAGAGAGGTACTCACGCCCCGTCAGGGGCGCCGGTACTCGGCGGGATTTCGTCGCCCACGATGATCAGGCGGCAGTATAGGTAACCGCCCCGTCGACCTCTTGCCGGGAGGCCGCGCCCTCGTGGACGAGCCGCTCGAGGTGCGAGAGCGTCTCGGCGATCGCGAAGCGACGCCCGGCGGCCGGCAGATCCGCGCCGAAGAGCGGGAACGACAGCTCGTAGCCCGTCTGCTGCTCGGTAGAGAGCGCGGCAGCCGCCTCCTCGAGCCGAATGCGATGGTGCTCCTTGAGCTTGCGCGCGCGGCCTGCGGGATCCTCGATCGGATCTCCATGGCCAGGCAGCGCGATCCTCGGGTCGAGGTCGATCGTCCGGTCGAGAGCGGCCAGGTAGTCCCCGAGCGGGTCCGGACGACTCGCGGGCCAGAGACCGACGGTGGGCGTGATGCGACCGAGGAGATGGTCGGCTGCGACGAGCACGCCGTCGCGGAGGAGGCAGAGCTGGCCGTCGGCGTGACCCGGCGCTGCGATCAGCTCCCACCCGTCGACCTGCTCACCCGCCTCGACGAGACGCGGGTCGCGCTGGTAGCGGATGAACGGCCGGTACACCGAGCTCTGGCCGACGAGCTCCTCGGTCACGTCGGCCGGCGCGCCCTGGAGGTGGAACCAGTCGACGAGCCGCTCCGTCCAGGCCGGGTTCCCCCACACGAGCTCGCACTGAGCGTAGTCGAGAGCGCCCTGGACGACAGGGGCTCCGGTCAGCTCGTGGAGGTCGGCGGCCGCTCCGACGTGGTCGGGGTGGAAATGCGTCACGAACACGGTCGCGACCCGGCCGCCGGCCTGCGCGAGCTCGAGCGCCCACGCCTCCTTCGCGGCGGGAAGGCCGATGCCGGTGTCGACGAGCGTCCAGCCGTCATCGCCGGGAAGGAGGTACGTGTGCACGTGCCCCGGCCGCGTCGGCAGCGGGAGCGTGACGCGCCTGATCCCGTCACCGAGCTCGTCCATCGCGCGAATCTACAGCCCGCGCCGTGATCGAACGTATGTTCTATCGGCAAGCGCCAATCTCGCGTGCCCGGGCGGAGCTCGGCACAACTGGTTTGGAATCAGGATGCGTGACTGAGCACGTTTCCGCGCAGAGCGCGAGGGGGGAACGCTTTACGCCGTGCCAGATTGCAACGGCCTGAATGACACAAAGGGCCGACTGCGGACAAAGTCTCTTACTGCCGCCTCGGACCGGAGATCACCCCAGTCCAGAATCCACGCGATGAAGCGCACCCGCCAGGGATGTCGGCGTCGGAACTCGACAACCACAGCGATGCTCTCGTCCTCAGAGAGGAAACGCTGCTCCGGTGTGAACGACTCTCTCCCGATCTGGATCTGCAGCGCCGGACGAACTCGGATGTTACGAATCCAATCGGTGTTCTCGCCCCAGCCGGAGCAGATGACTGTCTCGTGGGTCCCGGGGTCGTACGCCAACGCCATCGCGGCGGTGGCGTGGAGCTTTCCCGTCTTCCGCCCCGCATGGGTAACGACGAGGAAGGTGTGGCCGAGAAGCCAGCCCCACCCCCGGCGATAGAGCGGCAGCGGCAGTCGGAAGACGGCAAGTGCCAGACGCCCGGGATGCCGGCGAACCCCGAGGAAGGGCTTCGCTCTCCGGGTTTTTGCGAGCACGGCGGCGGATCACCCTCGGTCGAGCAGCGCGCGGTCGAAGAAGCGGGTCACGCGCTGCTCGTACTCGCGGGGGCGGGCTTCGAAGCCGCCCACATGACCTGCTTCTGCGATCTTCCAGATGGTCTTGGGGGCGGAGGCGGCACGGTAGTAGTCGGGGTTCAGCTCTTCGCCCCCGCCGCCGTTACCGGCATGGATGAGGAGCAGCGGCCGTGGTGCGATTCGCGGGACGAGATCGGCAAGCGAGGGAGGAGGCATGGTTCCGCTCAGGACGGCTACGGCCGCCGTTTGCAGTGCAGCCACCGGCAGCGAGAACGAGCCGCGCACACCGCGGAGCAGGTGCTCGCGGACCGAGCGCACTCCCGCGCCCTCCGAAACGACGGCGCTGAGGCGGGTGTTAGAGGCCGCGGCCTGCAGCATCATCTCGCCTCCGACCGAGAAGCCGATGCCTCCGATGCGCTCGTCCTCCACGTCGGGGCGTCTCTGCAACCAGCTGACAGCGGCGTCGATGTCCTTGACCCCATCCCAGCCGAAGACGTTGGCGTCGCCCTCGCTCCCGTCGTAGCCGCGCGCGTCGAGCAGAAGCACGCCGTAGCCGTGACGGACGAGCATGCGCGCCTGTGGCAGCTTCCCCTGACGCGTCGGGTAGGAGATCACGGCCGCGCCATTGCGTGAGGGGACGTACCAGGCGGCGAGGTCGAGACCGTCGCTCGTCCGGAGCGTGAGCTCCTGGTAGGGACGGCCGAGGTCGGCGGGCCCGACAGCCGCCCGCGGTCGGTGCGTCGCCAGGATCCCGATTGCGACCGGAGCGACGAGCCAGTACGCCGCGAGCACGGCAGCAAGTGCGATCCCGGCGCGACGCAGATAGCGGAGCCGGCCAGGCTTGCGCGAGCGCCAGAGCAGGAGGCCGGCCAGCCCGCACAGCACGATCCCGACAGGGAGAAGGAGGAACCCGGTCCAGTCCTCACCCCGTGCGCCGACCGCCCGCGCATCTGCGATTGCGAGTCCCGCTCCTTCGAGACTGAGGACGCCGAGGATGGCGGCGAGAGCCGCACGTCCCCCGGCGGGCAACCGCGGATACGCGAGAGCGGCCAGCGCGAGCAGAACGAACGAGGCAAGGCCCCGGAGCAGGTGGTCGCGGGGCTCAGTTCCGGGCTCCGGCGCGACGAACGCGTCGACGAGCGCGTGCAGTGCAACGAGCGCTACCGCGCCGGAGAACAGGAGCACGTCGAGCCGGACAGCCGCGATCGCGACCCGGAGCCGCTGCCACCAGCCCGAGCGCGGAAGGCGGAGTGCCGACTCATGCATTGCCGCTCCTGGACGGGCCGACGACGGCGACCATCTCACCGGCGTCGATCCTGAGGTCGACGCCGCGTAGCGCCGGGTACTCGAGCTTCCCCGTTCGGTAGATCTTCACGACCGACTCGAGCTCAATCAGGGGCTCGCGGGTCGCGCGCTCGACGGGGGTCTCGAGGACGAGCGTCGCTGTCATCTCGATCACCTCCCTCGTGCAGTCGGCTGGCCGCACGTTTGCGGACCACTGTGTCGCTTCCTCGATCGCGCGACATCCGGGGGAAGCACCATCGTGCGGGCGCGAACTACGCATCTCCCGCCTTCCGTGAGCGGTGCTGCCGACCCTTGATCGCTGAGGTCGGCCGGGGGCTCGACAGATCGACACGCGATCACGGTTTCGGACGAAAGCGTGACTGGAGTCCGTTGTCGGCCCACCGTGCTGAAGTGGCTCGGATCTACTGGCCGGGAGCCGCAAGTATCGCGCTTGTGCCTGTGCCTTCTTGCCACGATCGAACGTATGTTCTATCCTCCCCCGATGCGCGTCGACTACCGGATCGAGCCGTGCAAGTCGGCGTTGACGCAGGTGCGCGGAATGCCGTTTCGCTGGTCGCTCAACCCCTACATGGGCTGCGTCCATCGCTGCACCTTCTGTTACGTCCGGCACTTCGAGCAGCGCGCCGACCGGCCGTCGGACGATCGCTACGGCCGCTCGATCCGCGTCAAGTCGAACATCGCCGACGTGCTCCGGCGGGAGCTCGCGCGTCGCTCCTGGCAGCGGGAGGAGGTTGCGCTCGGAACGGCGACGGATCCGTACCAGCCGGCCGAGGGACGCTTCCGGCTGACGCGGGCATGCATCCGCGAGCTCGTCGCCGCCCAGACGCCGTTCTCGATCGTGACACGAGGTCCGCTCGTCGTCCGCGACGTCGATCTGCTCGCCGCGGCTGCGCGCGAAGTGCAGGTGAGCGTCTACCTCTCCCTCCCCACGCTGGACGACCGAGTCTGGCGGACGACCGAGCCGGGGACCGCGCCGCCCGCGAGCCGGCTGCGCGCGATCCGCACGCTCTCCGAAGCGGGCATCGACGTCGGCATCGGAATGGCGCCGATCCTCCCAGGGCTCTCCGACGGCGAGGAGCAGCTGCAGGCGGTCGTTCAGGCCGCGCGCGAGGCAGGTGCACGCACGATCTGGGCGAGTGCCGTCCATCTTCGGCCGGGCGTGCGCGAGCACTTCCTCGCAGCGCTCGCGCGCGACTGGCCGGAGCAGGTCGAGCACTACGAGGCGCTGTTCGGAACACGCGCGTACCTGCCGGCGTCTGTCGCGAAGGGCATCGTTGCTCCAGTTCAGAGCGCGCGGGAGTCGGCCCGGCCGACCCGCCGCCGGCCTCGTCGCCCCGAGCCGAGGCAGCTCGCATTGACGGTCTGACAGAGGAGGATCGAGCAGGTCCGCGCCGTAGACTGGCCCCGTGGCCGATGAGATCACCTGTCTCATCGCGGACGACCACGAGGTCGTTCGCGAAGGGCTTCGCCTAGCCCTCTCGCGCTCGCCGAAGATCCGTGTGATCGGCGAGGCGGCGGATGGCGCGTCCGCCGTGGCGCTCACGGAGCGTCGCCGGCCGGACGTGGTGATCATGGATCTCCGCATGCCGGACATGGACGGGCTCGAGGCCACCGAGCAGGTGCTCGAGCGCGCCCCGAACACGGGCGTGCTGATCTTCACGGCCTACGGCGAGCGCTCGCTCCTCCAGCGCAGTCTCGAGTCCGGCGCCCGTGGGTACATCCTCAAGGAGGCGCCGCACGAGACGCTCCTGCGCGCGATCGAGAAGGTCGCGGCCGGCGAGACGTTCGTCGACCCCGGGCTCATGGCCGAGTTCGTCTCCGCCCAGGGCCAGGCCGAGATCCTCACACCGCGCGAGCGCGAGATCCTCCAGCTCCTCGCCGACGGGATGTCGAACGCGGACGTCGCCGCGAAGCTCTTCATCAGCCAGGAGACCGTGAAGAGCCACGTGCGGCACATCCTCGCCAAGCTCGAGGCCGACACGCGCACGCAGGCGGTCGCCATCGCGCTCCGCGAGGCGATGATCGATTGACGCCTGACGAGGCGGAGCGAGCGCTCCTCGCAGAGCGCATGCTCTCCGAGCTGGAGGAGCGCCGCCGCGTCGCCGAGCTGCTGCACGACGGGCCGATCCAGCAGCTCTCGGCGATCTCGCAGATGCTCGACTCCGGGCTCGCCGCGCTCGACGGAGGTGACGCGGGCCAGGCGCGGGAAGCGTTCGCACGAGGCCTCGAGCTCGCGCGCGACGCCGCCCGCGACCTCCGGCAGCTCTGCGACGACTTGGAGCCTCGTGTTCTTCACCTGCTCGGCTTCGCCCCGGCCGCTGCAGCACTTGCCCGTCGAATCGCGTCCCGGCACGAGATCGAGATCGACCTCGATCTCGCAGCCGCGGACGACCTGGGAGAGAACGCAGCCGTGGCCCTGTACCAGATCCTCCGTGAGGCAACCGAGCAAGCGGTCAGGCGCGGGCCGCTGACGCGCATCGACATCTCGATGCACGCAACGGACACCGGTGGAGTGGAGCTCGCCGTCTCCGACGACGGTCCGCCGGAGAGGCGCGCGGCTGTGCTCGAGGCGCTCGCCGAACGTGCGGCGACGCTGAACGGGCACTTCACCTCGGAGGTGCGGTTCCCCCGCGGCTCGACGATTCGGATCGACGTGCCGCCGGTGGCTGCCCACCGCTGAGCTAGGATCGGGCGAGTGGAGGGAAACGGAAGGAGCGGCTTCCTCTTCTTCGTCTGGTCGCCCGCCGGGTACACGCTCGTCGAGCGCTCCGGCGACGCGCCGCGCCCCGGAACCGAGGTCGAGGACGGCGACAAGCGCTACCGCGTGACCAAGATCGCGCCGTCTCCGCTGCCGGGCGATCCCCGCCCGTGCGCGTACCTCCAACCGGTCTGATTCAGCAGGTCAGAATCCGCTAGCGCGGATTCCGACCGCGAGAGTCGAGATCCTCGCGGCGCGATCCCCTCCGTGCGCACGGTCCTAGAAGCGCGTCGCCCGCTGGCTACTCGAGCGGCTCGTTCTGCACGTTGTGCTCGGCGGCGTACGTGTCCACGAGCGAGTTGATCTTCGCCGGATCCGGGAACGCGTAGTTGATCTCGACGAAGGCGTTCCACTTGTCAGGGAGCGCGTCCTCGGGGAAGATCGCCTCGACCGGGCACTCCGGTTCGCATGCCCCGCAGTTTCGAGTGGTGATGCCGCCGGCGAGTGTGAACTCGTGCTTGCCTGGAACGACTGCGCAGAACGTGTCCTCGTCCTCGGCATCGCGCTCACCCACGCTCATCACACGCCAGTACGACTCGCGCGTAGCGAGATAGACCCAGCGGATCGCCCGGCTACGGACGCCGAAGTTCGTCACCATGCTCGCCTCCTCGCCGGACCCGACGGTGACGAATCCCGCCAGTGGTGCAGCCGACTCGAGCCAAGCAAGCGCTTCGTGGTCGGTCGACCGAAGACGCCAGGAGCCCGCCCGTACCGGATCGCCGTCAGCCGCAAGCCAGCCATCCACGAAACCGGCGATGTACTCGGCATCGGCCGTCTCGGGCAGCACCCGCTTCAGGTTGACGCACGAGCGAACGACTCCAGTTCCGACGTAGCCCGGATGCACGGCCAGAGAGGGCGAGAAGTTCATCTCGTCGAACATGTCGCGGAACTTCGCGACCCGCTCACCGTAGAGCTGGACGTAGTGGAGGTGCTCCTCGGAACGCACCTCGACCTTGTTCCACGATCCGTCGCCGTACACGAGTCCATGCAGGACGCCGAGCCGATACGTCTCGCCGTCGCGCTTCGGCGTCGCGCGCACGGCCGGGACGAACTGGCCGACTCCGAGCGAGTTCGTCTTCTGCCCGTCGGCGAGAACCCAGCCGTGCGTCGGCGTCGCCCAGACCGTGCGGCGGAAGCGGGAGACATTCCTTGTCGTGATCCGCGTCGCTCCGTAGCGGTCGCGCTCTTCGAACGCCGGCGCGAGCTCGATCTTCACGAGCGGCCGCCTTCGGAAGCGCTTCACGACCGCGGGCTTGAAACCGTCCTCGGTCAGGACGCGGCACGAGCGATCCTCGAGCTCGGCGAACGTCCGTAGCCCGTGAGCGGTGATGAGCTGCTCGGTCGGTGCGAAGCAGTCGATGCACTCCTCCGGATCGATGATCAGGATCCGCTCGAACTCGTGGATACAGTCGACGGGGCAGACGTCGACGCACGAGCGGTCTTTGATGTCGATGCAGGGCTCGGCGATGATGTACGTCACGCGCGCGAGTCTAGCCGCGGCGTCGGCGTCGGCTATTGGGTGTCGATCGCGCCGGAAGTGGTGAGCTCGCCGACGATCGCGGCCGCACGTTCGACGAGCGCGGACTTGACGATCACCTGGTCGAAACCCGCCGTGTGAGCGCGCTGGAGGCCCGACTTGTCCGTGTGATTCGTGTATCCCAGGATCGGGATGTCCGGCCAGGCGTCGACGACTTCCTCGGGCTCGACGCGCGCGATGTCCGCGATCACGAGGTCGGGCGCATCGACGCTGTCACTGGTGACGAGGCGGTGGCCCGGGAGCAGGCCTTCGAGTTTCCCCCGGAAGAAGAGATCGACCCCAGCCAGCAGGATCGTCGCCACGCGCCGACACTAGCACCCTCCGCGGACGCGGATAATCGCGGCCATGAGCCTCGCGCGAGGGCTGGAGCTGATCCGCGCCGGCGACTACTTCGACGCTCACGAGGAGCTCGAGGACGAGTGGCGCACGGCGCCGCCGGAAGAGCGCGACTTCCTCCAGGGGCTCGTCCACGTCGCCGTCGCCTGGCTTCACGCCGAGCGCGCGAACCGGCCCGGCTGCGAGCGTCAGCTCGAGAAGGCGGTGCGGCGCCTCAGCCCGTACGCGCCCGAGCACCGAGGCGTCGACATCAGCTGCGTGCTCGCGGAGGTCACGACTGCGCAGGCTCTCGTCGCCGGAGGATCGCTGGAGCTCCCGGCGCCGCGCGTCTGATCAGAACGCCGGCTCGAGGCCGACTCGCTCGAGGAAGCGATTCAGGTACACGCGCAGCACGTAGAAGCGCTCGAAGAAGAGAAGAAGGCCGAGCGCGACCATGATCGCCCCACCTCCGATCTGGATCACGCGGTAGTGGTCCCGCAGCCAGCGGAAGGCCGACATCGAGCGCGTGAACAGCGCCGCGGCGAGCACGAAGGGGACGGCGAGGCCGAGCGAGTACACGCCGAGGAGTGCGGCTCCCTGCAACGCGGTGTCGGACGAGCCGGCGAGGACGAGGATCGCGGCGAGCACCGGCCCGATGCACGGCGCGGCGCACACCGCGAACGCCCCGCCGAGCAAGACGCGCGACCCACGCCCACGGGCCTCCCGGAGCAGTCCCGCCCCCACGAGCCGCTCCGGCCAGGGCAGCAGCCCCATGAACGCGAGCCCGAAGACGACGAGCACGAAGCCCGCGATCCGCTCGAGCAGGAACTGGTCCCCGAGAATGCGGCCACCCACGAGCGCGGCGCCCACTCCGAGGAGCACGAAGAACGCCGTGAAGCCGACGACGAAGGGGACGCTCCCGAGGACGACCCTGCGTGCGTTTCCCCGTTCGCCGAGGCGATCCGCGTCGACGGCCGAGACCGCCGACAAGTATGCGGGAACGAGCGGCAGGACGCACGGAGCCAGGAAGGAGACCATCCCGGCGAAGAACGCGACCGGGACCGACGTCCAGCTCATGTTCTCTGCGCAGATCTCGTATCTGCAGAGTCAGATCCGAGATCGCGAACAGTCCTGAGGCGGCCGCTGTCGCGGCCGGGGTCTCTCGTGGACGTGGAGGCAGAAGCTGACATCAGCGCCTAGGAGTCGTACCGGGCGAGCTCCTCGTCGACGAGGCGCTCGAGCCTGGGATCGAGGGGAGCTTCATCGTCGCCGTCCGCGGTGCGCCGCCTGCTCCATCGGCGCACGAGAAACGCCACGGCGACCGCTCCGCCGGCGAGGGCCCCGAGCGGGAGCAACCACGCGAGCAGGCCGAAGCCTCCCCCCGGCGGCTCCGCGAGCACACCCTCGCCGAACTCGGCGACGAGCGCGTCCTTGATCTCCTGCTCGGAGTCGCCTGCCGCGATGCGCGCGCGGATGACCGCCTTCATTCGCAGAGCCACCGGCGCATTCGACTGATCCAGCGTCGTCTCGCACACGGGACAGACCAGCTCTGCCTCGAGGTCGGCGGCGTTCGGGGGTGTCGCGGCCGCGACTGCGCCCGCGGCGACGAGGGCGACGAAAGCGACGGCCGTCGCCAGCCGGCTCACGACAGCGCGCCCTCGATCGCAGCCCGCAGCTCCGCCCGCTCCTCCTCACCGTTCACCGCTCCGACGAACGCCCGGACGACCCGCCCCTCGCGGTCGATCACGAAGGTCTCTGGGAAGCCCGTCACGCCATACGTGTCGATGACGTCCCCCGGCCCGTCGTAGGCGAGCGGAAAGGTGAGGCCGTAGCGGTCGGCGAATCGGCGCGCGTCCGCTCGGAAGTCCTTGGCGTCCAGGCCGAGCACGGCGACTCCGCGGTCGCGGTTCGACCGCCAGAGCTGTTCGAGGAACGGCGCCTCCTCCTTGCACGGCACGCACCACGACGCCCAGACGTTGAGGACGACGACCTTGCCGCGAAGCGAGGCGAGCTGCAGCTCACCGTCCTGGTCGAGGCGCTCGAGCGTGAAGTCGGGCGCAGCGGGTCGATCGCCGCGGTTCGCCTGCTTCGCGAGGTTTCCTCCCTCGTCGTGCAGGAGCGACCACGCGAGGAGGATGAAGAGCAGCACGACGAGACCGATGGCCACGCCTTGGGCCACGAGCCGAGCGCGATACGCCACGGCTACCGGTTGACGATGAAGACCGGCGTGCCGATCTCCACGTGCTGGAACAGCCATTCCGCGTCCGGGATGCGCATGCGGATGCAGCCGTGCGAGGCCGAGTAGCCGATCGAGGCGGCGTCCGGCGTGCCGTGGATGCCGACATAGGGGGCCGACAGCCCCATCCACCGTGTCCCGAGTGGGTTCCCAGGCCCTGGCGGCACGGGGTCGGAATCCTTCGCCCAGGGCGACGGCGGCGGATACCACCACGGGTTGCGCTGCATGTTCACGATCTCATAGTCGCCGAGAGGAGTCGGATACGCGGACTGGCCCGTCGCCACGCCGAACCAGCGCACGAACTTCGCATCGTCGAAGTAGAGGAGGCGATTCGAGCCGCGGAGAATCACCACGGCCTCGTCGAGCTCGGCCGTCTCGACCTCCGGCTTCATGATCTCGAAGCCCAGGCGAATCGGCGTACGGCTATTCGTCGCGAGCGCGGTCCGGATCGAGCGGCCGGCGGCGAGGCGCTTGAGCTTGCGGCCCTCCTGCGACTTCACGGCATGCGGCTTCGACCCGTCGAGAGCGATGCGTGCGTCCTGCGCCTCGCGGTCGACGCTCTTGCCGAGCCGGTCGACGTAGCGGCGAACGCGCGCCTGGGAGACCGCCACGTCGAGCGGAACGACGGCGCCCGGCCGCGCGAAGCGCGCGCGGCGGATCGCCTTGGAGACCTTCGCCTGTGCACCGAGCGCTCCGGGTGCGAGGTCGACCGTCTTCGTCGAATCGACGATGAGCTTGAGATGGCGGGCGTATGCCTTCTCGAGCGCCTTCGTCGCCTGATACGGCATGAGGCCGCCGACGGTCACGCCGCCGACCGTGACGCCGAACGCGATCGGAGCAGTGGGAGGCTTGACGGGCGGCTCCGTCGGGGGAGGCTCGGTCGGCGGAGGCGTGGTCGTCGTCGTGGTCGGAGGATCAGTGGTCTGCGCCGTGCCCGCGCCGGCGGTGCCGGACAGCGAGAAGGCGGCCGCGAATCCGGCGAGAGCACACGCAGCGAGAAGTGCTGCGACCAGCGTCCGAGCAGGCCCGTTCACGCCGGAAGTGTAGACAGCGTTCCAGCCGTGAATATGCGCGGATCGTTAGTAACCACCGCGTCGACTCCCGCCCGCTCGACGCGGGCGAGCCGCACCGGATCGTCCACGGTCCAGGTGACGACGGCCGCGCCTCGAGCGTGCGCAGCGCGAACGCAGCCCGAGGTGACCAGCGAGTGGTGGGCGACGAGATCCGTGGCTCGCGTGAGCGCGAGCAGGGGTCGAACGAGGAAGGGCGTGACCCAGCGGAGCAGACGCAGGCCGATACGGGCGAGCGGAGCGCTCCGGCCCTCCTCCGAGATCCGGAAGATCCGGCGCGGGATCGTGAGGCCTGTCCGCAGGTCGCCGTCGTGCGCCGCGATGGCGCGTGCGGTCGAGAGGTAGTACGAACTCACGAAGGCCCGCTCCACGAGGCCGTGTCGCCGAAGGGCGGCAACGACCTCCTCCTCGCACTTCGTCAACTTGAGATCGAGATGGGCGCCGATCCCAGGAGCCTCGTCCACGAAGAAGCGAAGCGCCTCGTCCAGGCTCGGCGTGTCGCGCCCGACGTCCTGCGGCGCGTGAGCGACGACGAGCCGGCCCTCATGCCGGATCACGTCGAACTCGACGAGATCGACGCCCGCGGCGACCGCGGCGCGGAAGGACGCGAGCGTGTTCTCGGGCGCGAGCCTGGCTGCGCCGCGGTGACCGATGCGGAGCGGACGGGCACCTCGGCGGCCGAGCGGGATCACGGCACCGGCCTCGTCGGGAGATAGTCCTCCTCGAGCTTCCCGCCCTCGGCCGCGTAGGAGACGATCATGCGGTCCGTCAGCCACTCGACCGGTGCACGATCGTCCGTCCACGGGCGGCTCGCGACCCCCACCGGCCGAGCATCTCGGGCGAGCAGCGAGCGCAGCGAGGCCAGGTCGGGAGGTCCGGAGGCGAGCCGTCGCCGAAGCTCGGTCTCGGAGAGCGGCTCGGTGAATCCGAGCACGATCGTGTTGAAGCGGAGCGCGGGCCACTCCAGGACCTGGGGGACATCGGCTGCGAGCGTCCCGCCGACCGCGTCGACCAGGCGCTTGTCGTCGGGCACGGCCGCAACGTTCAACGCGACGATGCCGCCGGGGCGCAGATGGTCGCGGACGAGCCGGAAGAACTCGCGGGTGGCGAGATAGAAGGGCACGTAGGGCTGCCGGTAGGCGTCGACGACGATGAGGTCGTAGCGCTCGTCGGTCGAGCGGAGGAACGGCCGCGCGTCGGCGTCGTGCACGGACAGCTGCGCGTTCTCGCCCATGCCGAAGTACCTGCGGCCGACGCGGCTCACGGCCGGGTCGAGCTCGACGCCGTCCACGGTCGCGTCGGGGTAGTAGACGCCGAGCGCGCGCGCAGTCGTCCCGGCGGCGTTCCCGAGGATCGCCACGCGTTCCAGCGGCCGGCCGAGGAGCGGCGGGAGCGCGAGGAACGCGTCCCAGACCCCGCCAGTCAGTACCGAGTCCGGACGCCAAACCGAGTGCACGGCGACTCCTTCGTTCAGATGGAGCAGGCGCCGGCCGTCAGGGCGCTCGACGACGCCGATGTACTGGTAGTACGAGGTTTCCTCGTGGATGAGGCCTTCCTCAGCCTTGATCGCGCCGGGCGGGACGAGGAGCAGCGCCGCCAGGAGCGCCGGCGCGAGCAGGTAGCGCGTGCCGAGGAGGAAGCACGACGAGGCGGCAAGCACCACGGCGATGACGAGAAACGTCCGCTGCGTTCCGATCGCCGGGATGAGGACGAGCGCGGGCAGGAACGTGCCGAGCAGCGATCCCGCCGTCGACAGCGCGTACAGGCGTCCCGCAACCGCCCCGGCGGTCGCGATCGAGGAGACGGCAAGCCGGATCGCGAACGGCGAGACCATTCCGAGCAGCACGACCGGCGGGGCGCACAGGAGCAGGACGGCGAGAAAGCTCCCGATCACTGCGCCTGCCGACGCCGTGTCGAGTCCGTCGACGGTGAAGTCGAGGAACGGCTTGGCGGCGAACGGGATCACCGCGACGAAGACGCCCGCCCCGAGCACGATCGAGCCCAGCAGACGTGGCTCCGGTCGGCGGTCGGCGAGGCGTCCACCGAGCCAGTAGCCGAGAGCCAGAGCGGCGAGGACGATCCCGATGAGGTTGGCCCAGACGATCGTGGAGGACCCGAAGTACGGCGCGAGCAGCCTCGAGGCGGTGATCTCGGTCGCAAGCGCGCCGACCCCCGCGCCGAACACGAGGGCGCCCAGCGCGAAGCTGCCGGGCGTCCCCCCGGACGCACCTTCGGTCATGGCCTAGATGCCGAAGACGCGCTCGATCTCGCCCAGCGTCCGCGCCGCGAGCACCACGGTGACGACCAGGACGAGCACGACGACGAGCCAGAAGCGAACGGCCGCCCACCGCTTCTGGCGGTGGAGCTTCGCCCGTGCTGCCCGCCGCGCACGGTGCTGGAGATACGAGCGCGAGATCGCGTCGGGGTCGAGCGGCGGCTCGTCGTCGACGAGTCTCCGCTCCGGGAGCGACGGTGCCGTTTGGGCCACGGAGGAATTCTAGGAACGAGATTCCACCGTGTGCAGCCTTTCCCGTCGTGACGACGTCATATGCTTCCCGCGATGAACGGCCCGAGAGGACGCGGACGCATGTCGTTTCCCGGCTCGGGAGAGCTCTCCGGCATGGGCGGAAGCCTTACGTTCCTCTTCGGGCTCCTGCTTTCGCTGTCGGCGCTGACGGGCTGGTATTCCGGTGAGGGCAACGGCACCACGGTTTCGGTCATCGGCTGGCATACGGGCACGATCGGGAAGATCGTGCTCTTCCTCGGGCTCGCCGCCGTACTCGTCGTCGTGTTGCGCGAGGTCGGCGTCGGCATGCCGGCGTCGGTGCCGGAGAGCCTCGTCGCGATCGGAATCGGCTCGCTCGCGACCATCCTCGTGCTCGTGCGGGTGATCTCCATTCCCGACAGCTTCTTCTTCGCAAGCCGCGGGGTCGGGATCTGGATCAGCCTCACGTGCGCGGTCGGGATCATCGTCGCCGGCCTGCTCGAGGCGTCGGAAGAGCTGTAGCGGCCGGACCTGTCCGGCCCGCCTCGCTACGGGCCCGTGGCCGTCAGGGTCACCGTGACCGTTCGGCCGGGTGCATCCTGCGGGAG
Organism: Gaiellaceae bacterium; assembly: GCA_035764775.1. Lineage (GTDB taxonomy): Bacteria > Actinomycetota > Thermoleophilia > Gaiellales > Gaiellaceae > GMQP-bins7. The sequence goes on from DASTYQ010000059.1 coordinate 22,763, forward strand.
CGGCGTCAGCGTGCGGACGATCGTCTCGGCGCCACCCGACTTGGGTCGGTCGTCGAGCGTCTGGGCGAAGGCGATGCCGAACAGGAACGCGAGCGCGAGGCCCACGGCGACGAGCGCGACGCGACCGATCGCGTCCCGGCGGCTTCTCCGGGAACGAGCCGTGCGGCGTGGCGGCTCGAGCATCGTCACGGGAGGTGGTCGACCGCGCCGCGGGCATAGAGATGGAATGCCGCACCCTCGACGAGCGTGAGCGTGCGTGGCCAGCCGGGAACGCCCTGCTCGGCGAGAACGTGTCGAGCCCACACGTCTGCGAGCGCGTACTCGTCCGCGAGCTCACCCATCGTGAAGGTGCCTCCGACTCGTCGACGGAGCTCGGCGGTCACCACGTCGAGCTGGCTGCGGACGCGATCTGCAGCCGCGGGATCGCGTGCGATCTCCTCGAGGTCGCGGTACGCGCGCTCCCACTCGAGCCGAGTGCTCGCGAGGTCGGCCGGCACGAGCGAGGACACTAGACGACGCCGCAGAGGCTCCCGGAGCAGCATCCGTCGGCCGGCCACGGGTCGACGACGTCGGCGAGAATCTGCTCTCCGAGCTCGTATCCCGGCCGTGCCAGCGCGAAGGCGACGTGCGCGTGCAGGCACTTCAGGTGCTCGGGCGACCGGGAGCCGCCGATGCCCAGATCGAGCGACGCCCCGGCGTCCGAGCCGCGTTCGTCGCCGGCGAGCTCACGACGGATGAGCCGCTGCTCGGCCGTCGCGCGCGCGAGCGAGTCGGCAAGGTGCTCCTCGCTCGCCGCCGCCTCGCTCCACCGCTCGACACCCCCGGCCGCCTCGACCCTGGCGATCGCGGAGACGAGGTGAGGACACGTCACGTAGTAGGTCGTCGGGAACGGCTCGCCCTGCGCGTCGTACGGCGCCTGCTCCGTGACCGCGGGGAGCCCGTACGGGCAGCGGCCGGCGACGCGCGCGAATGCGCGCGGCGAGCGACCCAGCTGGCCCGCGACGATCTCGCGATCGTCCATGGGTGAAGACTAGGTCGGCTCTAGCGGCCGGCGTTGCGGGCACTGCGCCACGCGGGGATCCCCTTCACGACGAAGTACCGCTCGCCCGGCTTCACGTAGCCGATGCGGCGTGCCTCGCGCTCGATCGAGTCGACCGTGGTCGAGTTGACCAGCCGAAGCTCGAGCTCGGCCTTGACGAGACGGAGCGATTCGACCTCGGCGCGACTCTCGGCCAGGTCGTTCCGGGTCTCGAGGTACGACGAGATCGGCCGGTAGTAGAGGTAGACCGCGATGCCCAGGATCGCGACAGCCCACAGGAGCCGCAGCCGACGGCGACCGACCTGCGCACGTGCAGCCCGCCTCTTCTCGGAAGCCCTCGCCTTGGCCCTCCCCGCCACGCAGCCACGTTCGTCGCCGGCGGCGCGACCCCTGCCCCGGAGGGCGAGAGCTAGGCGACGTCGACCTTGATGACGTTCGTGGAGCCGGGAATGTTCACCGCCGTGCCGGCGGTGAGGACGACGCGGTCACCCGGGGCGACCACGCCCGCATCGCGGGCAGTCGCGATGGAGAGCTGCCACAGCTCCTCGACGTCGGTCACTTCGGGAATCTCGAGCGGCGTGACACCCCACTCGATGGCCATGTGCTGGAGCGAGGGGGCCACGTGGGTCAGCGCGACGACGGGACGCCTCGGCCGCAGGCGGGCGACTGCCGAGGCGGTGCGCCCGGTGAACGTCGGCACGAGGATCGCCTTCGCACCGAGTGCCTCGGCGAGGTCGCAAGCGGCATTCGACATCGCCCGGCCCACCGTCGGCTCCTCGAGCGCCGACGGGAGCTGGTGGCGGTATCCGAGGCTCGGCTCCACGGCACACGCGATGCGGGCCATGGTTTCGACGGCCTGCACCGGGTACTCGCCGACGGCAGTCTCGGCCGAGAGCATCAACGCCGAGCTGCCGTCGAGAATCGCGTTCGCGACGTCGGACGCCTCCGCTCGCGTCGGCTCGGGACGGTGGATCATCGTCTCGAGCATCTGCGTCGCCGTGATCGCCGGTTTTCCGCGCTCGAGCGCGCCGAGGATGATCTGCTTCTGCAGCAGGGGCACCTCCGCGGCGCCGATCTCCACGCCGAGATCCCCGCGCGCGATCATCACCGAGTCGGCGACGTCGAGGATCGACTCGAGCTGGACGACCGCCTCCTTCAGCTCGATCTTCGCGATCACCCACGCCTGTGATCCCGCCTCCTCGATCTTCGCCTTGAGGGCAGCGACGTCGGTGTGCGAGCGGACGAACGACAGCGCGACGTAGTCGACGCCGAGGGACAGAGCGAACTCGAGGTCGACGAGATCCTTCTCGGTCAGCGACGGGACCGGCAACGGCACTCCGGGGACGTTCACACCCTTGTGCGGCTCGACCAGACCGCCCGTCACGACTTCGCACAGCGCCCTCGCGCCGTCCATGCGCTCGACCCGGAGTCGCACGTGACCGTCGTCGATCAGGATCTCGTCGCCTGCCTCGAGGACGGCAGCGAGAACGTCCGGGGCAACCGGGAGATCGTCCTTGCCGCATTGCTCCTCACCCGCGACGACCACGCTGTCGCCGACCCGGAGCTCCACAGCGTCCTCGAGGTCGCCGATCCGGATCTTCGGGCCTTGGAGGTCGGCGATCAACGCCAGCGGGCGTCCGGCTTGCGCCTGGATCGCCCGGGCGCGCGTCGCGCTCAGCTGGTGGTCCGAGTGTGCGCCGTGCGAGAAGTTCAGCCGGACGCCGTCCATTCCCGCCTCGACGAGCGCGGCGAGTGTCCGCTCGTCGTTCGAGGCGGGTCCGATCGTCGCGACGATCTTCGTCCTGCGATCCAGAGACGACACGCGGGGCAGGCTATCTATGCGACCTGAAGGCGGACCAGCCGGGATACACGGCTCCGTCGCCGAGCTCTTCCTCGATCCGAAGCAGCTGGTTGTACTTCGCGACCCGATCGGTGCGTGACGGCGCTCCGGTCTTGATCTGACCGGCGTTCACGGCGACCGCGAGGTCGGCGATCGTCGTGTCTTCGGTCTCGCCGGAGCGGTGAGAGATGACCGTCGCGTAGCCGGCGCTTCGCGCGAGCTCGATGACGTCGAGCGACTCCGTCAGCGTCCCGATCTGGTTCACCTTGACGAGGATCGCGTTCGCAACCCCTTCGTCGACGCCGCGGCGGAGGAAGTCAACGTTCGTCACGAACAGGTCGTCGCCGACCAGCTGCACGCGGTCGCCGAGCGCGTCCGTCAGCTCACGCCAGTCCCCCCACGCGTTCTCGTCGAGGCCGTCCTCGACCGAGACGAGCGGAAAGCGCTCGGCCAGCTCGGCGTAGAACTCGACCATCGCCGAAGGCGTCAGCGTTCGTCCCTCGCCGGGCAGGTGGTAGGCGCCGTCGCGGAAGACCTCGCTGGCCGCCGGGTCGAGCGCGATCGCGACACGCTCGCGGTGCCCAGCGCGCTCGGCGGCCTCGAGGATGGTCTCGATCGCACGCTCCGTCGACTCCAGGTCCGGTGCGAAGCCGCCTTCGTCGCCGACGGCTGTGGCAAGGCCGCGCTCGTGGAGCAGCGCCTTGAGCCGGTGGAAGACCTCGGCGCCGATGCGGAGCGCCTCGGTAAACGTCTCGGCGCCTGCGGGGACGACCATGAACTCCTGGAGGTCGATCCGGTTGTCGGCGTGCACGCCCCCGTTGATCACGTTCATCAGCGGTACCGGAAGCGTGCGAGCATCCGCGCCGCCCAGCCACCGATACAGGGGCTGGCCGGCATCGGCCGCAGCCGCCTTCGCGGCCGCGAGCGAGCAGCCGAGGACGGCGTTCGCGCCCAGGCGGCTCTTCGTCGGCGTTCCGTCGAGCTCGATGAGCATCGTGTCGAGCGCGCGCTGGTCGGTCGCGGCGAGACCGACGACTGCAGCCGCGATCTCCCCGTTCACGTTCGCGACCGCCTTGAGTACGCCCTTGCCGAGAAACGCCGACGGGTCCGCGTCGCGGAGCTCGACGGCCTCGTGCTCCCCGGTCGAGGCGCCGGACGGGACGGCAGCACGCCCGAACGCGCCCGACTCGAGCGCGACGTCGACCTCGAGCGTCGGGTTCCCGCGCGAGTCGAGGAGCTGGCGGGCACGGACTCGCGCGCTCGCGCTCACGAGCGAGATCCTCGCTCGTGAGCGGGGAGGGGTGCGGGGAAC